>JADGRF010000251.1 GCA_017881055.1 Sandaracinaceae bacterium
CCCAGAGCGGCACGCGCGCGGGCACGGGGAGCACCTCCGTCTTCTGGCGAAGCAGGCCGCAGGTTGCTCGTTCTTTGTCACCCAGATCGTCTATGACGTCAATGCCGCGAAGAACTTGGTCTCCGATTATCACTACGAGTGTGCCGCTCGTGACGTCAAGCCAGCACCGATCGTCTTCACGTTCTCGGTCTGCGGCTCGGTGAACACGCTGGAGTTCGTTCAGTGGCTCGGTGTCGATGTGCCGCGCTGGATCGAGAACGAACTGCGCCACGCGGATGACACGCTCGACGCGTCCTACGATCAAGCCGTTGCTACGGCCGTCGAGTTGATCGCATTCTGCCGGCGCGTTGGTGTTCCATTCGGGCTCAGCGTCGAGAGCGTCTCGATCCGCCAAGTCGAGATCGATGCCGCCGTCCGCCTCGCAACCCGGCTACAAGCAGAGCTACGTCGCTAGTCCGCACGACCTGGATCGTTGGCGGAGCAAGGTGCCTGGCCCCACCATGCTGCTGTCGTGGCAAAACGAGGCACGACGCAGCTCGCAAACCCACGGCCGCTTTGGACGACAAGCGACACGACTGCTCCGCATGGACAGCGACTCTCAGCCAGTCGCGGGGGCCGGCTCGCCAGGAGCGGCGAGCGCGCTTGTCGCTCTTGCGTTCGAGCTACCGTCGCTTGCCAGTCGCGCGTCCTGCCGTCCCTGCACAGGTGCCGACCGGGTTCAGCGCTTCAGATGGATCGTGAGTCTGCGGGTCAGTGTTTTCGTCGCCCCGTGGCGGACCACGTGGGCGCGGAGCATGAGGTGCACGGTCCTCCCGGGGCGCGTATGGAGGGGTGCCCTGAGCGCGCTGCGGGAGTTGAGGTTGAGCGTCGTGCGGTGACCGGGGCTGAGGACCACTGTTCCGGCGCCGAGCGTGAGCCGCCGCGCGAGCCTGCGCGCGGCGCGCGTGAGCCGGGGTGGCTTCGTGCGTTTGGCCGCGGCTTGCGTCGCGCTCGCATGGCCGGTGACCATGAAGCCCTTGATGTTGCCGATGATGCTCTTCGCCAGGTCGCTCCGCGCCTTGAGCGCGGCGCTGACGCGGGCGGTCGTGGCTGTCCGCTCAGCTGCAAGCTGCTGGAGCGCGGCGCGCAATTCGGGCGAGTTGACTTGGCCGGCCTGCAGAACCGTGCCCGCCATCGAGTCTGCGAGCGTCTGAAGCTGGCTCTCGACGGTCGCTGTTGCGGCGGCCGCTCCGGCGCATCCGCCCGCCGACGCTGTGGAGCGAATCGCTCGGATCGTCGCCTTCGCGCAGTCGGCCCAGTCCGCCTGGATCTGCGTCAGTGCCGTGGTCATCTGCACGAGGCGGTCCATCTCGTCACGGAGCGCCTGGGGGACCTCGGCGCCGTTCAGGCCTGCGGTCGAGCGCTCCATCGCCGCGAGCGCCGCGGCGATGCTGTTCTGGCTTGCAGCCATTGTGGTGAGCACGTCGTTGTAGGCGTTGAGCGCGGCATCGCGCGGTGGACCGTCGGGCGCCCCGGGCAGCAGCTCGTCAACCAGCGCCTGATCGAGATCGCCGCCGTTCAGGAGGTCCACGCTGACCGTGCACATGTTGAGCAGCACGTCGCGCAGGGCATCGAATGCCGCAGCGCTCGCGCCGCCGCCGCACGAGATCCCGACCGACGAGGACCCATCGGCTTTGACCGTCGTGTCCGACGTCGTGAGGTCGACTCCCTTACAGGCCGCGGAGGCCGTGCCATCCGCGCAGACCTGCGGCGCGCGCTCGGTCGGGTAGGCGCCGAAGCACGGAGGGCCGACCGCGTCGCCTGCGGCGCACTGGACATTCGTCGGAAGGCCGTACTGCGTGGTGCCCGCGCTCGCGCTGTGGGCGCTATCGCCCGCGTAGCTCGCCTTGATGTTGGGGAGCGCTCCGCCGCCCGGCGGCGTGTAGGTGACCGTGCAGAACGCGGTGCTCGGCGACGTCTGCGACGCGGCAAGGTTGCAGGTGGCGCCAAGCGCGAACCCGCCACCGTCGCTCGTCGAGAACGTGACGGTGCCGGTCGGCGTGGTCGGCGTCGCGCCGGCGTCGCCGACCGTCGCGGTGCACTGGTCCTGCGCGGTCAGCACGATGTACGTGCAGCTGACCTGCGTGGCCGTTGGCGCCGGCTTGGAAACCCTCACGCCCGTGTCCGTGCCGCTGCTTCCGTTGCTGTCAGACAACGGACCGGTCCACGAGTTGCCATCGGCTGAGAAGTTCCGCACCACGTCGTACTCGTATCCGCCTGCCTGACCGCCGTGCGTCTCGAGCTGGTTCCCGTTCAGCGTGCCAACGAGCGCCCCCGTAGGTGTGAACACCTGGTTCGACCCCGGCGCCTGGACCCACACCTCTCCCTTGCTCGGAAAGTCTTGGCCGGCGCACCAGCCATGCTCACAGTGGTACACCGCGTCCCACGTGCCGCTGACGTTCAGCTCGGCGGACGCCACGCCTGTCAGCCCACCGAACACGCACATACACAGGGCAAGGAGCACCACCAAGCGGCCAGCCCTGCGCGACAAGCTCGGACCCGCTCTCCGGACGCAACGAGCCATGCCGGACCCAGACATTTCCTGCCTCCCCACCTCGATGCGCCTCGCAGCGTATGAGGGCAACCCTACACCGCTGCAGAGGCAGGCACCCAAGCCGGGCCGACCTGTTAAG
>JADGRF010000035.1 GCA_017881055.1 Sandaracinaceae bacterium
CGGAGCTGACGCTGGCGATCCTGTTCGTGATCGGCAGCTTGCGCGGCGACGACAGCTTGGGCGAGCTTGCGCGCCTGTTGCGCGTGATCGACTTGGAGCGCGCACCGATGCTGGTCGCCGTGAGCGACGCGCTATCGCTCGCGCCTCATCCAGGCATCGCAAAACTGCTGACGGCATGGCTGGAAGCCCCACTTGGTGCCCAACGCGCGCTGGCCATCGAGGTTCTTGGTCGCACGCGTCAGTTGCAATCCGCGGCGCTCGCGCGAGCCAGCGAAGACGACGACGTGCGTAGCCAGCGCGCCGCGGCTCGTGCGCTGAGGCACTGCGAAGTGCCCGTCGAAGCGGCGGCCGTCCAGCGCCTGATGCAGCACGACGATCACGCGACGGCTCGTCATGCACTGCATGCGGCGGCGTTGCGTGGCGAGGCGCGTGCGCTGGCGCATGCATACGAGCTGACCGAGCAGGGCCGCGGCGCGCATGGCGATGCCGCGATCGTATGCGCTGTGGCAGGTGGAACGCGCGCGCGCAATGCGCTGAGCAAGAGCGATGCCCCGACGTGTCTTTCCGCGCGCGGTTGGTACGGCGACGTGACACACGTGCCCGAGCTCGTGAGCGTGCTCGACAGCGGTGACGACGCACAGAAACCGGCCGCTGCCGAAGCGCTGCAACGCATCACCGGGGCCGCGCTGACCGATGCCGAGCCCGAGCCCGATCTGACGGGAGCGCCCAAGCACGTGCCCTTCCTACCGAACTACCGCGAGCCCTCGCGGCCCAGCGAGCTCACGCTCGATGCACAGGTTTGGCGCAGCTATTGGCTGCGCAACGAAGCACGAGCCCAACCGGAGCGACGTTACCGTCATGGTCGTCCTTTCGTGATCGCACATGACCTCTGGGAAATCACCGACGCGCGTGCCGTGCGCTGCGATCGTGAGCGCGCGCATCTCGAGCTACGCGCGCGGTTCGGCGTCACGGGTCGCCTGGACACGCACGCTTTCGTGCTCGCGCAGTGGCCGCAGGTGCGTGCGCTCGCCGAGCTGGCCGCACGTGCGAATCTGGCGCACACCCCTTGGCAGAGCATGCTCGAGAGATGACGCCATGAAGCTACCAGCCCTGCGCCAACGCACCGAGGCCCGCGTACACACCAGCTTTGCGGTCGGCATGGACGGCGGCGTGAACGTGCTCGTGGTCATCAAGCAGCGCTTCAGCGTGAGCGTCGCCGGACTCGTGCGACGCTCGAGTGGCGAGGTGCGACTCGCCGACGAGCTGTGGGACGAATCGGCGCCCGAAGCCAGCTCGATCAAGCTGTCGAGCGACCTGTGTTTTTTCAAGCCGGCGACTGACGTCGTGGTGAAAGCCGACGCGATGGCGCCGCACAAGAAACCGCACACCGTGTTGGACGTCTTGGTGCGCGTGGGCGTCATCGAGCGCGCGCTGCGTGTGTTCGGAACGCGCGTTTGGTACAAGAGCGCGCTCGGCCTGTCAGCGACACCGCCGCAACCATTCGAGAGCATGCCTCTCAAGTGGGAGCTGGCTTTCGGCGGGCGCGACAGCAGCACGGGCCGCTTGCTCGAAGAGTCGCGCAATCCGGTCGGGCGCGGTTTCGTGGCCGATCCGGCGACGCTGGTGCATCACCCGCTGCCCAACGTGGAGGACCCGCTGCACCCGATCACGAACGAGAAGTCGCGACCGCCGCCGGCCGGGGTCGCGCCCATCATGCATCACTGGGCGCCGCGCAAGGCCTACGCCGGCACGCATGACGACACGTGGTTGCGCGAACGCTTGCCACTCGCACCACTGGACTTCGACGACCGGCACAACCAGATCGCGCCCCCGGAGCTGATCTATCCGGGTTACTTGCGCGGCGGCGAAGAAGTCAGCTTGTACAACGTGTGCGAGCAGGGTGCGCTGCGCTTCAACTTGCCGAAGCTGTCTTTTTTCGTCGGCGCCGAGGTCGATGGCGAGCTGATCGAGCATCGCGCGCTGCTGGACACGTTGCTGCTCGAGCCGAACGACCTCGCATTCGAGCTCGTGTGGCGTAGTCACGTGCCCCTGCTCGGGCGCGCCCACGAGACGCGCGCGATCCAGGTTCACGAGCGGCAGGTGCTGACATGAAGGCGCATCGGCATTTTGGCGGCCGACATGGCGGCCAGCTCGTGCTCGGGGCGGCGACGGCCGTCAACGCGCTCGGCTTCTCGGCGTACGAGACCTGGGCGTCGCGACGGGCCGAGCTTACGGGCTATGGCGAATCACCGTTTCGTCTGCCGAACGGCGAGCGCGCCACCCTGGCCTTCGTGCCGACGCTCGTGCCGACGAGCTTCGGTGGCGTGCGTATGCTGGTGTTGCTCGATCGAACACTGGCGCCGTTGGTCGCGCAGCTGGTGGCGGCATTCGGAACGGGCGTGAGAGCCGCATGCGCCATCGCGTTGCCGGAGCGCATGGACGGGCACGACCCTGTCAGGCGTTTCGACCACGAACGCCGGCAGCTGCAGGGTCACGCGCAACACGTCTTCGCGCAGCATGGCCTGGCGCCGCAGGTCGACGTCTACCCGCGTGGCCACGCGGCAGGCGCGATGACGCTCATGGGCACGCTGGCGGCGCTCGAGGCCAACACGATCGACGTGGCAGTCGTCGGAGGTGTCGATACCTATTACGACCCCGATGTGATGGATCGCTTGATGCTCGAGCAGCGCGTGTTCTGCAACGGCTCGCTCGACGCCATCATCCCGGGAGAAGCGGCGAGCTTTGCCCTGATCGCCCGCAGCTCCGCACTGCGAGCCGCCGGCCTGCCCGCGTTGTGTCGCGTCGAAACGGTCTCACTCGGCGAGGAACCGTGTCGCATGGGTCTGCGTGTTCCCAACATGGGTCTGGGACTCACGCGCACGCTGCTGCCAATCCGCGACCGTTTGCACGAGGAACGCCGCACACTGGACTGGATCCTCGGTGACGTAACCAACGAAGACTATCGCGCCCACGAACTGCAGCTCGCTTTTCCGCGTTTCGTGCGGGACGTCGTGAAGGGCGAGATTCCGATGGAGTTCTTGCCGATGGCGATGGGCGACTTGGGCGCCGCCAGCCTGCCCACGGCCCTGGCCATCGCGGCCGAAGCGTTCAGCCGGGGCGACCCGCGCGCCGAAACGTGCTTGATGTTCGCTGCTAGCGTTGGCGAAGATCGCGGGGGCGTACTAGCGTCGAGCATCACCGAGGGGGTCTGACGTGGGGAGATTGCGCTGCCAGCTGTCGCTCGATGCGCCAGCGCTCGACCTGCGTGCGGTGCGCTTCGAGATACGCGAGGCGCTCTCCGAAACATTCAAGGCGGAGGTGTTGTTCGAAGCGGCCGACGCCGACCTCGATCTGTCCGCGTTGCTCTGGACCGCCGGCAGCGTGCGGCTGTTCGACGAGCAAACACTGACGCGCGTCTTCCACGGTGTGATCGAGGACGCGCGCTATCTCGGCGAGCACCGTCACGGCGTACACCACTATCAGGTCCGGTTGCTGCCCCAGGTCCATGCGCTCGCGCATCGCGTCCGCAGCCGCATCTTCCAGGGTGAGAATGTGCCGTCCATCGTCAAGCACGTGATGCGCGACGCCGGCTTGCCAGAAGACCACTTCGAATGGCGCACCGAGCATCCCGCATATCTCCCGCGTGAGTACTGCACACAATACAAGGAGAGCGAGCTCGCATTCGTGGCTCGTCTGCTGGCAGAAGAAGGCATCTTCTTCTGGTTCGAGCACGACGAGCTCGGCCACCACATGCACTTCGCCGACAGCGCCAAGGTGCATGCTGCGGTGGAGCCCGAGCTGTTGCACACCGACCAAACGCGCGCAGCCACTCGCGACCTCGTCAGCCAGCTCAGCTTTCGTACCCAAGTCGTGCGCGATGCGTACCTGATGCGTGACTGGGATCTGATGAGCCCGGACAAGCCGGTGGAAGCCACGGCCAAGAGCGCAGGCTCGCTTGGCTTGTTTCACTACGAGTATCCCGGCGGCTTCAGCGATCCGACCGACGGCGGTCGCCACGCCGACGATCGCCTGCATGCCGAGCGCGTCGAGCAATATCTACTGACCGGTCGCACCAATCACGTGGGCTTCGCGCCGGGACGGCGTTTTACGCTCGATGGGGCGCGCCCCGGCTTTCTCAATCGCGGTTTTCTGATCCTAGGCTGCACCCACGTCTACGACGAGCGCGGCCAGGGAGCGAACGCCGACGCGCGTGACTTCGCATTCTTCACACGCTTTCGCGCCACACACGACGACACGCTGTTTCGTCCGAAGCTGCTGCCAAAGCCCAAGGTGTTCGGCACGGAGAGCGCTGTCATCACGAGCGCAGGCGACGAGATCCACGTCGATGAGCTCGGACGCGTGAAGCTGCACATGTACTGGGATCGCGAAGGCGCGCTCGACGACAAAGCAAGCTGCTTCGTGCGCGTGCAACAACAAAACTTGAGCGGCAGCATGTTCCTCCCCCGCATCGGTTGGGAGATGGCCGTCGGATTCATCGACGCCGATCCGGACCGTCCTGTGGTGCTGCAAAAACACTACAACCACGAGACCCTGCCGCCCTACGAGCTGCCCGCGAACTTGAGCCAAGCGGCGCTGCAGTCCTCGTCTTCCCCCGGCGGCGGCGGCACCAACGAGCTGCGCTTGCAAGATGCCAGCGGTGGACAAGCCTTCGCGATGCACGCTCAGCGCGATTTCTTGCTGGGGGTCGGCAACGACGCCAGCGAGAAAATTGCCGTGGACCTCGCGGAGACTTTCCACGAGACGCTCGACTGCAACGTGGGCATCGACGAAAGCGTCGACATCGCGATCAACCAGGACATCACGGTGAAGGGCAACGAGACGCGCTCGACCGGCGCGAACAAGACAGTGACCATTGGCGCAATCGAATCCCTGAGCGTGAACGCCATTTACAGCACGAACGTCAACGGCAATCGCGACGAGACGATCGGCGCGGCGCAGAGTGTGCGTGCAGTGTCGATGTCCGAGACCTTCGGCGCGAATCACGCGCAGACGGTAGGCGCGGCGCTTGCGCTCACCGCAGCCGAAGCCGTGAGCGAAGCGGTCGCCGGCAACAAGGCACTGCACATCGGCGGCGCGTTCATCATCAAGACGCGGGGCTCCTTCGGAGAATCGTCGGGCGCCGCGAAACTGTTGAGCGCGGGCGCGACCACGTACGACAGCAAAGCGGGCATGTCGCTGACCGCCAAGAAAGCCATCAGCATCAAGGTCGGCGGCAAGCTCACTGAAAAGATCACGGGAAACTTTGCCATGGCGGGCAAGAAGGTGTCGGTCGAAGCGACCGACGGCGCAGAGCTCGACGGTGGCGACACGAAGCTCGTGCTCAAGGGCGGGGCACTCAAGCTCAGCGGGTCGAGCTTCGGCGCGAAGGCAGGACCGATGCTCTCGATCAAGGGCAAGATCTCGTACAAGTAGCCATGGCAGACCGCGAACGCGAATCACCGAAGCTCGAGCTGCAGATCGACGGCATCCCGCCTGCGTCGCTGTCGTTTCTGTCGTTCCGCGCGCAGGAACAACTCTCGGAATGCTACCGGATCGACGCGCAGGCGCTGTGCCCGCGGCTGCATCCCGATGCGCTCCTGGGACGCAAAGCCGCCGTGTTCGTTCGCTTCGAAGGCCACCCGGAGCGCGCTTTTCACGGCGTCATCTGGAGCGCGACGCTCACGCCGGTCGACGAGCGCGTGTGCAGGCTCGAGGTGCAGATCGTTCCGCGCCTGCTGCAGCTCTCGCTCGGTCGCGATTCGCGCTCGGCCACGTCCGCTGGGCCGTTTCACGAGATCTCGCTGCTCGAGGTGATCAAACGCGTGCTCGCGGCGGGCGGCATCGGCGTGCCGGAAGAAGACATCCACGTCAGCGACGGACCCACCCACGATGCGGTGACGCAGCTCGGCGAGAGCGACTACGACTTTCTGCGCCGCTTGCTCTTCGAAGAAGGCATTGCGTTCGCGATCCAGAACGACGCGGAAGAAGAGCGCGTGATCCTGTTCGAAGATGCGTCTGCTTCGCTTGCCGTCGATGGACTCGACACCTTGGTCGACAGGCGCCGCAGCGATCTGCGCTTCGACACGGTGGTGGACCTGCAAGAGCGCTACGCCGGCACGCCCGACGGCGTGATGTTGCGCGACTACGATTTCAAGAACCCGTCGCGCAGCCCGGATGCGCACGCCCCGAACCCCCCCGCACCCAGCCGTGAGGTGTATCAACATCCGGGTGGCAACCTGGAGCTCGACATGCGAGCGCAACGCACGCTCGAGCGCTTGAACGAGCGCGGCCGGCAGCTCGAAGGCACCAGCTTTTGGCCACACCTCGAGCCTGGACGACACGTGAAACTGGAGAGCGAGCTGCGCGCCGGCCTGGGCTGCGAGCTGCTGATCACCGGCGTCGAGCATGAAGGTCACGTGCACGATCCCAAGGTGGGCGCCGCGTACCGCAATCGCTTCGTTGCGATTCCGAAGGGCACACCGTTTCGTCCCGAGCACGCACCTTGCGCGCCGCATACGTACGGCACGCAGCGCGCGTTCGTGAGTGGTCCCACCGGTCAAGAGCTGCATGGCGACGCATTGGGCCGCATCAAGGTTCGCTTCCCGTGGGATCGCTCCGGCACGATGGACGACCGCAGCTCCGCATTCGTGCGCGTCGGTCAGCCACAGCTCTCGGGCTCGATGATCATTCCGCGGGTCGGTTTCGAGGTGTTGGTCGGCGACGAGCTGGGCGATCTCGACCGCCCGTACGTGACCGGCCATCTCTACAACGAAGAAGCGCCGCTGCCGTACGGCGCAGACAAGTCGACCACCAGCTCGCTGCAGTCCGCCACGACCGAAAGCGGAGCGGGCGCAAACGAGCTGCGCTTCGGCGACAGCGCGGGTGCGGAAGAGATGCTGATGAACGCCTCGTTCGACTTGTCGCTACGCGTCGAGAACGCGATGACCTGGACCGTCGGCAAGAACGAGACGCAAGAGATCGGTGCCGACGCGACGCTGTCTGTGAAAGACGCGTGCCAGGTCAACGTCGGTGGCAATCGCAAGCAGCACGTCGGGGCGATGCAGACTGTCGACATTGGCGGCAACCACGACGAAGGCGTGGGCGGAAATCAATCTCTCACCATCGGTGCGGCACGCAACGCCACGATCGGCGGCGATCAAATCGAAAATGTCGCGGGCACGCTCACGCGCACCGTGAGCGCGCTGCAAAACGTGGTCGTGATCGATGGCTTCACGCGCAAGGTCGTGGGGAGCTCGCAAACAAAGGTAGGCGCCGCCTGGGCAGAGACAGTGGTCAAGAGCACGAGCAGCACCGTGTCTGGCTCGCGAATCGAGAACGTGGCCGCCCTCAAGCTGATCTCGGCCAAGAACGTCGGCATCAGCGCGGGCGCCGCTTATGCGGAAAAAGTCGCGAGCCAAGAAATCACGACCAGCAAGGACAGGAGCGATACCGCGGGCGACAAGCTCAGCGTGCAAGTGGCCGGCGAAGCGACCATCGAAGCGGAGAACATCACGTTCACGGCTGAAGACCAGCTCACGTTCGTTGCCGGCGACGTGTCGTTCACGCTCAAGAAGACGGGCGAGATTCGCATCAAGGCCGACAAGATCACGATCGAAAACTCCAAGGCATTCAAGCAGCTCACGCACAAGACCAACTGATGGCGACCGACACAGACGCACGCATGCAGGCCACGCTCAGCCTCGCCGACTACACCGGCCAGGTGCGAGTCGAAGCCGTGCGTGGTTTCGAAGAAGTCAGCCGCGGCTTCGAGTACATCATCGATTTCCAAGCCAAAGACCTCGAGCTCGATGCGCTGCGCGCGTCCGCCGCGTTGCTGACGCTCGAAGGTCCGCACGGCTCGCGCAACATCCACGGCATGATCGCCGGAATCGAAGTGCTCGCGCTCGAGGACGCGCGAGTGCTGGACCTGTACAGCTATCGCATCACGCTGCGGCCGCGCATGAGCTTGCTCGCATTGCGGCGCGGCTTTCGAATCTTCCAGAAGCTCAGCGTCGTCGAGATCGCAGAGAAGATCTTCCGCGACGCCAAGATTCCGGACGGCGCCTACGACGCGCGCACGGGCGCCTACCCCGAGCGCGACTACTGCGTGCAACACGACGAGTCCGAGTGGGCCTTCATCGGTCGCTTGTTCGAGGAAGAAGGCATCTACTTCTACTTCGATCACGCGCCGGACGGACATGTCCTGGTGATCGCCGATCAGAGCTCGAACGCCGATCCGATGGAGCCGGGGTACTTGCCGTTCGATTTCGTGGGCGGCCTCCAAGGGCGCTTGTGCGCGCGCGAGCTCGCGGTCTCGGCGCGCGCACACGTCAACAGCGTCACGTTGCGTGACTGCCATCCGCTGCGCCCAAGCACGCCACTGAGCGCGCATGAGCTGATCACAAGTGCTTTCGGTCGCGAGCACTACGAATATCCGAGCGGCTGTGTCGACCCCGCACATCAGAAGCTACTCGCGCGCATACGCGCCGACGAAGCGCGCGGCGCCGCAAACGCCACGCGCGTCCGTAGCAACGCCTTGGGCGCCACCGCCGGCAAGCGCGTCACGATCGATGGCCATCCGACCAGCGATGACGGTGACTTCTTCGTACGCGCCGTACGCACCGAGATCGTGTTTCGGGCCACCGCTAACCGCGCCGGGGACGCAGACACTCGCAGCGCCGTCTGCAACATCGACCTCGAGCTGCAACCGTTGGCGATGCCGTTTCGACCCGAGCGACTCACGCCGAGGCCACGCATCGCAGGCGTCCAGACGGCGCGCGTCACGGGGCCCGCAGGCCAAGAGGTGTCGTTCGACGAGCACGGCCGCGTCACCGTTCAGTTCCATTGGGATCGCGAAGGCAAGCTCGACGAGAACAGTAGCAAACCCATTCCCGTGGCGCAGGGCCACACCACAGGCTCGATGGCGATGCCGCGCATCGGTTGGGAAGTCTTGATCGACTTCGTCGATGGCAATCCCGACAGGCCTGTTTGCCTCGGCCGTTTGTACAACGCCTTCTTTCCACCGCCGGTCAGCTTGCCGGCCGAAAAGACCGTGTCGACCATGCGTTCCGACACGATCGGCGGCGCCGGTTACAACTTGCTGCGCTTCGACGATCGCGCGGGCGCCGAGCTGTTCGAGCTTCACGCCCAGCACGACTTGAACGTCGTCATCGCGAACGACAAGACCGTCCAGGTCGAGCACAAAGCCCAGCGCGGCGTGGGCATGAACCGCAGCGTCACGATCGGTGCGAACGAAACCGAGAGCTTCGAGTCCACGCTCTCGGCGAGCGTCGCCCACGACCAAGACTTGGACATCGGTGCGAACCGCACGACCAAGATCACAGGCAACTCCACCGAGCAAACCGCCGGCAACTACACCCTCAGCGTCGGTGCCGCGGAGAGCATTCAGGTCGGCTCGCCGAGCGCCGCGTTGATCTCGCTACTGACGAGCACGGCGATTCAAGGCGCGGTGGGTGCAGCCGCGACCGCAGCCAAGCGCATGGGTGCGAGCGCGCTCGGGCCGCTGATGCCAGCGCTCGCGGCAGCGCGGGAGAGTCTGGGCGGCGCGGCCAAGCTCGCGGGGCCCGCGGCTGGACTGCTCTCGGGCGGCGACCCACACGGCACCGCCCTCGCAGGCTCGATCGGCGCGCTCGCGGATCTGCACGCGTCAATCGATGTCGACACCGCGACGTCGATGGCGGCGGCCGCCGCAAGCGCAGAGCTTGGCCCGAAGATCAGTGCCGCCGTGCGCGCCGGCGCTGGAGCGAGTGGTGCAGCTGATGGCGGCGGTGCAGCAGCCGCGACCGGCACTGGCAACTTGACCATGAGCGTCACCGGTAACGTCAGCGAGAACATCGGCGCGTTGGTTGCGATCAGCAGCGCACAGAGCATCGCGCAGGGCTACGGTGGCAATCGTACCGAAACGATCGGCGCGGCGCGTATCGAAGCGATCAAGGGCGGTCGCAGCGAGAGCACCGGCGCCGCGAAAACCGAGAACGTCGGGGTCTATACAGTCAAAGCCCAAAGTGGCATCACCATCGACGCCGGGGCAGCGGCCTCGATCGACATCGCTGGCGCGCTTGAGCAGACCATTGGCGGGAGCCACACGCTGAGCGGCAAGACCAACACCCGACTCAAGGTGCAATCACTCAAGTTGCATGGCAAGACCAGCATCGCGCTGATCTGCGGTATGGCAAAGATCGTAATCGACGGCAGCGGCATCGTATTTTCAGGCATCCAAAAGATCGACATCGAAGGCAACGAGATCGAGCTCGACCCCGTGGACATTGGTCCCGGCTGAGTGAAACAGGAGACAAGATCATGACAGACAACACCGCACGCAAGCTCGACACGGCAGCACCGCACGAACCGGCGCCGCGCGTGGTCTACACGCAAGCGCCCGTGCTGCTCGGCGTGGTGCAAGAGCTCGACGCAGCTCGCACGCGAGCGCTGGTACGCGTCGGCGCGCTGGCGAGCTGGGCGGAAATCGACGTCAGCGTGGACCCACTGTTGCTCGAAGCTGCAAGAGAACGCGGCTCGCGCGTGGTACTCGACACCAGCGGTGGCGCCGCCTGCATCGTCGGCGTGCTCATGACCGCACGCACGCTCGAGATCGACCACAAGGGCAACCTCGAAGCCCGCGTAAAAAAGCTCGTGCTGCACGCCGAAGAGGCGCTGATTCAAACGCCGCACTCCTTTTTGCGCCTGCGCGAGCGAGCGTCCGAATTTTTTGGCGATGAAGTGATCGTGCGCGGTCGACTGCTCACGCGCATCTTCGGCAAGACCATCAAGCTCAACTAGGAGTCGATCATGAGCAAGCTCGAAGCCGTCGGCCAAGACATGGCCACCGAAAAGTCGAAACACACCGTGATGGGGATGGCACCAAACATGTGCATCACCCCGGCCGCTCCGAGCCCGCTGCCGATGCCCTACCCGATCAACGGCGACACGGGCATGTTGGCCGAAGGTACGGACAAGACGGCAGAGGGCGGAGGCGGAAAGAAGCTGCTCACGCTCAAGGGAAAGACCATGATGTGCTCCGGCAACGAAGCCGGCGTGGGCATGGACATCATCAGCCACAAGATCAAAGGCACCACGTTTCCCTTGGTGGGCGTGCCTGTAGTGTTGATTGAAGGCGCGCCGCAGGTGGTGAGCTTCATGCCGGGCATGATGAACTCGACGTGAGCCCGCAAAGCGCAGCGAGCGCATGCCAGGACTAGCCCAGACACCGACGATGTTCCTCGCGGCAGCGGCTGCGGGAACGGTGCGTTCTGCAGCGTGCGTGAAAGCGCTCGCGGCCTGCGGCTACACGCCCGACGACTTCGGTACGTATACGGAAATCAAGGATCGAATCGGAAAGGCCAAGGCCGACACGGAAGGTGCAACCGTCAGCGGACAAGCTTCGCTCGCGGATCAAGCCAAAGACCCGCGCGTGCACGAGAGATGGGTCGCGGAATGTCAATCGGGTCACATCGCCGAGAACTCCCGCCACCAAGCGAAGCGCGATGACCCAACCACGGCTCACTGCTCGTTCTACGACATGAATGAAGCGCCGTGCATGCCGCACGCCGGCAACGCGTTCAACCCGAAGACGCAACACGGCGCCGTGTTGACGCAAGATCGACAGACGCGTCGAGACCTGCGAGGCGATCCCGGACCGGGCAAGAAGATCGGCGCCGAGCGCGAGCGCGGGGCCACGCGCAAAGCGATCGATGCGTCGCTCGACTGGGGAATGAACGACGACCAGGACGTCACGCAAGTAGCCAAAGACAAGCGCTACGCCGCCATCGTCGCGCTGAATTCGAAAGACCCGAAGATCGCCGCCGCCGCGAAAAAGAGCGATGCCGAGTTCAAGAAAGCGATCGACGCGAAGTACAAAGAGAACGCCAAGAAGGCCGCCGAGTGCATCGAGTCGTACGTCGACGCGCAATGGAAGGCGATGGCCGGAAAAGCGCGAGATGCGAAGAAAGATGCGACCGACCAAGCGAAAGCGAAAGCTGCAGCCTCGGACGCGAAAGTGGCCGCACTCGAGGGTCAGAAGGGCAAGAGTGCGGAGAAACAGCTCGCGCAGGCGCGCGAGGAACAAGCGGCCGCGCATGCAGAGCATGCGCAGGCGAAACAAGAGTTGAAGGCGGCCGAAGACGTCGACGTGGACGCGTGCCGCGGCGAGGCGCAGGTGAAGGGCAAGCCGCTGACACCCACGGCTCAAGACGCCACGCAAACAGAAAACAACACGGAGTGACGCATGGCTGACGACAACGAGCTCACCTACAAGATCGTGCACACCAGCGGCTTGACGATCGACGACAATGTCTCGCTCGGTTACCGCTACCGTGACGAAGAGGCATTTCGCAGCGACGAGGTCGAGTCGTGGCTGTTCTACACGCGGGCCGACTCATTCAGCTCCGTGTGCAGCTGGCCGACATTCATCAACGGCCTGTGGCAATCGCCAGCGGGTCGCATCTACGTCACGAGCGCCGACGGCGAACTGGTCATCGGCGAGATCGATCGTGACAAGCGAGTGTACAAGCTCATCTCGCAAGAGGATGCCGGCTGCGCCTTGACCAGCATCTGGGGTCTCGACGACCAGCATGTTTACGCATTCGGCGGTGCGCCGGATCGACCGGGCAAGATTCGCTTCTTCGACGGCAAAACGTGGACGAAGCTGCCCGATGCGCCGGCGTGGCTGCTGCACATGCACGGCTGTGCTCCCGACTGCATCTACGGCGTCGGCCAGAAGACCGTGTTTCGCTGGGACGGTCACGCGTGGCACCAGACCGGGTTGCGCGCGGCCAGCTCCCTCGCGAGTGTGTGGGTGCAAGAGCCTGACGAGATCTATGTGACGGACCAAGGCGGCGTGCTGTTCGACGGCTCATCGAGCGGCTTCGTCGAGCGCGCGCGCTGGAACGGCCCTCTCGACGGTGTCGCGAAGTTCGCCGGCGAGCTCTGGCTCGGCGGTGAACAAGCGGGCCTGCTCAAGCTCGACGGCAAGACGAACAAGATCGAAGTTATCAAGCCCAAGGTCCTGACGAGGGCCATCGAAGCGCGCAAGGAGCTGCTGATCGCAGCGGAAGACCGCGTGGTCTATTCCGCCGATGGCGAGTCATTCCGCAGCGTCGGCAGCGGAGCCTTCCCGAAGTTCTGCGCGAAGCGGCCGTTCCGGGCAGGACCCGCATGACTGCGGCTCAGAAGTCCTCTATCCGAAGCACCGCAGTGCGGTGTCGGACGATACCCAAAGTCGACAGCGCCGCTAACACGTCCTTTGCGTCGAGTAAGACCGGCGCACCTTCATCGTCAAACGGCGCGCGATCTGCCGTCGCTTGCGAGAGCGCGTCGATGTGCTTGCGCAAGAGCGCTGCCGACAAGGTCGCGATCACCGTGTCGAGTCGATCGGCGGCAGCGGGCGCTGGCGCTGACAGAAAGTCGGGCTCGCCGTTGCGATCCCAGTACAGCACGCTGACCACGCTGCTCTTGTCGACGGAGATCGAGAGCAGCGCGACCGGATGTCGTGCTTCCACGGACGCCTCGCGCGCGAGCACCAAGCGAATGCCGAGCTTCGCCCCCAAGTCGGCGCGCAGCTTGTCGACAGCGACGGCCGTTCCGGCGGTATCCGTGACGAGCACTACGATCGGCGCGTCGGCCCGCGCACTCGGCAGGCTTCCGAAGAGTCCCGACACGAGCATGAGCACGACCGTGACCCCTGACCTGATGCGACGGCGCATGCTCCTAGCATAGCGCGAAGCGGGCCCCGACCAAGAGTGACGTGGGCCAAGAAAAATGTGATGAATCACGGGGCTCGGCCTCGTTCGGAACCCTCTCCATGTCCCACGCCGTCGCAGACCCCAATCAGCCAGTCCCGACCGAATACGTGTTGGAGGACGACCCGAGCGTGCACGTCGCCAACATCGAGCTTGGCATCACGTTCTATCTCGCCGACTCGATGCACTGGGCGCAAACCGGCGCGGTCCAAGCGCTGCAACACTTCCTGCGGCTCGCGCCGCGAGAATTCTTGCTCTGGTATACGACCTCGCGGCTCGATCGCTGGAATCGTGTCACCGACACGACGCTGCACGAAGTCAGCGACGCGTTCAGCGTCGATTGGCTTGGCAAGATTCGCCATGGTTTCGAGCTCGTGCTGAGCGACGACGTGACGAGTGAGAGCACCGGCTTCCGTTACGTCGAGGTGGATGAACAACGCGTGCTGCGAAGCTCGCTGCTCGAGCTGACGTTGCCCGCACACTTCGATCCGGCGTTGCTCATGCAGCTCGCAGACGCCGTGTTTTCTCTGGGGCCGATTTACGCCGCGATCGGCGGCTACGCGCTGCGCTACAACACGGCGCTCAAGGGCAGTGCATTCACCGCCGCGCACGGCTGGGCCAAGCGTTACCTCGGTCTCGACATGCAGGACCGCGAGCGCATGCCGTGGTTGGTGCGCGACAAGTTGCCAGGCGTGAGCTGGCTGAACTACGTGGGCGCTCCATGGCTCGAAGCCAACGCGCTCGATGCGAACACGCTGCTCTCGCACACGTTCGTCGAGCCGGTGAAGGTGTCCCGCGAGCATGGCGGCTTGCGGATCGTCGCAGGCGACGCGCCGACGCTCGGCGATCTGAATCACTTCGCGAGCCTCGCGGCCTACGAAGAGCTAGCCCACGCGCTCGGAGAACATTTCGTGAGCACGCCCCCGCCGCTGTACGGAGAATTCGTGCGCCAAGACGACGCGGGCGCGTGGTTCCGACGACTGCTCGAGCCTGGCGACTGGCGTTGACTCAATACCCGAACTCGCCACCGATGCCGTCAGGTCCGTCGATCGTGACGTCGGACGCTGCCACGACGCTGGTCGCGCTACCGAACCAAATGCTCACCTTGCCGCGCCAGGCGCCCG
>JADGRF010000252.1 GCA_017881055.1 Sandaracinaceae bacterium
CCCTCGATACCGTGATCGCCGAGGTGGAGCGCGACGACTCGCAGGAGCGCCAGGGCAAGTACCTGCTCACCGTGAAGCTGTCGTTCGAAGGCGCACTCAGCGACGACGAGAAGCAGAAGATCCACGACGCCGTGCTGAAGTGCCCGATCCACAAGCTGATGACGCAGGTGGAGATCACGATCAACCAACTGCCGCTCGAAGCCGGCAGCGCGACCTGACTCGGATATCGGATAGCTCTCACACCGCGGTTGCGGTCCCTTCCGGCCAGTTCGGTCGTCCTTCCAGGGATGAGTCCTGACCCTGAGGGATGCCTCGCCTGGGCTTGATCTCCACGGAATGACGTGTCATTCTTGGACAAATGAAGCCCCGGTCCAAGCTCCATCTCGCGCTATTTTCGCTAGTCATTTTCAGCGTTTGCTCGGTGTCAGCCTGCGCAGGGAAGAAGAGCGGCAGTCCAGCCGGCGTGGAGCTCGGCCTGAGCTGTGACTTCCTGCATCACACGCTGACGCTGCTCGACGTCGCCAAGCTGAAGAGCGGCGCGACGCGCAAAGACGCGGAGGTCGCGACGATCGACCTCCGTATGTACAAAGCCGGCCCACTCGACGCGTCGATCACGCCCGACGGAAAGCTCGCGCTGGTCTCGCTGTCAGCTGGCTTCTTCAGCATCCAAGGTGCGAGCATCTTGCTCGGCGCTTCGCAGACCGTGCCGAACGATCCCGGCACGCTGCTCTTCCTCGATCTCGCGACCCGCAAGGTCGTGGGCACGCTCGACACGGGTGCCAACCCGATGGGCATCGCGATCACGCACGACGGCAAGCGCGCGTTCGTCAGCCACTTCTCCACGAACAACGTCAGTGTGGTCGACATCGCGAAGAAGAGCCTGGTGGAGCAGGTCGCGGTCGGCCCGTACTCCGAAGAGCTCGCGCTCGATGAGACCGGCACGGTCGGCATCTTCTCGTACTCATCCACGGGCAATGTGCGGACGTTCGGAACCTCCGACCTGAAAGCCACGCTGTCACCGCCCGTCGTGCTGACCGGCGACGCGGCCGGTGTGGCGTTCTTCCCCGGCACCAAGACCGCCTACGTGGTCAACGCGCCGAATCCGATCTTCGGCTCGCAGGGCGGGCACACGATCGTCGACGTGAACGACCCGAGTAAGCCCGTCGTGCTCGAAGACGTGCGGGACGCTGCAGCGCCGATCGCGTATCCCGCGTTGGCGGTCGCGGAGCGCAACTCGATCGTGGTTCCGATCACGAGCAACGGAAAGAACCAGCTGCAGGAGCTCAAGCTCGGCAGCGGCAACAAAGCCGAGATCGTACAAACCATCGACCTGGGCAAAGGCGCGATCTTCGGCGCGTACGGCGCCTCGCTCGATTCGCAAGGCCGCGTGCTGCTCGCAGTACCGAGTGATCACGTCGTGATCGTGGTCGACCTTTCGGCAGCCACGAGCTTCACGGTACCCTGGGGCATCACCGAAGCAGGCCCGACCGATCTCGTAGTCGCCCCATGACCGTCACCAAGAAACCGAGCAAGCCCCAAGAATCCAACGAACGCGCCGAGCTGCGCCGCTCCCAGATCCTGGACGCCGCGTACAAGGTGTTCTCCGAGAAGGGCTACCGCGACACCACCGTGGCCGACGTCGCGCAAGTGCTCGGCATGGGTCACGGCACGTTCTATCGCTACTTCACCAACAAGCACGATATCTTCGAGCAGGTGATGAACAGCGCGCTCCTGCGCGTCGCGAAGGTGATCGCGAGCGAGGACCCAAAAGCCACGAACACGCTCGCCGAGTACCGCGGTCAGGTGGAACGCATCGGCAGTGGCATGCTCGACCTGCTCGACTCGGATCCCGCGATCCCCCGCCTTTTGTTCTACGAAGCCATGGGCATCTCGCCCGAGCTCGACGAGAAGATCCAACGCGTCTGGGAGCTCTCGGGTGAAGTGACCGAGACGTACTTGATCAACGGCAAGAGCAAGGGCTTCCTGCGCGCCGATCTCGACACGTCGGTGGCGGCGCTCGCAATCAACGCGCTGATCTTCGAAGGCGGTCGCCGTGTCGTGCGCTCGGCCGACAAGGCCACAGCCAAGCGGCGCTGGCTCAAGACGCTGGTCGAGATGATCTTCGGGGGCATCGGGTCCTAATTTTTTTGCCAACAAACGGAATGACACATCATTCCGCGATCACCAAGGGAGACGGTCATGGTTCAAGTCGATGTATTTTGGTCCTACGGCATCGGGGCAGGCTTCGCATTCGCCGCGAAGAAGCAGCTCCAGAAGTTCGAGCCGGAGAAGACGGAGGGCGGCTGGTTTGCCAACCCGTACTTCACGAAGAACCTGATGTACCTCGCGACGCTGTTCGGTCCGTCGGGGCTCTATCTCGTCTGGCAACACACGAACTGGGAAACGATGCAGGCCGGAGACAAGACCATGCCCGGCTGGTTGGTCGCCCTGTTCGCGATTACGAACGTCACGCAAGGCGTGCTCGGCTTCTGGGCCACGTACAAGCTGATCAAAGCGCGCAGAGACTACCTGGCGTTCCTGCAGTCACTGCTCGGTTACTTCGGCATGTTCATCATCCTCGTGCACGGCTGGGACGGCCGCGGCTACCAGCGCTTCTTCTCGGAAGATCGCGCCACGTTCGAAAGCTGGACACCCGCGCACATCACGACCTGGCTCACCTCGAGCGTGGCGATCACGCTGGGCGCGATGGGCCTCGTGCTGATCCCCGTGCTGACCTCGATGATGCTCAGCTGGGCCAGCGAGGGCTATCGCGTGGCGGGCATTCCGCGCAGCGAGCAGAGCTCCAGCGTCGAGTACACCTCGCTGATGCTGACTGTGATCTTCGGCGCCGTGCTCGGCTCGGCGATCGTCGCGAGCCTGCTCATGCATCAGCTGGGCACCCTGGTCGGCCTCGCTGTGTTCGCCGCAGTTGCTGCGCTCGGCATCGTCGGCCCCAAGGGCATTTTGCCGTGGTTCTTCCGCAGGCTCGACGTGGATGCGCGCGCAGCTCGGTCAAGTGCAGCGCACGACAGCGCTCGGCTCCCGCACGCTGCGTAACAAGCTCAGTACCGCAGCTTCATCACACGCCGTACCAGCGCGAGCATCCGGCGCTGGTACGGAAAGCCCAACAGCTGCGCGACCAGCTTCGAGATCGGCGCGAAGAACGGCCGATCCTCGAGGATGGTCTGAATGCGGCAGAACTGGTGCAGCGACTCCGAGCCGTGGCGCAAGCCGAGGCCGCTCGCCTTCATCCCACCGAGCGGCGCTTCCACGCAGAGGTAGTTGAACAGCACGTCGTTCACGCACACGCTGCCCGACTCGATGCGACGTGCCAGCTGACGGGCCCGCGCTTCGTCGCGCGACCAGATGCTGCCCGATAGACCCAGCGCGCTCTCGTTGGTCAAGCGCAGCGCCTCCTCGGCGTCGCGCACGCGCATGATCGGCAGCACCGGGCCGAACGTTTCC
Organism: Sandaracinaceae bacterium; assembly: GCA_017881055.1. GTDB lineage: Bacteria > Myxococcota_A > Polyangia > Polyangiales > JAFGIB01 > JADGRF01. The sequence goes on from JADGRF010000252.1 coordinate 3,466, forward strand.
TCGTGCATGACCTTCATATCGAGCGTGGCGTCCGCGATGATCGTGGGCTCGAAGAAGTTGCCAAGCGAAAGGCCACGCTTGCCGCCCGAGAGCAGGCGCCCACCGCGATCGATGGCATCTTCGATCTGCTCTTCCGCGTGCACCATCTGAGGCGGAAACGTCATCGTGCCGACGTCGAACACCTGCGGGTCGTCCTGTGCGCCGTGGCGCAGGCGCTTCACTTCTTTCTCACAGAGCCCGAGGAACGCATCCGCCACGCCGCTCTCCACGAACACGCGCTCGGTACGAATGCAGACCTGCCCGCTGTGCGCGAAGCCGCTCCAGACGGCTGCGCGCGCCGCACGCTCGAGATCGGCGTCTGCGAGCACGATCATCGCGGACTTGCCGCCGAGCTCGAGGACCGCCGGAATCAGCCGCCCACCTGCAGCTTGCGCGACGAGCTTGCCGGCACGCTGACTGCCTGTGAAGAAGATCATGTCGCAGGTCTCTACGAGCTGCTTGCCAACTTGCGCATCGCCCGTGACCACTTGGAACACAGCCTCCGGCAAGCCCTCGTCCTTCCAGAGCTGCGCGACGCGCAGCGACGTGAGCGGAGTCCACTCCGAAGGCTTGAGCAACACGGCGTTGCCGCAGATCAACGGCGCCACCGCGTCCGCGAAGTTGTTCAGCAGGGGCCAGTTCCACGGGCCGATCACGCCGACGACCCCGCGCGGGTGGTACACGACGCGCGCGCGCTTGTTCGGAAACAGACCCGGGCTACGCAGATCGTCCGCCAGCGCGCGTCGGCCCACGCTGCCCGTGTAGAAGCGCGTGAGCTCGAGCGTGTACAGGATCTCGAAGATCTCGGCCTCGTAGCTCGGCTTGCCGCTCTCCGCGACCAGAGTTTCCAGCAGACGCTGATCGTCACGAATGCGCCGCGCCAGCCTACGCAGCGCGTCGGCTCGCTCGCGAAACGACAGCGCCGCCCAGGCGGGCTGCGCCGCGCGCGCACGCGTCAGCGCCTCGGCGACCTCGTCACGCGAGTGTTGCGGGACCTCTGCGAGCACTGCGCCGGTCGACGGATTTCGGACGGAAATCGATAGACGAGCAACGCTGGCCGCAGGCTGCACGAGGGAGAGATCCGCGGTGCTCATCGCCCTACTCTACGCCTTCCGCCCGATACCGAGCATCCGCCTCGAACGTCTCGCGCAGGCCGTCCACATACGAGCGGTTGCTAAAGCCCAGCTCGCGCTCCGCGCGACTGCAGTCGACGTGCATGCCGATACCGAGCGGGATCGGCAGCACCAGGTTGCTCTTGCCGCTCGCCTCTTTCCACGCCTGCGCGAACTCGTAGACCGTGGCCGTGCGACCCGCCGTCAGATAGGCACGACCCGCGGACGCGTCGTTGTTGAAGGCGCCGACCACTGCGTTCGCGATGTCACCCGCATACACGAACGGAAACCAGAACTTGGGCATGAGCACGATCGGCAACCGGAAGTACATCCGAATATACGGAATCAAGTTGTGGTCGCGCGCGCCGTAGATCGCTGCGGGTCGCACCGCTGTCGTCTGCAAACCGCGCTGCTTGCTGAGCTCGAACGCCAGCGCTTCGCTGAGCTGCTTGGTCGCGCGATAGGCGCCGCCTTGCTTGCGGGAGCCGTCGAGCGTGGGCGAGTCGTCGTTGATCGCGGGCTTCCCTAAGTGCCAGCGATACACACCGAACGTGCTGATCTGCACGACCCGCGCTGCGCTCGCAGCCGCCGCCGCTTCGTACACGTTCTCGGTGCCCTCTTTGTTCGGGCGGTAGTTCGCCTTCCAGCTCTGGTTGAACACGCGATAGAGCGCAGCATTCGACACGACGCCGTCGCAGCCACGAAACGCCGCGGTGAGCGCGTCGCGGTTCATCAGATCGGCGGTCGCGAGCGTCACACCCTCGGGCTCGAGAAACGCGGCCTTGCGCGGGTTCCGCACGACGCCGCGCACCTTGGCGCCGGACGCGATCAGCGCGCGGCACAGGTACGGGCCCAGCATGCCGCTGGCTCCGGTCACGGCGATGGTCTTGTTTGTTAAATCCATAACTTGGCGCACTTAGCGCACTCCGGTGGGGCGGACTCCGCATCAGAATGACACGTCATTCCGCGATGGCAAGGGGTGCCCGATGTGCGCGGGCCACGCAGCGAGCTACGTCTCGAATCGTCGGATCTATGTCCTTTCAGACAACCGCCTCCGCGAGCAAACTGCAAAGCATGATGCTTCGCACAAAGCGCATCGGATTTTTGGTTTTCGACGGCATCACCGCGCTCGATCTGGTCGGTCCCTCGGAGGCCTTCGCCTGCGCAAGACGGCAACGCGGTTCCGGCCCCACCCAACCCGCGTACGAGTAGTGCGCTAGTGCAAGCTCACTCGTGCGGCGTTTCCTGCAGGTACGTATAGCCCGTCAGACCCGCTTCGAGCGCGGCCAAGAGCGCCGTCGCTTCGCTCGCCGGCAGCTTCGCGGTCTCGACCTTGGTGCGATACGACGCGCGCAGCTCCTCGAGCGAATAGCCTACGTAGTCGAGCATGACGTCGGTCGTGTCACCGCGACGCTGACGTTGCAGCGAGTAGCCGCCATCGGCGGTCATGCGCACCTTGACCGTGTCCGTGTCGCCGAACAGGTTGTGAATGTCGCCGAGCGTCTCCTGGTACGCGCCGACCAGGAAGATGCCCAGCCGATAGCTCTCGCCGCGCTTGAGCGAGTGCAACGGCAGCGAGCTGTCGAGCTCTTCCGATTCTACGTAGGTATCGATGCGGCCGTCGGAGTCGCAGGTGAGATCCGCGATCACGCCGCGCCGATCGGGCTGCTCGTCGAGCCGTGCGATCGGCACGATTGGAAACACCTGATCGATCGCCCAGACGTCCGGGATCGACTCGAACACCGAGAAGTTCACGAAGTACTTGTCGACCAGGCGCTCGTTGAGCTCGTCCAAGATCGGACGATGGCTCTTTTCTTCGCCTTTCAGTCGCGCGCGTACGGCGTGAGCGATCGCGTAGAACAAGTCGTCGAGCTGCGCACGCTGCGCGAGTGTCAGCTGACCGAGCGCGTACAGCGAGTGGCCTTCCGCCAGCGCCGATTGCGCGTCGAGGTACAGCTCGAGCGCCGGGCGCTGATCGAGCGCCGCATGGGTCTCGCGCAGATGGCGCAGCACCGGGGGCTCGGAAGGCGCTTCGGGGGGCACGGCGCCTTCGGGCGCGCGCTCGACCTCGGACACGTTCACCACCATCACCGCGTGGTGCGCCGTCATCGCGCGACCCGCCTCGGTGACCATGCGCGGCTGCGCCAGCTTGTACTCCGCGCAGGCTTCCGCGAGCGGCTGCACCAACGTGTGCGCGAACTGATGCAGGCTGTAGTTCACCGAGCAAAAGCCGCGCGAGCGCGTGCCTTCGTAATCGACGCCGAGGCCACCGCCCGAGTCCATGTACGCGATCTGGCAGCCCATCTTCGACAGCTCGACGAAGTAGCGCACCGCCTCACGCATACCGCTCGCGATGTCGCGCACGTTCGAGATCTGCGAGCCCATGTGGAAGTGCAGCAGCCGCAAGCAGTCGAGCATGCCTGCACCCTTCAAGCGCTCGACCAGATCGAGCACCTGGCGCGGTGACAGCCCGAACTTCGCCTTGTCGCCGCCACTGTTCTGCCACTTGCCGGCGCCGATCGTGGCCAGGCGCATGCGCACGCCGAGCCCGGGCGTGACGCCGAGCTTCTTGGCCTCTTCGAGGATCACGTTCAGCTCCGAAGGCTTCTCGACCACCAGCATGGTCTGCAGGCCGATCTTGCGCCCGATCAGCGCCAGCCGAACGAACTCGCGGTCCTTGTAGCCGTTGCAAACCACGAGGCTGCCTGGCTTCGCCAAGCCCAGCACCGCCATCAGCTCGGGCTTCGAGCCGGCTTCGAGGCCGAAGCCTTCGCCGCCGTTAGCTGCAAGCTCGCCCGCGACGCCGAAGTGCTGATTCACCTTGATCGGATAGACCGCGGTGTAGCCGCCCGTGTAGTCGAGCTCGGCCATCGCGCTCTGAAACGCGCCCTGCATCTTGCGCAAGCGATCGCCGAGGATATCGGAGAACCGGAGCAAGAGCGGGAGCTTCAGCCCTGCCGCATTCGCCTGCGCCAGGATCTCCGGCAGCGGCAACGACGGCCCGTCCGCACCGCGCGGCAGCGCGCACATGCGCCCGTGATCATCGACGTCGAAGTACCCGTCCGCCCAATACGGAATCGAGTAGAGGTGACGAGCGCGGCTACTGGACCAAGTCATGCGAAGACCATCGGCAGGTTCGAGGAATCGAGCGGCGTGAAGCTAGCACAAGCCCTCCTCCTCGGACTTCTGAGCGCTTCTGAGAACACGACGAACGAGGCCGGGCGAGATCGACATGCGGCCCGAACTTTTTTACTCGGGCGCGCAACCGAGCTCGAGGATGTCGCTGTGGTCGGGGACCATCTCGTCCACGGCCTCGATCGCGAACAGCCGTCCCGGCTCGGACGGGATCACGCCGCGCAGCTCGGGGAGGTCGCCTGCGATCAGTTGGAACGAACCGTCGGGGGCGCGCTGCCCGATCTGGGTGTCGCCGTCCATGTCGGCCTGCATCACCAGCCAGCGACCTGGCTCGAGTTCGCCGACCCACGGCAACCACTCCGGCCGCAAGAGGGTGATGCCGACGTCGATCGGCAGCAGGGCGCCGTCACGCGCGGTGTACGCCTTGGCCCGCCCAGCGAGCTCGCGCACGACGACCATCAAGCCTTCGCGCGAGAGCTGGACCTGCGGACAGCCGGCGATCTCGGTCGCGTCCATGGTCACGCGCTGGACGACGCCGCCGTCGGCCGCGAGCTCGACGAGCTGCCAGGTCGAGTCGGTCGTGGTGGTCACGCTGATCGCGCCGCCGTGTTCGGTGGCGGTCGCCGCGAGACAGTCGAAATTCGGATGATTGCCGGTGTCGATCAGGCTGACGACGTCGCCCACGCGCGCGCCTGCGGCGTCGAGCAGGAAGCCGTGCGGATCGTCGGTCGCGACGTGGCCGCTGAGGAAGACAGCGCGCGTGCCGTCGAGCGAGACCGCGTTGGCTTGAACGCTGGTGCCGCGCTCGAATGCCGCGCCGACGATCTGGGCGGTGCCCGGCTGCGCTGCGTCGTGAACGACCTCGGTGGTGAGCTGGTTCATCCCATCCGTCGAACGCTCCGCCCAGGACAGCAGCACCGCGCTGCCTTCGAACGGATCGGCTCCGATGGGCAACAGCGCGATCGTCGAGCGTTGCATCGTCATCGAGGTGAAGGCCGCCTGGTGCGCGCCATCGTCCGAGACCACGCGCCACGCAGGTGACCCCACTCTCACCGACTCGTCGACGACGGCGAAGGCGTGCGGCACGCGCACCGCGTTGTAGAGGTGCCGCGGGACGGTGATGCGGCGGAGCACGCCGCAGGTGCCTCGAGGCAAGGTCGCAAGCGGCGTGGGTGCGGGTGCGGGAGCAGGCGAGCCTGCGGCGGGCGATCGGCCGGTTCCGGAGTCTTCGCGGTGCGCGATCGGACCGGCGTCGGTGTTGGAGCCTGAGTCGTCGCCACCGCTACTGCAGCCGAGGGCGAGCGCAAGCGCTGCGTAGTGCTTTGGTCGCCACATGGGGGCGCAGCGTACTCCCAGCAGCATGCACATGTCATCGTTCGCGGTCGGGCCGAACTTCACCCGGTTGTCGCGCGGGTTGTCGTAGTTGCCGCCGCCAGGGGGTAGCTGCGCAGGCGGGTGACAGTTCGCGAAGTACACGTGCGCGTCGAAGTAACGCTCCATGAGCTTCGCCTTGCCGGCCTCGACGCTGGAATCGCTTTCACCCGCTACGACGCCGAGCGCAGTGCGCGAACCAGCGCCTGCACCGTCTCTTCGGACCGCAGGGCGCTCCACTCGGAGACCAAGGCCGAACGCTCGTTGGAAGGCGCGAGGTCTTTGAGGCGCAGCATGATCTCGTCGAGCTTTCGCCTCCACGTCGCGACCGGGGGAGCGGCCCACCAGAACCGAAGCAGCTCTGCACCGCGTGGGACCGCATGCCAGAGGTTGGCCTGCGCGGCGATGACATCGTGTGCCCACTCAGGCTCGGCCATGTTGGTTCCGTGGAACGCATCGAGGCGCTCCCAGGTCTCTCCGAGGAGCATCGGCGCAACGTACCGATTGGCGGCGAAGCCGATCAGCAGCGCCTCGCCGATGTCCGCAGAAGGGCCGAGCGCACGGAGCTTTGCCAGCGCCAACCCGAAGGCGCATCCGACCTCCTCGTGCAGGCACGTCTGGAAGGCGTCGACGGCGCCGTCGTTGTCGCCGACGAGCAGGCACTCGACGCCAATCAACCACCGAACGCCTTGGTTGTCGTTCGGATTGAGCTTCAGCATCTGCTTGTGGATGGCCAGCGCCTCGGCCCACTTCTTCTGCTCGGTAAGTACGAGGGCGAGGTTCGCGAGGCCACGAAGGTACGGGCGGTTCTCGAGGAAACCCCAGTGGACCTCGGCGCCATCGCGCTCGAGGTGCCGCTGACCGCCGTCGATGGCCGCGCGGAAGTGCTGCTCGGCAGCTTTCAGCTTCCTCGCTTCCAAGCTGACTATGCCGAGATGGTTGTGAGCGTCGGCGTGCTGGGGATCGAGCTCGAGCGCGCGCCGGAACGACTTGACGGCGCGGCGTCGGTCTGCCGCCCACCAGTGCTCCATTCCTTCATCGAAGGCCTCGTCGGCAGCGCGGGTCGTGACGGGTGTCAGTTGGAACACGGGAGTCTCCGTGGCGGTTGGTTGGTTCGCGGTCTTGGTCTCGGACGGAAGCAGTCGGTTGATCGAATCGCGCAGGGCGATGAGCGAGGGGCGGACGCGCTCAACGACAGCGACGTCGGACACCTTCGCGAGAGACAGCGGTGCGAGCTCCACGACGAGCCCTACGGCGAGCCGTTCGATCTTCTGATTGCGGCGATGCTTCGCGCCGCTGGGAGCCGCGCTCCAAGTCTTGAGCTCCTCGCTGAGGCGCTCGCGAATGGCGGGCCAGTCGAACTCGATCTCGTTCTCTCGCCACGCGATCGCCCGGGTCCAGCGCGTCCAACCCTTCGGTGTCAGCACGTCCTGCAGCTCCGATGGTGAGGCGAAGCGATGGATCTCCCTCTGCCGCACGCGCGAGGATCCGGTAACGCGCTCGTTGTGGACCAGAAGTACCTGGCCGCGCTTTCGCCGAACGAAGCTCATACTATGGTGCCCACATAACCAAATGGGCACCACAGTGTCAAGCCGGGTATGCGACGCGTTCGCAGCGCAGTCGACATCACGGGCAACGAGCGTTGGGACGCGCTGGGCCTCGGCGTGACGACACCCCTCAAGGCGACGCTCGGTACACGATGCGCCGGGACGGCGAGTGCGTCATGGGCGGGCGGGCGTTCCGGTTCGTGCGCCTCTACAAGGGCGTCCGGCGCTTCCCCACCGGCCCCGTGCGCGAGTGGTGGATCGTCGACCTCTTCGAGAACCTCGAGCCGGCCGGGCTCGCGCGTGACGACGCCGTCGCCCAGCTGAGCGCGGCGCTGGCCGCGGGACGGTTCAACCGTGAGGTGCTCGTCGACCCGGCCGCGCGCTGGGCGACCCCCCGACGGAAGCGTGAAGCACGCAGCCGCGACGAGCCCACCGAGCAGCCCGGCGCGATGCATGCCGAGCGCGAACACGACCTGGCTGCTGGCGGGGCCGGGAGGAACTGGCAAAGGGCCACCAGGTCGCCGTAGTGCGCGTCGTCGAGCCACTTGCGCATTTCGACGAACTCGGCCCGCAGGTAGCCGAGGTGGGCGATCGGGCCACCGAAGGAGAGGCAGCCGAGACGTAGGAACGCGCCCGCGACTTCGAGCAGGCCTCGTGCGGTCGCACGATGAGGCTCGACCGGAGGAGCGTCGGGCGCGCTGCCGGTCACCGAAGCTCCTGGGGCTGGGTGGCGGTGCTGGGCTTGGTCAGGCGGGCGTCGAGGGACCAGCGGTCCGCACCCACGAGCGCGAGGAAGGTCGCCCCGCAGAGCATCGAGAGATCCGTGCGCGACTCGTGGAGGAACGCCCAGAACCCCGCCTTCGGGGCGAACGTGTGCGCGAAGATCCAGTACCCGTGGCCGAGCAGGATCGGCACCTTCGTCGAAGCGAGAGCGACGAGCATGTTGATGATGAGCGGCAAAGCCGCGAGCCGTGTCGCGAGCCCCACGAGCAGCAGCGAGCCGCACACGATCTCCACCATGCCGACGAACGGCCCCATCACCTCGGGAGCCGGAATGCCGATCTTCGCGAAGCGCCCCGCCCCCTGGGCCTCCGCGTAGAGGAACTTCTGAATGCCCTCGGAGGCGAAGACCACGCCGACCGCGAATCGAATGAAGACGGCAGCACGTGGCGCCGACGCATCGAGCCATGAACGCCATGACCTCATGGCGCCGTGAACCTCGCCAGGTCGCCGATGTCGAGGGCGGCCTCGAGCCGCGCAATTTCGGCAACGTTGTTCTCGAACCCGTGTTCGCCGAAGAGCTCGTGCTCCTTGTCCTCGAACTGCTCGCCGAGCTCGCGGTAGGCGCTTCGCCCGACGATGTCCCGGAACGCCGGGAAGAGGACTGTGTCCTCACGAGCCGCATGCGGCCGATACATCCGGACGAAGCTTCGGAGCGTCTGCGCCAACTCGGCGGATGCTCCTGCGCCGGAGCGTCGGGCGATCTCGTCCGTCAGCTGACGGCCCCGCTGGTGCTGTTGGAGAAGCGTGGCGACGAGAGCGGTCTCGCGATGCGCGGCCTGAAGCCGAGGAAAGACGAGCTGCTCTTCGAGCCTCTCGTGGTAATCCTCCACGAAGCGCCGCACGATGCCGGCCGCGCCCGCCAGAACTGTGAGATCGAGCGCCTGGCCCGCTTCGATCCGACGCACGCCTTCGTCGTAGATGAGTAGGATGCGCTCGAGCGCACCGTGCTCCTGCATGAGGTCCTCGCCCGGCGTCACCTCTGCCTCGCCGTCACCTTGGCCGGCAGGCGTCGGGTGACCTGCTCGTGCCGCTCCGGTCGTGGCGCACCCGACGAGGGCGAGCCCCCCGGTCGCCGCCGCCATGCGCAGAAACGTCCTTCGCTCACCCCTGGGCTCGGACTCCGGGCTCTTCATGGTTTTCTCCTTGGGCTTTTGTGTCGCGGATGGATCGCAGATGACGACGCGTGTCCCTCGCCCGCGTCGAGCACGACCTCCTCGTAGAGCTCGGTCACCTCGCGCCGCAGTTCCTTGAGCAGGCGCTTGCCGGTCGGCGAGATGCGGAACGTCTGGCGCGCCCGCGCGTGCGGCGCCCGGCTGGTGCGCCGAAGCCAACCGTTGCGCTCCATTCGGGCGAGCGCCGGGTACAGCGTGCCGGGGCTCAGCGCGTGGCCGTGCTCCGCGAGCTCCTCGAGCAACCAAGTCCCCCAGACCTCACGCGCTTCGGCGTGATGGAGGATGTGGACTTTCCAGATGCCAAGTCGGATCTCGCGGTCGGCGGCGGTAAGCATTTACGGCTCTCGTATACGCCTGGCGTAAAGCCGCGGCAACTCCGCGGCGTGCAGCGGCGCCTCACGCCAGATTCTTGAGCAGCGCCGAGCGTCGAAGGTCGCGGAAACGTGGAAGAGAAAACGCAACGGCCCCGGAGATCGCCCTCCGAGGCCGCTATCTACTGACGCCTCTCTCGAAGTTCGCGAGGAGGAAGAAATGGCTCCCCGAAGTGGGCGCTGGGCCGAGTGCGAGCGTTCTCTTCGGCGTCGACGGCACCACGCGCCCAGCCAGCGCGTGCGACACTGCGTGCGAGCGGACATCGGAGCGCGTCGGCAGAGGTGGCCGCGCTCGGCGAGCGCTTGCACGAGGCGGTGTGTGCGCAGCCCGGCGAGACGATGAGTGTGCTGGGGCCCGCGCTCGGCAAGTCGCGGCGCGAGCTGAACCGCCCGATGACGGCGCTCAAGCGTAGCGGTCGCGTGCGCAGTGTCGGGCAGCGGCACCAGACGCGCTACTACCCGTCCGTCGTCAGGTCGCCCGTGAGCGCGAGCTGATCAGGCCGCCGCGCTTACGCCGAGCAATCGCGGCGGCGTCGTGCCATCGAGGTGGGACGTCACGCTGCGAACCATGAAGTCGAGCACGTCCTTGCCTTGCTTGCGCGCGGTGCGCACGGCGGTCATCACGCGTTCGGCGAAGCGTTCACCGCGTTCACTCTGGCTGCCAAAGCTGCGCTTGCGCCAGAGCACGAAATCTCGCGGCTCCAGCTCACCGTGGTTGTTAGTCGGCTCGACGCCTTCGTGCGTCACGAACGTCCACAGTGCATCACGCTGCGCGAGGATGTCCGCGCACGAGCCTGACAGCCGCTCGATGTCGGCTGCTGCACC
>JADGRF010000253.1 GCA_017881055.1 Sandaracinaceae bacterium
CAGCTAACGCGCAGGCGTGCGCGCACCCAACCGCTCCAGCGCCAGGTCGTGCGCGCGGTGGTACGCGCTGCCCAGGCGTGACCAGTCGAACTCCCAGGAGCGGCGCTCGACTTGGTTGCGCAGCTCGACGCGATCGCGACGCGACAGAAGGCAATACTGGAACAAGCGCTGCGCGAGATCGCTCGCGGCGTCGTGAAAGCTGCGGCCGCGCCGCGGCAGAATGGAGAGGCCCCACTGATCGTGATCGGGCAAGGTCTCGGCCACGTAGCGTCCGAAGCCGGCCAAGTCGCTCGACAGCGCGGGCGTGCCGAGCGCCATGCACTCGAGCGGCGTGTAGCCCCAGGGCTCGTACGCGCTAGGAAAAAGGCCCAAGTGGCAGCCGCGCACGAACTGCTCGTACTCGATGCCCCAGAGCGGATTGACCGGCGTGATGAACTCCGGGTGGTACACGACCTTGACCGGGTCCTCGGCGCGGTTCCAGAGTTTCAGCTGACGCATTTGGTTCAGCACGGGATCGGTCTGGTCGTCTTCCAGAATGTGAGTGACGATCGGCGGCAGCGTCTCCATGCGGAACGCGGCTTGGGTGCGGCGGTAGCGCAGCTGCCAGTATTCTTCGACCAGGTCGTCCAGGTGCAGGCGCTCGCCGGCGGCGGCGCGGCGCGCGAGCTCGTCGCCCAGCTGATCCACGATCTTCTCGCACACATCGGTCAGCTCGTTCAGCACGCCGCGCTTTTCCAGCATCAGCGGGTTGAGCGAGCGCACCGGGCGCGCGGTGATCACGAAGAACACGATGGTCACGCCCAGGCGCACGGCCTTGAGCTGGGCGTTGAGCTGCGCCAGCGCTTCGAGGCACAGGTCGAAGCCTTTGTTGTGCGGCTCGAAGCGTCCGCTCGTGAACAGGTACAGCGTGCGATCGAGGTCGAAGCGCTGGTTCGGGAAGAAGTAGCCCATCGTGAACTGATGCAGGCTCTGCTTGAAATTTGCGTGGAACGTCTGGAAGTCGTGGCCCACGTTGTAGCGCGACACGTTCAGGCCGTTGGGCGTGACCAGATCCGGCGTGCGTCCGAGCAGCGCGGTGCACTCCTCGGCGGTGATCTGCGAGACCGTGGTGAACACGTGCGCCTCGTTCGCGCAGGCGCGCTCGATGCCGTGCTGCGCGGCCACGTGGTAGCGGGCAGCGGCGGCGGTCGGGTCGATGCTGGGTAAGCGTTCGTAGAAGTCGTCTTCGCTGGACGCGACGTAGCGACCGAGCTGCGTGGCGTGCGTGGTGAACACGGTTGCGATCGGCAGGCGTGCGCGCCGCACCACGGGCAATGCCAGACCGCCCTGCCATTCGTGGAACTGGGCCACGACGCGCAGCTGCGCCGCGGGCTTGCGAGCCGCGACGCGGGTCAGCTCTTCTTGCGCGGCGTCGAGCACGCGACGCACCGCTTCACCAAACGTGATGGCGGCGTCGAGCAGCGGCTCGCCGGCGCCGGCTTCGATGCCGTGCTCGGCGCGCAGCACGGCTTTCAGCTCGGGCAAGGCCGGCGCGAGGCTCGCATGATCGAGCAGCAGCACGCGCGGCTTACCTTGGATGAGCCAATAGCCGTGGTGCACCTTCACGCCGGAGCGCTCGACCGCTTCGATCACGCTGGCCAGCCAGCCGGTGGCCGCGGTCGGCTCGATCTCGAGCGGGGCTTTGCTCTCGACGTACGGGCCGATCAAGCAGTAGCGGTCGTGCCAGCGCTCCACCATGAGCGGCACCTTCGAGCGCACGACCTGGTAGATGCCGCCGACCTGATTGCAGACCTCCCACGCGATCTCGAAGAGGAAGGCATCGCTAGGGGCGGACGGGGCGGGCAAGGAAGAAGAGGTGCGCGGGCTCCCTGCCGCCTCGAATGGGGCGGGGGGCCTACTGCGGTTCGCGGACGGCTTGGGCATCGAAGCGTACGTAAGCACGAGGCCGTTGCCCGCGTCGATAACGCGACGTATCGGTCGGTTTTCTTCGTGCACGACGTGGCTACGAACAAAGGCACGTGCCACTTCGACATGACTACCTCGCCCGGCACGTTCGCGGACGACCTCGCCATTACGCGCCGAGGGTAGCAGAGGGCCGAGGCCTTACGCGCGGCTGGCGCCTGCCGCCTTGCGCGTGCGCCGTTTGGCTATACGTGCGGGCTTTTGCTCGACAGCGGCGGTACCCGCTCCGGCGGTGGTTCCTGCGCCGACGACCTTACGCAGCAGATCGCGCAGCGTCTCCCGCTCCGTCGCCGACAGCGGGGCAATCGCGTTTTCGACCACGGCCCGGATGCTGGGCAAGAGCGCGGCGTGGTGTGCGCGACCGCGCCGTGTGATGGCCACGTTCACACGGCGGCGGTCCTCTTGGTCGCGCGCGCGCTCGACCAGGCCGTCCTGCTCCATGTCGTCGAGCAGACGACAGATGCCCGCCGGGTGTTGTGCGAGCGCATCCGATAGCGAGCGCTGCGTGCGTGGGCCGCTGCGGACGATCTGGCCCAGCACCTGGAACGAGAGCATCGACTGGCCCTCGGCCTCGAGCCGCTTGGCCGCAGCCAGCCAGATCATCCGCCGGCTCTGCGCGATCAGCGGCCCGATCTCGGACGCCAACTCGCGCCCATCCGTGGCGTGACCGTCGCTCATGCCATTCAACGTACGTCCGTTGCTTGTGAAACGCAATCATTGCAAACTACAACGATCGTGCTAGCGTGGCGACCCGGCATGCGTACTTCAACTCGGCTTTTGGTCTTCGGCTGTGTGTTCGGATCCGCGCTCGGCTGCTCGTCTGCGGGCGGTGGCGCTAGCGCAGCGGCCAAGGCGCGCCCTGCGCCTCTGGTGGTGGTCTCGAAGGTCGGCTCGCATGATGTCGCCGTCGAGAGTCGCGCACCGATCGACCTGCGGCCCCTGGAACAGGTGGACGTCGGCTCCAAGGTGCTCGGCTACATCGACGCGGTGTTGGTCGACCGCGGCGATCGCGTAAAGAAAGGTCAGCTGCTCGCGCTCGTGCGCCCGAGCGACTTGCCCGATCAGCTGGCGTCTGCGCGCGGCACGCTCGCGCAGACGCAGTCGTCGCTCGCGCTCGCGCAGGCCAACCGCGACCGCGCCAAGCAGCTCGCGCCGAGCGGCGTGGTCTCGCAGCAAGAGCTGCAACAAGCCGAAGCGGCGGTGACCTCGGCCGAGGCGTCGGCCACGGCGCTGCAAGCTCAGATCGGCGCGCTCGGTGTACGGCTCGGCGAGACGCGCATCGCGTCCCCAGCTGACGGCGTAGTCTCTGCGCGCAGGCTCGATCCCGGTGCGCTGGTCGGTCCGCCCGGTGGTGGTGCGATCATCACGATCGCGCGCGTCGAGCGGCTGCGCGTGTTCTTCGTGGCGAACGAGCGCGATGCCATGCAGATCCGCGTCGGCAAAGACGCGCACGTCGAGCTCGACGGCTTGCCAGGCAAGAGCTTTCTCGGCCGCGTCGTGCGCATGGCGCCCACGTTCGATCCCAGCACGCGCACGTTGGAAGCCGAGATTCAGCTGGAGAATCCGGCCGGCGAGCTGCGTCCCGGCATGTACGGCTACGGTTCGATCGTGCTCGAGACGCATCCCGGAGCCGCCGTGCTGCCGGCGAGCGCGATTCAGATCACGGGCGAGGACCGCTACGTGTTCGTGGTCGCCCCCGGTCCTGAGCCCAAGGTGACGCGGCGCAAGGTCACGACCGGCGTGGACACGGGCACATGGCTCGAGATCACGGGCGGTGTGCGCGTCGGTGAAGACGTGGTGACCGCGGGCGCCGACGGTCTCTCGGATGGCGCGAAGGTGCGCGTCACGCGCGACGTCGATCCGTACTCGGGTCAGAAGCTCGCTGCGGCCACGGAACAACAGAAATAGGCGGGTCGTTCCATGTGGCTCACCAGGCTCGCGCTACGCAACCCGGTTCTGATTCTGATGATGTCGCTGATGGCGGTCGTGCTCGGCGCGGTCTCGCTGTCGCGCCTGAGTGTCGACCTGTTCCCGGACATCACCGTGCCCGTGATCCGCGTCGCCACGTTCTATACGGGCGCCGGTCCCGGTGACGTCGAGAAGTCGATCACGCAGCCGATCGAGCGCGCCGTCGGTGCGTCGCCCGGTGTCGACCGCGTCGAGAGCCAGTCGAAGCAGGGCGCGTCTCTGATCAGCGTCTGGTTCAACTTCGGCACGAACCTCGACAACGCGCAGTTCGAGGTCTCGCAGCGTATCGGGCAGATCTTGAATCAGTTGCCACCCGGTATCGCGCAGCCGTTCATCGTCAAGTTCGACATCACGAACATCCCGGTCGTGCAGATCGCCGCGTCCAGCTCCACGCTCGGTGAAAAAGAGCTCTACGATCTCGCGTACAACGTGATCGAGCCGCAGTTCGAGCGCATTCCCGGCGTGGCCAGCGCCACCGTCGGCGGCGGTCAGGTGCGCCAGATCAACGTCAAAGCCAGGCGCGACGCGCTGCGTGCGCGTGGCATCGGCATTCTCGATCTCGTAAGCGTGATCCGCGGCGCGAACCTGCTCTTGCCGAGCGGCAGCCTGCGCGCGGACAACCGCGACTACAACGTGTTCACCAACACGCAGGTGCCGGACGCGCGCCCGCTGCGTGATCTGATCTTGCGTCTGGGTGGCACGGGCGTGAACGGCAAGTTCGTCGCGCCGATTCGCTTGGCCGATGTCGCCGATGCCGTCGACGGTGTCGCCGACCAGACCGAGATCGTTCGCATCAACGGCCAGCGCGGCATCTACCTGCGCGTCTTGAAGCAGCCCGGTGCCAACACCATCGGCGTGGTCGACGCGGTGCGCGCGGCGCTACCCAACCTGCGCGGCGTTCCGGCTGACGTGAAGCTCGCCGTGTCGTTCGACCAGTCGCAGTACATTCGCTCGGCCGTGTCCGCGCTGCAGCACGAGGCGCTCAACGGCGGCTTGCTCGCGATCGTGGTGATCTTGATCTTCCTGGTGAGCTTGCGTGCGACGGCGATCGTCGCGGTGGCGATTCCACTGTCGATCGTGGCCACGTTCGTGCTTCTGTACTTCACGGGCCAAACGTTGAACGTATTCACGCTCGGCGGGTTGGCGCTCGGCGTCGGACGCCTGGTCGACGACTCGATCGTCGAGCTCGAGAACATCCATCGCCACCTGAGCCTCGGCCAAGGTCGGAAGGCCGCCGTGCTCGCAGCCGCGCAAGAAGTCGCGATGCCGATCTTGGTCTCGACCATCACCACCATCGTGGTGTTCTTGCCGGTGCTGTTCCTGGCGGGTGTCGCGCGCTACTTGTTCTTGCCGCTGGCGTCCACGATCGCGTTTGCGCTCACGATGAGCTTTCTCGTGTCGCGCACGGTCACGCCGCTCTTGTGCTTCTACGTGCTGCGCCCCGAGCACGATCAAAAGCGCAGTGCCCCCGTGCGCGGCCTGGTCCGCATGCTGGACGGTCTCGACGCTCTGTATGCGCGTGCGCTTGGCTTCACGCTCCGCCACCGCGCGCTCACGCTGCTGGTGATCGCTGCGCTCTTTGCCGGTTCGCTGGAGCTCAAGTCGAAGATTGGCACCGAGTTCTTCCCGGCCACTGACGAGTCGCAGTTCTCGCTGAACTACAAGGCGCCGATCGGCTCGCGCGTCGAGCGCACCGAGCAGCTCACTGCTCGGCTCGAAGCGGTGGTCAATCGTGTGCTGGCGCCCGCCGCGGGTCCGCACGGCAAGGCGCCGCAGTTCACCACGATGATCTCGGACACCGGCCTACCGACGGGTCGCACGGCGCTGTTCACGCAGAACACGGGCACGCACACCGGCAACATTCAGGTGAACCTCGTGCCGCGCGTCGAGCGGTCGATCTCGGACGTGGCCGCCAGCGAAAAGGTCCGCGCGGCGTTCGGCCAAGAGTTCCCCGGCTCGCAGATCTACTTCTTCGTCGGCGGCATCGTGAAGCGCATCTTGAACTTCGGCTCGCCTGCGCCGATCGACATCGAGGTGCTGGGCTACGATCTCGACCAGGGCAGCGCGTACTCGAAGCAGCTCTTGCCCAAGCTGCGCGCTGCGTCTGACAAAGACGGTACGCCGCTGCTCACCGACGTGCAGATCTCGCGTGAAGAGAACTCGCCCGAGCTCGACGTGGTGGTCGACCGCCAGAAGGCCGGCATGCTGGGCGTCAGCGAGCAAGACGTGGCGCAGACCGTGCTGACCAGCCTGCATGGCAACACCGAGTTCTCGCCGATCCCGTTCACCGATCCGCAGAGCGGCAACTCGTACTTCGTGAACGTCCGCTTGGATGACGAGTTCCGCACGCACGTGAACGACTTGAAGGATGTCGCGCTGCGCACGCCCTCGGGCAGCATGGTCTCGCTCGACACGCTGGCGCAGATCAAGCGCAACAGCGGTCCGGTCATGATCGACCGCAAGTACCTGCAGCGCATCATCCACATCACCGCGAACCTCGCGCCGGGCAAGAGTCTCGGAGCTGCAAGTGACGCCACGCGCAAGGCACTCGCGGAGCTGCCTGCGCCGGATGGCTTCACGGTGTCGCTCGGCGGTCAGACGATCGAGCAAGAAAAAGCGTTTCGCGGCCTGTCGCTCGCCGCCTTGATGGCGCTGGCGCTCGTGTACATGGTGCTCGCCTCGCAGTTTCGTTCGCTGATCGATCCGCTCGTGATCATGTTCAGCGTGCCGCTCGGCGTGTCGGGTGTATTTCTCGCGCTCTATCTCACCGACACCACGCTGAACGTGAACAGCTTCATGGGTATCATCATGATGGTGGGCATCGTGGTCTCGAATGGCGTGCTGTTGGTAGACTTCGCGAACGTGCTGCGCTCGCGCGGCAAGCCGTTGATCGAGGCTACCGTAGAGGCCGGTCGCACGCGCTTGCGTCCGATCCTGATGACCACGATCGCCACGATCTTCGGCCTTTTGCCGATGGCGGCGGGCCTGGGCGAGGGCAGCGAGACCAACCTACCGCTGGCGCGCGCGGTGATCGGTGGGCTTACCGTATCGACGGTGTTCACGCTGTTCCTGGTGCCGTCGCTGTACACGTTGCTCGACCGCTTCGCCAAGCGTGCCGCACCGGACGAAGACGACGCGGCAGAGTCGGGCGCGCACCCGGCCGCCACCGCCGGAGGCTCGCATGCGGTTTGAGATCGGCAGAGCCGTGCTGGCTTGCGCCACGGTATTGACGAGCGCGCAGGTGAGCGCGCAGGATGCAACGCCGTCAGCTGGAACCACGGATGTGCGGTCCGCGACGCCAACAGCTGCGCCGACTCGCATTGGCCTACAAGACGCGATCACGCTCGCCTTGCAGCGTGAGCCGCGCATGGACCTGGCACAGACCGAGATCGCTCGTGCCGAAGCGCTGGTGCGAGAAGCGCGGGCCGCGAGCTACCCGACCCTGAACGGCAACGCGATCTACACGCGGCTCGACGGCGACCGCAAGCTGGGTACGCGCGTGATCGCCGGCGAGAACCAGCTGTCTGCGAACCTGCTGTTGAGCGTGCCCCTGATCGCGCCGCAGCGCTGGGTGCAGACCGGTCACGCCAAGGACAACGTCGAGATCGTGCGCCGCAGCGGCGACGACGTGCGGCGTCAAGTCGCGCTGGCGGTGGCCTCGGCGTACCTGGCCGTGGTCGCGCAGCACCGCGCGCGTGAAGTCGCGCAGCGTGCCGTCGACAACGCGCATGCGCACTACGACTTCGCGCACACGCGCTTCACGGGCGGCGTGGGTAATCGGCTCGACGACGTGCGCGCCAGTCAAGAAGTGGCCACGAGCGAAGCGCAGCGAGAAGCAGCCCTGTCGGGGTTGGCACGCGCGCAGGAGGCGCTCGGTGTGTTGCTCGGCGCCGAGGCTGCGGTCGATGCGCAGGACGACGTGGTGTTGCCCGATGCACCCACGCTGGACCAGGGCCTGTCGCGCGCAGCGACCGAACGAAGCGACGTGGTCGCGAGCGCGCGCCGTGTCAAAGCGGCCGAGCGCGTGGTGGACGACAGCTGGACCGACTACATGCCGCTGCTGGTGGGCCTCTTTCAGCCGTTCTACCAAACGCCGGCTTCGCTGACGCAGCCCACCACCGGCTGGCAAGCGCAGCTCATGCTGTCGGTGCCGCTCT
The DNA here is from genome assembly GCA_017881055.1 of Sandaracinaceae bacterium. Taxonomy (GTDB): domain Bacteria; phylum Myxococcota_A; class Polyangia; order Polyangiales; family JAFGIB01; genus JADGRF01. The sequence continues at coordinate 8,088 of JADGRF010000253.1, forward strand.
ACGACGGAGGTCTGCGCTACGGACAGAAGGCCGAGCGCGAAGCGAACGTGGCGGCGAGCCGCACGCAGCAGGAGGCAATCGTGCGCCAGGCCAAGTCCGAGGTGCGCGTAGCGTTCGCCGTGCTGGAGCGCAGCGATGCGGGGCTCGTGGCGAACACGCAAGCCGCGCAGCTGGCCGCCCAAGCGCTCGAGATGGCCACGCTCTCGTACAAGGCCGGTGCCACCAGCAACCTCGAAGTGATCGACGCCGAGCGACGTGCACGCGACGCCGAGACGGCCGTCGTGGTCGCCGAGGACACCGCGCGGCGCGCACGCCTCGACCTGCTCGCAGCGAGCGGTCGCTGGCCGTAGTAGATTCGTCAGCTGGACATACGCGTGCGAGCGCGATCCTAGCCTGTGCGGCGGCGCACGAGCTCGTGCAGGCCGTGCCACCAGGTCTTCCAGCGCGCCAGCGGCCAGACGATAGCGATCAGCAACGCCAGCGCCACGTCGACGCCGAAACTCTCGTGACGGGCCACGGCATGATCCAGGCGAAGCAGTGCGATCAACCACGCGCCGCCGAGCCAAAGTGCCGCGAGCACGCCGTCGGGCAGGCCGCGCGACTCCGCTGCCGGCCGCTCGCCGCCCTCGTGCGGCTCGCTCTTGCGCCGGAACTGCAGCACGCGCCCAGCTTCCCGCGGCGCGGACGTCGGGCGTCCGATCGACCTTCCGTTCCTAGGCTTGTTCATGGCGCGCCTCCGGTCACTACCCGCAGCGCGGGTGCTCCCGAAGAACCTAGGCCGCGGGGCCTCAAGGCGTGATCAAGAACGGGCGCGTCGGTATATGGAAACGATCAAGGCTCGAGGTCGCTCGGGCGCTGGGATTGTCGGCTACTTGAACGGTGCCGGAGAGGCAGTGACGTGCTCGCCGCTCGTGGCAACGGCAGGGTCGGTCCGCGCTGGACGGGGGCTGTTCACCGTCGCCTGTGGGCTGACACCGCTTGCTTGGCGCGTCCGCTGGCCGGTGTGCACTTCCACGCCCGGCTGTGCGCGTCACTGCCTCTCCGTCATCCTGCGCCGCCCATCCCAGCGCCACTCGCTTCCTGATATCTGTCAGCTGCATCAGCTCGCCAGAGGCTTAGCGACCTCCAGCGGCACTGAGGTCGTTCACCCGTCTATTCCAAGCAGCATGTGAGAACCTCAGCTCGTACTCAGCTCGTGATGTGGTGAGGGGGCGGGCGTGGGTCGACGCGCACAGCCGGGCGTGGAAGTGCACACCGGCCCGCGGACGCGCCAAGCACCACGCCACGGCCCTACACAAACAGTCAACAGCCCCCGTCCAGCGCGGACCGACCCTGCCCTTGCCACGAGCGGCGAGCACGACGACCCACGCCCGCCCCCGTCAGCAAAACCCCAAGCAGGGTCTTCTCAGCTCTGAGAAGCGTTGTTCTCGAGCACCGCCAGCGCCGCGTCGAAGGTGGACTTGCGGTAGAGCTGCGCCGGGATCTTGTCTTTGATCGTCTCGTGCAACGCCGGCAGCTGCGACCAGTGCACGCCCTGCCTGTAGTGGTGAGCGGTGTGGTAGCCGAGGTTGCCCGTGAGCGTGTTGAACCAGCGGTTCATGATGTTGTACGAGGCCTCGAACGGGTTCTTGGTCTCGAGCCCGGCGTGGTGATCGTACGTGACCCACGACGTGAACATGAGCGTGCACACCATCGGCAGAGCGAACAGGAATAGGCCCGGCAAAGGGCGGTAGATCACGAGCGCGATGGCGACGGCCGCGGTCAAGAGCCCGAACGTCACGAACGTGCGCTGCAGCTTCGGGTGACGCTTGCCGACTTGATAGCTGCGCGGATAGGCCGTGGCGGAGACCGCCAGCGTGTACTCGAGCACGTTCATGCGCGTGCCGTCTTTGCGCTGCCAACGACTCTCGTCCTTGGTCTGGTCCATGTAGTTCACGTGGTGGCCGAGCACGTGATGGAGCAGCCACAGATGCGTGGTCACGCCCGTATGCATCGCGTAGCTCATCTCGAGCGCGCGGTTGAGCCACGCCGAGCGGAACGTGAACGAGTGCTGGTGATGATGATTCCAGGCCGAGATCAGGCCCTTCGGAACGATCATCAGCAGCCAGTAGCTGCACAGGATTGCGACGTTGTCGACGCTGAAATACAGCGCGACATCGAGGCACGTGAGAGCCGCTACGAGAGCGACCGGAAGTCTGTCCTGGGGATGTCGAAACACTGCGTCTTCCTGCTGACCGCGCCCCGGCGTCCTACCGCGACTACGTCTAACAAGGTAGCACTCATTTCGCCTCGGCAACTCCTGCCTTTTCGCGATTGGTCGCTGGCTCGCGCCCGCGTGGGTGGAAGATACCTACAGTTCCGCTGTATCCTCCGCCGCGATGTCCGCTCAAACCTTCGATTTGGATGCGCTCAAGGCGCGTTGCCTGCCGTTTCTGCGCGGCGAGGCGGTTCCACAGACCGCCGGCGACATGATGGCGTCGCGCTACATCGCCTACAGCACGGGCGACGTCGACTACATCCTGGCGACGCACGATCCGGCGACCCGCGACGAGACCGATCGCGAGGCCACCGAGGAGTGGGCCAAGACGGCACGCTTTCACGGCCTGTCGATCCTCAGCTCCAAAGCGGGCGGCCCCAGCGACGACGAGGGCGAGGTCGAGTTCATCGCGCTCTACGAACAAGCAGGCCGCGAGCACGAGCACCACGAGCGCTCGACCTTCCGGCGCATCGAGGGCAAGTGGTACTTCGTCGACGCCAAGGTGCTGCGCGATCCGGTGCGGCGCGCGGAGCCCAAGGTGGGCCGTAACGATCCGTGTCCTTGCGGCAGCGGCAAGAAGTACAAGAAGTGCCATGGAGCGAGCGGCGCCAGCGCCGCGTAGCGTTCGCCATGCGTCCGCTGCGTTTTTGTCACATCACCACGTTCTATCCGCCGCACAACTTCGGCGGTGACGGCATCGGCATTCAGCGCTTGTGCAAGGCGCTTGCGCGGCGTGGGCACCACGTGCACGTGCTCTACGACCGCGACGCGTACCGCACGCTGAGCGGCGGCAAGGATCCCGAAGTGCTGCCGGATCCGGACGGCATCCAGATCACGCCTCTCACCAGCCCGATGGGCAAGCTCTCGCTGCTCATGACGCAGCAGCTCGGTAAGCCCTGGGCGCACGGCCCTGCGATCGCGAAGATCCTCGGCGATGGCCAGACGCGCCACTACGACGTCATCAACTTCCACAACGCGTCGCTGGTCGGTGGGCCGGGCCTGTTCGCGTACGGCGCTGCGCTCAAGCTCTACATGGCGCACGAACACTGGCTCGTGTGCGCGAGCCACGTGCTGTGGCGCCATGGCCGCGAGCTGTGCACGAGCCGCGAGTGCCTGCGCTGCGTGCTCCACCACAAGCGTCCGCCGCAGCTCTGGCGCTACACGGGCCTGCTCGAGCGCGAGGGCAAGCACATCGACGCGTTCATCGCGATGAGCGAGTGGAGCCGCAAGAAACACCTGGACTACGGCTTTCCCTTCGACATGGATGTGCTGCCGTACTTCTTGCCCGACCCGGAGACGTCGATACCCGCGGAGCAGCCTACGGCTCTCCGCCCCGCTCCCGCGAGCGCCGAGCCGAACAGCACCTCACCGCACGAGCGGCCGTACTTCTTGTTTGTGGGCCGGCTCGAGCTGATCAAGGGTTTGCAGCAGGTGATTCCGGTGTTTTCGCGCTACGCGGACGCCGATCTGCTGATTGCGGGCGACGGTGACTACGCTGCCACGCTCCGGACGCTGGCTGGAAATAACCCGCGTGTGAAGTTCCTCGGGAGGCTCCCGCCGGATGACCTCAACCGTTACTACAAACATGCGCAGGCCTTGCTCGTGCCGTCGCTGTGTTACGAGACGTTCGGGATCATCGTGATCGAGTCGTTCCGCCAAGGCACGCCCGTGATCGCGCGCGATATCGGACCGCTGCCGGAGATCGTGCTGGCGGCCGGCGGGGGGGCGGTGTGGAGGAGCGAGGACGAGCTGATCGCTGCGATGCAGCGCGTGCAGCGCGATCCGGCCCAGCGCAAGGCTTGGGCAGAGGCCGGCGAGCGTGCCTACGCCGATCATTATTGTGAGCGCGTCGTGGTCCCGGGCTACTTCGACATCATCCGGCGCGCAGCCGAGCGCAAGAACGACCAACGTGTGTTAGACGCTCTGCGTTAGAGTAGGGCGGGGGCAGGGAGCACTCATGAAGGTCTTCATCACCGGCGGCGCCGGGTTCATCGGCTCGCATCTGTCGGAGCGCCTGCTCGCCGACGGTCACTACGTGTACATCCTCGACGACTTGTCGACCGGCGAGATGGGCAACATCGAGTCGATGATCAAGCACCCGCGCTACGAGTACCGCATCGGCAGCGTGCACGACGCGCCGCTGGTCTCGGAGCTGGTCGACCGCGCGGACGTGACCGTGCACTTGGCGGCCGCCGTGGGCGTGAAGCTGATCGTCGAGCACCCCGTGCACACGATTCAGACTAACGTGCATGGCACCGAGGTCGTGCTGAACGCGGCGGCCAAGAAGCAGAAGCCCGTGCTCGTGGCTTCCACGTCCGAGGTCTACGGCAAGAGCACGCGCCTGCCCTTTCGCGAAGACCACGACCTGGTGCTCGGGCCGACCACGCACTCGCGCTGGGCCTACGCTTGCTCGAAGGCGCTCGACGAGTGGCTCGCGCTCGCCTATTTCCGCGAGAAGAAGGTGCCGACCATCCTGTGCCGGTTCTTCAACACGGTCGGTCCGCGCCAGACCGGTCGCTACGGCATGGTGGTTCCGAACTTCGCGCTGCAGGCGCTGAAGAACCAAGACATCACCGTGTACGGAACGGGTGATCAGAGCCGCTGCTTCGGGCACGTGCGCGATGCGGTCGAGGCGATCACGCGCTTGATCCAGACGCCGAACGTCTACGGCGAAGTGTTCAACGTCGGCGCCGACCGCGAGATCTCGATCCGGGGCCTGGCCGAAGCCATCCGCGACGCCGCGGGCTCGAGCTCCAAGATCGTGCAGATCGACTACGACAAGGCGTACGGCGAAGGCTTCGAAGACATGAACCGCCGCATCCCCGACTGCACCAAGCTCGAGAAGGCGATCGGCTTCCGCCCGAAGATCACGCTCGAGACGATCATCTCGGATGTGCTCGCAGAGAAGCGTGAGGCGATTGCCGCCGGAAACGCGTGAGACATGCACAGGGGCCCCTTGGACGATACTTTGCCACGCGTGGGACTTATGACCGGAGATCTGCCGAGCCTGCCGCTGGGTGACGGTTCCGCTGGAGGCTTGTCCTTGCAGTCGGGCGGCCTCGACCTCAGCATCATCATTCCGGCGTTCAACGAAGAGAACGCGATCGGTCCCGAGGTCGATCACATTCACGAGGTGATGCGCCCCACCGGCCTCTCCTACGAAGTGATCGTGGTCGACGACGGCAGCCGCGACAAGACCTTCGAGATCGCGTCGACCAAGGACTGCATCGTGCTGCGTCAGCCGCAGAACCGGGGCTACGGTGCGGCGTTGAAGCGCGGCATCGCCAAGGCGCGCTCCGAATTCGTGATGATCACCGACGCGGACGGCACCTACCCGGCGGATCAGATCCCCGTGCTGTACGCGCTGCGCGGTCAATACGACATGGTCGTGGGCTCGCGCACGGGCTCGGACGTGCACATCCCGCTGTCGCGTCGCCCGGCCAAGTGGGTGCTCAACCGCCTGTCGTCGTATCTGGTTGGTCAGCACATTCCCGATCTGAACTCGGGCCTGCGCTTGATGCGCAAGGCGCACGTGAAGCGCTTCGTGCACATCTTGCCGAACGGCTTTTCGTTCACCACCACGATCACGCTCTCGCTCATGAGCAACGGCCTGAGCGTGATGTTCTCGCCGATCAACTACGCCAAGCGCGTGGGCGTCTCGAAGATTCGTCCCGGTCACGCGTACGAGTTCTTGATGCTGATCCTGCGCGTGATGGTGCTGTTCAACCCGCTCAAGGTGTTCCTGCCGCTCGGGTTGATTCCGTTCGTCGCCGGCATGGCCAAGTTTGCGTACGACATCACGCTCGACAACCTGTCCGAGAGCGCGATCATGGGCATCCTGTCGGCGCTGATCATCTGGGCCATCGGCCTGCTCGCGGATCAGAACGCCAGGCTCAACCTCGATCGCAACCAGTGGGACGCTTCGTAAGCTCGTTCTGCGGGTGCTGGTGGAAACGCTGCGATGATCGCCGGTTTGTCACGAACCCAGCTCACGCTTTGCCTTCTGGTGTTGTTCGCGCTGTCCCTGCGCGTGCTCGGGCCGCTCGACTCGGGCCTGTGGTTCGACGAGATCTGGACGTTGGTCGACTTCGGGCGCCTGCCGCTCGGCACGTTGATCACCACGTTCGGCACCGACAACAACCACCCGCTCTACAGCCTGTGCGCGTGGTTCAGCCTGCATGCGTTCGGCGAGAGCGCCGCGGCGCTGCGCTTGCCGGCTCTCGTGTTCGGCGTCGCGTCGATCGGCATGTTGTACGTGTACGCGTGTCGCGTGACGACGCCGCGTGAAGCGCTGATCGGCACGCTGCTCCTGTGCACGTCGTATCACCACGTGTGGTTCTCGCAGAACGCGCGCGGCTACACGATGCTGCTGTTCTTCACGCTCGCGAGCACGCACTTCTTCGAGGAGCTGCTGGATGGACGTAAGAACACACTGTTCCCGTATGCGCTCACGCTCGCGCTCGGCATGTACGCGCACCTGACGGCGATCTTCGTCGCGCTCGCGCACGCAGCCGTGTACGCGCACGTGCTGTTTTGGAAGAAAGAACGCGAGGCGCGGCCCCCGCAGGCGCGGCTCTGGCCGCTGTACGGCCTGCTGCTCGGCGCTGCGTTGACGCTCGCGCTGCATGCGCCGCTCTTGGCCGACATGGTCACGTTCTTCACGCAGCCTGGTGGTGGCCACGGCAAGGTGAAGAGCCAGTGGACCTCGCCGCTCTGGACGCTCGCAGAGATCGCACGCAGCTTGGGCTTTGGCCTTCTGCCGGGCGCCGTGCTGCTGCTGTCGTCGCTTGTGGTGCTCGGCGCCGGCACGCTGTCCTACGCGAAGCAGAGTCTGCCGCGCGCGCTCCTGTTCATTCTGCCGGGCGCGTTTGGCGCGCTCGTGATGATCGGCTTGCATCGCCATCTGTGGCCGCGCTTCTTCTTCTTTCAAGCCGGCTTCATCGTGCTGATCGTCGTGCGTGGTCTCGTGGTGTCGGCGCAGCGGCTCTCCCGGTTCGCGCCGGCAGCGGCAGTCGAGCGCACCGAGCGCACGCTGTTTCGGCTCGCGCTCGGCGTGCTCGCGCTGGCTTGGCTCGCGATCCTGCCGCGCGCGTACACGCTGCCCAAGCAGGACTACGAAGGCGCGCAGCGCTACGTGGAGAGCGTGCGCAAGCCGGGAGAGGTCGTGCTCACGACTGGGCTCGCCGCGATGCCGTACGCGCGCTACTACCGCAGTGATTTCATCAGCGTGAAGACCGTACCCGAGCTGGAGCAAGCGCTGCACGGCACGACACCCGCGACCGGCGCGTATGCGCTGAGCACGCTGCCCACGTTCCTCGATTCGCGCGCGCCCGAGCTGTCGGCGTGGCTCGCCGCACACGCCCACGAAGTGAAACGCTTGCCCGGCAGTGTCGGCGACGGCGACCTGATCGTGCTACGGCTGGATTTGTAATCTTAACGGAGACACCAACGTGACTGAGCCCCATGTCGTGATTCTTGGCGGAGGCCCTGCTGGCGTTGGCGCTGCGTATCGGCTGCGCAAGCAGAAGCTCGCGCGCGTCACGCTGATCGAGCAGAAGGAAAGCTTCGGCGGCAACGCGGGCAGCTTCGAGCACGCGGGCATGTTCCTGGACTACGGCAGCCATCGGCTGCATCACTCGACCGAGCCGGAGATCCTCGCGGACATCCGCTCCATGCTCGGCGACGATCTTCAAGATCGTCCGCGCAACGGTCGCATTCGCTTGCGTGGGCGCTGGGTGCGTTTTCCGCTGAGCGGCCCCGATCTTCTCCTGCGCCTCGACAAGGCGTTCGCGATCGGCGCCGCCCGCGACATGATCCTGCGTGCTATTCCCAGAACCCCGAAACAGCCTGCGGCTTTTCGGGGGGCCCCACCCGAGACGTTCGCCGAAGTGCTGCGCGAGAAGCTCGGGCCCACGATCTGCGATCACTTCTACTATCCGTACGCGCGCAAGCTCTGGGGTCACGAGCCGAGCGAGCTGTCCGGCATCCAGGCGCAGCGGCGTGTGTCGGCGAACTCGTTCGGCAAGCTGCTGAAGAAGATCGTGAAGCCTACGGGCGGCGGCAAGTTTTACTATCCGCGTCGCGGCTTCGGTCAGATCAGCGAGGCCTACGGGCGCACGGCGGGCGAGCTCGGGGCCGAGCTCTGCATGGGCTACAAGGTGGAGCGCTTGATCGCGCCGAAGGCGCCCGGCCAACCGTTCACGGTCGAGGCCAGCAAGAACGGCGAGCGGCGCGCGTTCGTCGCGGACCACGTGCTCTCGACCCTGCCGGTGTCGCTGGTCGCACGCATGTACGAGCCCGGAGCGCCAAGCGAGGTATTGGAGGCCGCCAAGCGCATCGACTATCGGGCGATGGTGCTCGTGTATCTCGAGCTGGACGTCGATCAGTTCACGACCACCGACGCGCACTACTTGCCCGAGCAGAACGTGCGCATGACGCGCCTGTCCGAGCCGAAGAACTACTTTGGGTTATCCGAGCCGAAGGGCCGCACCGTGCTGTGCGCGGAGATCCCGTGCACCGTCGAGGACGACATCTGGTCGATGGACGACGACGCCCTCGGCCGCTTGGTTGCAGATGACATTCGCAAGCTGGAGCTCCCGCTGCTGCGGCCGCCGGTGCGCGCGTTCGCGCGGCGACTGCGTCAGGCCTATCCAATCTACTTGAACGGCTACGAAGAGCCGTTCGGCAAGCTCGACGCCTGGGCGAATTCGCTGCCGGGCTTCACGAGCTACGGCCGGCAAGGCCTGTTCGCGCACGACAACACGCACCACGCGCTGTTCATGGCCAACTGCGCCGTGGAGTGCTTGAAGAGTGGTCGCTTCGACGACGCCGAGTGGCAGAAGTACCGCGAGATCTTCAAGACCCACGTGGTCGAAGACTGAACCCCCAGTCTCGTGCTTGCACGAGCTGGTAACCAAACCAGCGTCGACCGAGCAGTGTCAACGCGGGGTGTCGCCAATCAGCACCATGTAGCTGGTGACCAGGATCGCGACCACCACGCCGGTGATGAACAACGCCATCTGCCACGGCTTGCCGTAGCGCACCCGGGTGTTGCCCGTCAGCACGTTCCACAGCCTGGGCCGTGCATCGCGGAGCTTGCGGCGCATGCGGCTACGAAACGCGCGCGGCTGTCGTTCGGCGTTGTGCGTGGGCAAGCTGCTTGGTCGCTGGCTGTCGGTTTGCTCGGGCATGGACTACGTCTGCGCGGGCAATCTAGCAGAAAACAAGCTGCGCGCAGCGTTCTGTGCGGGCCGCGCTGGCCGCTTCACAGCGGCGTGCCGGGCGCGGAAGTCTACTGCTTCCCGCGCACTTCGTAGCGTGCGCCGAGCTGCCAAATCGCCACACATATGCCGAACACGAAAAGAAGGATCAGGCTCGGCAAGACTGGGCCTTTGAGCCGCGTGCTCTTCGAGGTCTGTGAGAGCACCGTCAGCCACGGCAACTGAATGCCTTCGTCCGCGATGCGCCGGTAGCCAACGGGAATTGGCGTCTGCGTCAGAATCACGGACCAGTAGTCGGGCAGCTGGTACTCGTGCACACCGGCGGCCTCGGCGCGTTCCCGTAGCGTGCGCTCGCTGTTGTTCACCTCGCGCGTCATGCACATCACGAGCGAATGCAGCACCGCGAGCACGGTGATGATGCGCAGCGCTCGCGGGCTGACATGAGCCAGCGTGTCGCAGGCCTGCAAGAACATGAACGGCACCAGCACGACCAGGTAGCGACAGCCCGTGTTGAACTGCATGAGCGAGTAGCGATTCATGGCGCAGAACACGAGAAAGAGCGCGATCAGCACGATGAACAACCAGCGCTCGCGGTGTGGCACCACCAGCTGCGCGTCGGGCTTGCCGATCATCGGTACGAGGCCGACGAGCAGGACCGGCGCGAACGTGTACACGCCCCAGCCCGGCGAGACGAGATTCTTCGTGAAGATCTCGAGGCTCGGCGCGGCCATCCCGCGCACGCCTTCGTTCGTGTAATGGGCCGCCTTCATCACGAACTGCGCAGGCGTGAATGGATTGCCGAACTCCGCCCACTGGCTCCAGAGCAGAAACGCAACACCGGGCACCGTGCCGAGCACGAGCGGGATCGAGCCCTTCACGCCGCGCATGAAGCCCGCCTCGCGGATCCTACTCACCACGTAGTACGCGCCCACCACGCCTGCGGGCACGGCGCCCGAGTAGTCGAACGCGAAGGTCAGGCCGAGCAGCACGCCTGCCCAAGCGCGGCACTTCACGCTCGGATCGTACGGCACGCCCGGCGCTTGGTAGAGCAACAGAAACGCGCCGAACGTTGCCGCCATCAGCAGCAGGTTCTGGTTGAGGTGCGCAGCGCGGTAGAAGATCGGCGAGCCGAACGCGAACAGCAGCGAGAGCGCCACGGCGCGCGGCTCGGGTACGGCGCGACCTCGCAAGAACCCGTACAACAGCACCACGCACAGCGCGGCAATCGGCGCCGTCAAGAACACCGAGGTGATGGCCGTGGCCGCACCGAAGCGCAGGTCTTTACCGGCGAGCTTCACCTTGCGGAACATCTCGCGGCGGTTCTTGTACTTGGTGTCGTAGGTGGTGTCGGCTTGACCGCCCTGCTCGCGCAGCTTCGCTTTGCTGTGCCGCTCGAGCGCGTCGAGCACAGGGTCGAACACCAAGAGCGGCACCGCGGCGAACACGGAGGTCAGCACGTTGCTGTCGATGTAGCTGTGGCCGTCGCTGTGCTGGAAGATATCGGAGTGAAAGCCGAGGTACTCGTCGACGCGGAAGTTGCCGTGGTCGATCAGGCTGAATGCGGGGTAGTGCTCGCGCACGACGTTGGTCGTGAAGAACGCCGAGTACACGAGGACGCAGATCAGAAACAAGCGGCCTTGCACGGTGCCCACGGTGGACAAGAGGCGCATGGGCGCATGAAAGCATTTTCGCCGGTGCGCGCAAGGGGCGACTTGTGCCGAAAGCGCTTTCGTCTACGATGCGCGCGATGCACGCGCTGTTACACACGATCGTGACCGCAGCCGAATGGCTGCGTGCGCAAGGACCGGGCATGCTGCCCGTGGCATTTCTGTTCTTCGTGGTGACCAACGCCGCGCTCGTGCCGGCCTCGGTGCTGAGCGTTGCGCTCGGGTTCGTGTACGGCTTTGTGCCCGGCTTCCTGGTGGCCGCGCTGGCCCGGCCGAGCGCAGGGCTGCTCGCGTGCGTGCTCTCGCGCAGTGTGCTTCGCAGCTACGTGCAGGGCTGGGCGGACCGCCATGCGCTGGTGGCCGCGGTCGATCGCGCGCTCTCGCGCGGGGGCATGCGTGTGATCGTGCTGTTGCGGCTGTCGCCGATCATTTCGTCGACGGTCGTGAACTGGGCGCTCGGCGTCACGCGCGTGAGTCTGCGCGACTTCACGCTGGGCACGGCGCTCGGCATCGTTCCGAGCACGCTCGCGTACGCGTACATCGGCAGTGGCTTGAAGGCCGCAAGTGAGATCATCGCCGAGCGCGCGCCGGATCCGATCCAGACGGTGTTGTTCTGGTTCGGCTTGGCGGCCACGCTCGGCTGCGTGGTGGTGGTGAGTCGGCTGGCTCGCCGTGAGCTGTTGGGTGAGATTGCTTCGTCGAGTTGAGGATCCAACCTGATCGGCCTGCGGAGTCGGTGGGAGGGGTCCCGGGGGACGTGCGGGTTGCACTTGTCGCGGTCGCAACGACGCATCCGGCCGTCTCTCACGCGACGCAACCCGCACTCGCCCGCGCGTGCCAACTCGGGTTGGGGTCGCTAGAGTTGGCACGCGCGCGAGCCCCCAGGACCCGAACCCCGCCTCCCGCAGGCCGCTCAGGTCACTCCACGGTCAGCAATTCTTCCGTCAGCTGCCACGAACAAGCCCACGAACACGAGCAGGCAACACCGAGCACGCCCGCAGCACCCTCGCGC
>JADGRF010000254.1 GCA_017881055.1 Sandaracinaceae bacterium
GTGTTGCGCTGCGAGTCGAACACGGTCTGGGCTCGCTGGTAGCTGTGCTCGGCGGCGCTGGCGCGGAAGGCTTGGTCGTCGATCATTCGCAGTATGGCTGCACGCAGCGCAGCCGGCTGCCGTGCGGGCACGAGCAAGCCCGTCTCGCCGTCCACCACGGCTTCGGGAATGCCACCGATCGCGGTGGCGACCACGGGCAAGCGTTGGTCCATGGCTTCGAGCACGGCTTGCGGCAAGCCCTCGGTGCGCGAGGGAAAGACCATGAAATCACAGGCCGCCAGATAGCGTGCGACCTCCTTCGGTGGCACGCGGCCGGGCAGCACGACGGCGCTCGTGCGCAGAGCGCGCGTCGCCAGTGCTTGCAGCGCGGGAGCGCGTGGCCCGTCACCGAGCGCGAGCAAGCGCAGCTGCGGTCGCTCGCGCAGCAACGGCTCGATGGCTTCGCACAGCTCAGGCATGCCTTTGTCGTCCGTCAAGCGACCGACGAATACCGCGACGAGGTCAGTGCTTGCGAAGCCGAGCTCAGCACGCAAGCGCGTCCGCGTTGCGGCATCGACAGGTGCAACGGCCTCGCGCCCTAGGTAGATGCAGACGGGAGGCCGTCGGCACGGCCCAGCTTGCACAAGGGCGCGACAGTTGGCTTCGCTCACACCGAGCGGCAGATCGGTGCGCGCAATCGTTTTGGCGAGCAACGCGGTCAAGCCTGGATACAGGTTGGGCCGCACCATCACGTCGGAGCCGATGGAAAGATTCGCGACGGGTACACGCAACGCTGCGGCGGCGTGGATCGCGGCGACGGCGTCGGAAGTGAAGTCGACCCCGAGCACGGCGTCCACGGGCTCCTCGCGATGCCAGCGTTGCGCGACCCAGCTGACAGGCAGCGCTTTGGCCAAGCCCTCGAAGCGCGTGAAGTGCTTGCCCGGAGGCCGCAAGTACCAAGCCAAACGCGCGCTGACCGGCGGCGGAAGCCGGACGTCGGCTTCGCTGAACACCGGCCAGGCCGAGTATTTATGCAGTCGCCGCGGCAAGTACAAGCGCGGCACCACGACGCGCACGCGCACGCCGTACTCACTCAAGAGCAACGCTTGTCGGCCAGCGAATACGCCCACGTCCGGCCACTTCTTGGTCGGCACGAGCGAGCTGATCATCAGCAGTTGCAGCGTGCGCACAGGCTTGGAAGCTACATCGCTGCTCGGCGCAGCGCCACGACTTCGTAGTCGCTGCAAGCGCTTAGGTAACCGTCCCTGCCGCGGCAGCGGCTTGGTCCAAGATAGTTTCATGTTGCTCGGCCTCCATGCCATCCTCGCGCGGTGCAGTCGAAGCCGCCAAGGGCAGGGATCCCGCGGCCGACAGGACGCTCGCCGCACGATGCCGAACGGTCTGCTCGACGTGCATCGCGCATCGTTTTGCTGCTCGTCGTGTCGGCGTTCGCGATCACGTTTCTCAAGACAGCCTGGGCGTGTGAAGATGCGTTCATCGACTTTCGCGTCGTGGAGAACGCCCTGCGGGGCCACGGACTGACGTGGAATCCTGGCGAACGCGTCTGGAACTTCACGAGCCCTCTGTGGACGTTGGTGTTGATCCCCGTCTCCGGCTTGCTCGGCTCGGAGTACCTGGCCGCGATGCTGGTGTCGTTTGCGTGCAGCGTGGGCTCGTTCGTGCTGTTGTGTAGGCTCGCCGGGCGTGCATCCGTCGCAGCCACCGCATCGGTACTGCTGCTGTGCTCCGCCTCCGCGATGGACTGGTCGTCGGGCGGGCTCGAGACGCCGTTGCTGCAGTTGTTGGCGCTGAGCTTGCTGACGTTCACTGCCGGCGTCGTGGACGGAAAGCAGGCCTGGGCCCACCCCTGGCTCGGTCTGTGTTGTTGCGCCGGGCTCGCCGCTTTGGCGCGGCTCGACGCGGTGCTGATGGCGGTACCCTGTGGCCTGATCGCACTCGTGTCGCTGCGCTCCCGGATTGGCGGCACAGCGGACCGTGTGCGCTTGCTGCTATTGTCGGCGATCGGACTTCTGCCGCTGCTGGCCTGGGAACTGTTCGCGCTGGTGTATTTTGGCGACGTGGTTCCGAACACGGCGCACGCCAAGCTGCCCGTCAATCACGACTGGACCGAGTTCATCCGCTTCGGCGCGCACTACTACGTCGCGACGATGATCTGGGATCCCGCGGTTGCGATCAGCCTAGTGCTTGCCGCGGTCGGCGGCATCGTCTGGTCGAGGCGCTGGGGCGCATTGGTGTGGTTGGCCGTCGTCCTGTCGACGGCGTACACGCTCGCCGTCGGAGCGGACTACATGGCTGGGCGTTTCACCAGCCCCTGGCTCTATCTGATCGTGGGTGGGCTTGCGTTGGCACTTCGGGATCGCCTGGCGATCGGGGGTCGCTTCCCCCGGGTGACCGTGGCCACGGCCCTCGCGCTGTCGTGTCTGGCGTGGCTAGTGCTGCGTATCGGCAAGGGCACCTGGGATGCGACCTACTACATCCAGAGAGACTCGACTCGCTTCGAGGTCGCCGACGAACGCGCGTTCTACTTTCGCAACACCGGGCTGCTCCACGTGCTGGAGGTCGGCGGGGTCGACCACCGCTGGGTGCGTGCGGCTCACGCGCAGCTACCCAAGCTGCGCAAGCCCGTCGTGCTGGCCAAGTGCAACATCGGCATGTACGGCTGGGCCGTGGGTGACTCTGCACAGATCGTCGACATGCTCGCGCTGAGCGAGCCGTTTCTCGCGCTGCTGCCCGCGTGTCCAAGCTCGCGGCCCGGCCATTTTCGCCGCCTGTTTCCGACGGGGTTCTTCGGGAGCGAAGTCGATGGAAGGTCTCATCTCGTCGACCCGACGCTGGCCCGCCTGTGGTCGGACACGGAGCGGATCTCGCGCGGGCCGCTGTTCGACGCGGAGCGCTGGCGAGCGATCGTGAGAGTGCGCGGTGGGTTCTACACGCAGGCCGCGCTGGCCCACGGACTCGAAGCTGGCAACGAGGATTTCCCGCCGCGGACTGGCCGCGTGTCGCCGATCACATGCGACACGCCCATACTCACCGATGGCGGCGAGACGTATTCGCTACACATGGGTCCGCACGGCAGGCTCGAAGGCTCGATGTTGCGCTGAGCGTCGCGTCCTCACCAACTCGAGGCCTTTCTCGAGCAAGGCCAGCTTGACCTTCTGCGCGTACGGCGACAGCGGAACATCCAAGAGCGTGATCATGCGTGTCTCCTAAATTCCAAGCCTTCGAACGTTCCTGTCCTGCGCCAGCCGTCGATGAACTGGAAATAGGCAACGGGGCCTTCGGGGTAGCGACTGGTGTTGAGGGTCTCGTGCGGGCCGATGGGCCTACCTTCGTTGTTGTAGTAGCCGGGGGTGCAGTCGGCTGCGCCCAAGAGCGACAGAGTGTTGCCTGCGAACAGCTGCAACCAGGCTTGCTCGGCGGCCTCCGTAACCTCGACAGCGACCGACTCGGTCTTCAGCGCGTGTGCGACCACGGTCGCGATGGTCGTGCCGGCCTCGACCAGGTTGTGCGTGACGTTGGAGATCAGGTTCGCGGCCTGGGTCAAGCTGACGATGAACAGGTTGGGGAAGCCGTGTACGTGGATGCCATGCATGCTGCGCATGCCTTCGGCCCAGCACTCGCTGAGCGTGCGCCCGTTGCGACCCACGGTCTCGAAGCCCGAGCGGCGCGCCTGCTCGGTGCCGACCTCGAAGCCCGAGGCGAAGATCAGGCAGTCGAGGTCGTAGTGCACGCCGGCCGCCCACACACCGGTCGCATCGATACGCTCGACGCCTTTGCCGCTCGTGTCGATCAAGCGCACGTTCGGTCGGTTGTACGTCTGCAGGTACTCGTCGTGGAAGCACGGCCGCTTGCACAGCTGCCGGTACCAAGGCTTGAGCGCTTCGGCCGTGGCGGGATCGCGCACGATCGCATCCACACGCGCGCGAATCTCGCTCATCTTCTCGTCGTCGCTGGCCTCGTAGGCGCGCTGGAGCGTGTCGGGCCCTACGCCCGAGCTGTTGATCTCGGCGATGACGCGATCACGGATGCGCTGGGAGATGTCGGTCCAGCCGTCTTTCACCAGGTCTTCTTCGGCGAATCTCCCGGTCTGCAACGTGGCGAAGTTGGTCAACCACTTCGATTGCCAGCCGGGCCCGAGCGCCGCGAACATGTCGGGATCGATCGCGTGGTTGTTGCGAACGTCGATCGAGGACGGCGTCCGCTGGAAGACGTACAGCTCTTTCGCGTCGCGACCGAGCGCCGGAATGCACTGCACCGCCGTGGCGCCCGTGCCGACGATGCCGACGCGCTTGCCTGCCAGCTCGTGCAGCGGCGCGCCGGACGCGTCGCCACCCGTGTAGTCGTAGTCCCAGCGGCTGGTGTGAAAGCAGTGACCGGCAAAGCTCTCGATGCCCGGCACGCCCGGCAACTTGGGTCGGTGCAGCGGGCCCGTACCCATGCTGACGAAGCGCGCGCGGATTGTGTCGCCGCGGTTGGTGCTGACGATCCAGCGTGACGACGGCTCATCCCACACGAGGCTCGTGACCTCGGTCGAGAACAACGCGTGGTCGTACAGGCCGAAGTGCGTGGCGATGCGCTTGGCGTGCGCGAAGATCTCCGGCGCGAGCGTGTACTTCTGGCTCGGCATGTAGCCCGTCTCTTCGAGCAGCGGCAGGTAGATCATCGCCGCGGTGTCGCACATGGCGCCGGGGTAGCGGTTCCAGTACCAGGCGCCACCCACGTCACCACCGCCTTCGATGATGCGAACGTCGTGAACGCCGGCCTGCTTCAGGCGCGCGCCGGTGGTGAGGCCTGCGAAGCCTCCACCGATGATGGCGACCGTGACTTCATCGTGCACGGGTGCGCGCGGCGCAGCTGTGACGTACGGGTCCTTTAGGAAGTGAGCGAAGCGGCCCTTGGGCTCGACGTACTGGTCGTTTCCGTCGTCGCGCAGGCGCTTGGCACGCTCCTGGGCGTAGCGGGCCCGGAGCGCGTCGCTGTCGATGGGCATGGTGCTCATCCCGCTAGCTCAACGCTTACTTACAGCGCTGTCAATACAGCGAGGCGGGAATTCTCCTGGGCACGCGCGCCAAAGCTGCTACAAGGCCGCAGCAAACAAAATGGCCGAGGCCAGAAGAGAGTAGAACCGATGAGCAAACCGACCACGAAGACCGCCGACAAGATGACCCGCGCCAAGGCGGAATACACCCTGACGCACGGCGCCGACCCCACGCTGGCCGTCTACACCAAGCACGCCAACAAGCACGTGCAAGCCAAGGCTGCGAAGCTGGCGGCGAAGCTCGCGCCCGAGGCCGCTCCGGCAAGCTGAGCGGAGGGCCGTCACGCGTCACGGTTAAACGCAGAACGCCCGGGCCATGGTCGAGTGATCGACGATGCTCCGGGCGTTGTTGCTTTGGCGCTCTTGCTGGCTATTCGCCGAGCAGGATCTGACGCGCGCGCTTGCGACGACGGCGACCCGCCTCCGCTTCCTTCTTACGACGCTTGATCGACGGCTTCATGTAGTGCCGGCGATTCTTCAGCTCGCGAAGGATGCCTTCGTTCGCCATCTTGCGCTTGAGGTTCTTGATCGCACGGTCGAGACCGCGGTCACCCACGATAACCTCAACAGGCCTGCACTGAACGGTCTCTCCAAGCATCGACAAAATCCTTCCGAAAGGTACGCGCGGTGTAACACGAAACACTACCACACGAGGCGTCCGGACCGTGAGACCGGTCTGCGACTGGCGCTGGGCGGGCTTCGTACCAGAGGTCACGGCCCAAGTCGAATCAGTTTGAGGCTGGCGGCGGATCCGGTGATGGACCGTGTGCCGTTCAGCGGTCTCGGTCACGGAAGAAACCGCCATGATTATGAGAGGTTGCAGCCGAGAACCGACGGCCAAGGTTGCCCTGGCCGGTGCTCCGTACTCGCTGAAGCTCACGGCGCGCTTGCCGGTCTGGCAGGCCGCCTCGCAGGTTGGCGGGCACGGCGATCGCGAACGGCACGTACGTGCCCGAGGGAACGAGTACCAGGCGGAGCTGTTCGCGTGCGACGGCGGCGCGAAGCCGACGACAGCCGTCGTGCACGACTTCATCGCGCTGCGTTGAGCTCGCGCAGGCTAGCGGCGTGTCAGTTGCAACAAAAGTCCTGCCTTGGGCTCGGGTGGAATGATCTTCCACTGGTAGCTCGTGTCCTGCTCGGGCAGCGATAGCTCGTAGTCGCGCACCAGGTGCGCCGCGAAGAGCTGCATGAACATCGTGGCGTAGTCGAGGCCCGGGCAGCGATGTCCTGTTTCCGGCCCGACGCCCTGCGGCACGAACGCGTGCTCGCTCGTCTTGTCCTCGGCGCGCGCTTCGCCAAAGCGATCCGGATCGAACTTCGACGGCTCGCGAAACGAAGCCGGCCACATGTTCGTTTCCCGCAGCGCCCAGAGCACCATCCAGTCGTTCGGGACGCGGTAGCCACCGAGCTCGAAGTCCTCGCGCGCCTTGGCGAAGATGAACGGCAAGATCGGCGTGTGACGCTTGACCTCTTTCACGAACTGCAAAAGGAGCGGCATGCGTGCGAGCGCGGACGGTGTGATCGGACCGCTCGGACACGCCGCGCGCACTTCGGTCGCGAGCTGCGTTGCCAGGCCCTTGTCGCGATCGAGCGCGAGGCAGATGCCTGCGAACTCGGCGAACACGATGTAGCCCGCGAGGAACATGTGGTGCACCTCGACCAACGCGGCTGCGTCGTCGAGCGTGCTGCCGTCCGCGAGCTTGGCGCGCATCACGCGCGAGAGACCGTCGTCGCTCGGTGCTGCGCGGTGCTTGGCGATCTCCACGCGCA
>JADGRF010000255.1 GCA_017881055.1 Sandaracinaceae bacterium
CCCTGCGCGACGCGGGCCACGAGGTGCAGCTGCTCTCCACGCGGCGCCCGAGCGACGACGCCTGCCCGCACGACTTCGCGGAGAGCGCGCGCGCTCAGACACACTACGTGTACCCGCCGCAGCTGACAGGTGCGGCAAGCGGCTTTTCCGACGCGCTAGTACCGGTGATCTGGATGGGCGTGGACGTCGCGAGGCTCGCACCGAAAGCCACGCACGCGCGGGTCGCTGGCTCACTGCACATCGTGACGGTCGCCCGGCTCAATCGCATGAAGGGTCACGTGCATGCGCTGCGCGCGCTCGCGCAGGCGCGCGCGCAGGGTGCGGACGTGCGCTACAGCATCGCAGGTCAAGGCGAGTACCTCGCGGAGCTGAAAGCCGAGATCGCGCGCCTACAGCTCGGCCCCCACGTCGAGCTGCTCGGTTCACTCTCCGAAACGCAGGTGCTCGGCCTGCTCGCGCGCGCGGACGCCTTCGTGTTGCCGAGCGTCGGCCTCGGCGAAGCCGCGCCGGTCTCCGTGATGGAGGCGATGGCCTGCGGCCTGCCGGTCCTGTGCTCGAAGATCGGCGGAACCCCCGACATGATCACGCACGCCGTGAACGGCTACTTGCTCGAGCAAGGCGACGAAGCCGCGCTGTGCGAACACATGCTGCTCTTAACCCGCGACCCGGCCCTCGCCACCCGCATCGGCACCGCCGCACGCGAAACAGCCCTCCGCGATTTCGACTACCGCCGAAACGCCGACAAGCTGCTAGCCCAGATCGAACACGCGGTGCATCTCAAGCGTTCGATCGACAAGGCGGCCGCGCACGCTGGCTCCGGCGAGGAGATGGCGAAGGAGTCTCCCGGGCCGCGTGCACGTCGCGGCCCGAAGCGCTGAACGCAAGGGACGGCCCCCATTGTTCACCCAAGCGCGCATCTGGTCGACTACATCATCCCAGCGGTGCCAGTGCGCCAGTTCGTGCTGAGCCTACCGCACTGGTTAGGCTAGCGCCTCGCCTACGATCACGATCGCTGCATCGCCGTGCTGGCGATCTTCATACGTGCGCTGCTCACTTTCTATCGCAGCCGCGCACGGAGCCGCGGCGTCCGCGATGGCCGCTCGGGGTCCGTCACGTTCATTCAGCGCTTTGGCTCGGCAGCGAATCTCAACGTGCATCTACACGTGCTGGTGCTCGATGGCGTGTTCAGCGGCGGCGGCGAGTTGGTGTTCCACCCCGCTCCGCCACCCACGACCGATGAAGTGACCGAGCTACTCACGACGCCCCGCAAACGCATCAAAGAGCGCACCGGCCCACGGCAAGCTCACATCGAGGGCTTCGACCTGCATGCGAAACTCGCCATCGCCTCCGACCGACCCGGTGGACAGCTGGCGCTCGAAAAGCTCGTGCGACGCTCATACGCGGACCCGACACGTGCTGATGCCCAGCGCACGGTACAGAGGACAAAAGCCTACGAACCCAGTCGCCAGCGGCACCAAGCCAAGGAGCCCGAACCACGTGTGCGGTCCGATGAACGTGAGCGACAAAATGCCGACGCCCAGCACGACGCGAGCGGTACGATCGATTGTTCCTTCGTTGTGAGTCATTGCAGCCTCCGCCGTGCAGCCGGTGCAACGGCCGTACCAGCACGACAGCCCCGAAATTCTCGGTGGGCCCCCCGGCATCGCGCACTTCCTGCAAGGGTCCGCGCAGAATGGGCGGTGCGGAGACCTCGGCGAGGGCGAAAGCGGCCGCGTTCGATTTCCGGAATCGAAACGGCCGGACTCGGCTCTCACCAAGGAGGAGACTTTGACGATGGACCCCCAACTCGAAAACCCCGGCGTGGGCCCGGGAAAGTGGAAGACGCTTGCCTGCGATTTCGATACCGCGCTCGGCCGGCTGCCCGACGCCCTGGCTCGGGAGGGTTTCGGGGTCGTCACGCAAGTCGACCTGCAGCAGACGTTCAAAGCCAAGCTCGGCGCCGAGTTCGGTCGCTATCGCATCCTCGGAGCGTGCAACCCGACGCTCGCGCTCGTCGCGCTCCAGACCGATCCGCATGTGGGCGTGCTGTTGCCGTGCAATGTGGTGCTCTACGAGCGGCCCGACGGGAAAGTCGAGCTCGGTGCAATCGATCCACAGACCACGCTCGGCGCGAACGAGCGGAGCCCCGCCCTATCCGAGCTTGCGGTCACGGTGAACAGCAAGCTCGAGCGCGTGCTGCAGACGATGAGCGAGTGAACAGGAGACCGCGACCATGAGCATACGAATCCTACTCTTTGTCGTCGGCGGTGCCGTGCTCGGCTTCAGCTACCAACGTCTGATCGGCTGCCGGACGGGCACGTGCCCGATCACGTCCAACCCGTACGTGTCGACCGTGTACGGCGCGCTCATGGGGTGGCTCATGGCGCGTTGATATCCAGCTGACGCTGAGTTACGCGCTGGTCGACTCGACCACCTACGACACCTCGGCCTCGTACTCCGGGCCCAGCTCGCGCACATGAGCTAGGGTCCACCTCAACGGATGTTCTTCTTCGTCTTCTGCGGCTTGCTCTTCTTGCTCCACTTCTACGTGGCGTTTCGCAGCTTGCACGACGCGCGCGTCCCCCAGCCGTGGAACGCGCTCGGCTGGCTGGCGAGCGCGCTGTTCGCGCTGAGCCTTCCGGCCACGCTCTTCGCCACGCCGCGCGTGCCGCGCGAGACCGCGCGTCTCCGCTCCGCTGCCCGCAGCTGATGGCGGCAGGCTCGATGCGCCGGAAGATCCCGCGCGCCGTGTTTTCGTGACACGGGCGTTCGCGACCGGCGCGGCGCTCGGCACGCTGGGCGTCGGTGCACTGGGCGCACGCTCCGCGCTCACCGAGCTCGACACCCCTGAAATCGCGGTGCGCCTGGCCCGCCTGCCAAAGGCCCTCGATGGCTTTCGCATCGTCCAGCTGTCGGACGTCCACGTCGGCCCGCTGATCGGCCCGCGCTTTCTGCGACACGTCGTGGCCGAGACCAATCGCTTGCGCCCCGACCTGATCGTGATCACCGGCGATTTGGTCGACGGCAGCGTCGCCGAGCTGCGCGGCAGCGTCGACCTGCTCACGCAGCTGCGCTCGCGTCACGGCACGTACTTCGTCACTGGCAACCACGAGTACTACTCCGGCTGGAGGCAGCGAGCGAACACGCAGAAGAGGTTCTGGCCGCCACGGCCACGACCACCGTGCCTGCGAGTTTTTTCGATGCGCTGTGGACTGCTCTCGAGCGGCGTCCCAAGCCCAACGCGCGTCTGGCAAAGCGCGCCGTCGCACGCCGCCGCGTCACTCAGCGCCGGTCAACGCGGCATTGTTGCTCACGTTGACCGAGCTGGCACGCTCGGCGGTCCCTTCGATCTGGAAGACAACACCGCGTTGCAGCAGCACTTCGAGCGGCCGCCACATCGCGACGCAGCCGACGATGAGCAAGCCCTCGTGCAGCACCTCACGGCCGCCTGCCAAGCGTGCGATTCGAACGCAACCCGATTGCTCTTGGCTACATCTGTTCGAGTTGTCGCAGCGAGTTCACCGCCGCGCCACGTCGGCTGATGGCGGCGCTGCTATGTCATGGTCGCGCCGATTTCGGCGCAGGAGGCGACGACCCATGCGCATACGAACGATGGTCTCGACGGTGTGTCTGCCAGTGCTGTGCGCCTGCACGGCGCAAGTCGATTCAGGTCACGCTACGAGTGTCGAGAGTGCCCAAGCTATCACCGCACGACACGAGCCGCGCACGAAGGAAAAGCATCAGGACCTAGACGTGCGACACGTGCTCTTGCTGAGCGTCGATGGCATGCATCAGGTGGATCTCGAGAAGTTCATCGCGGCGCACCCCGACTCCACGCTGGCGAGCTTGGCGTCGCACGGCATGCAGTACACGCAGGCCTACGTGAACCGCCTCGACGGCTCCGCCACCAACCCCAGCGACTCGTTCCCGGGCTTGCTGGCGTTGACGACCGGTGGCTCGTCGCCGACGCACGGCGGGTGGTACGACGTTTCGTACGCGCGCGAGCTGTTCCCCTACAACGCGACGCAGCCGTGCTCGGGACCACCCGGCGCGGCGGTCGCCTACGACGAGTCGGTCGAGATGGATAGCGACGCGGGCTTCCCGAGCTTGTGGGGCAGCGAAACCGACAATACACCGACGCATCGACCCGAAGTCGTGCGCTCGCGCATCGATCCAGCCAAGCTCCCGTACGCAAAGACGCACCGCGGCTGCAAGCCCGTATTCCCGCACGACTTCATCCGCGTCAACACGGTCTTCGAAGTAGCGCACGAAGCTGGGCTTCACACCGCATGGTCGGACAAGCACCTGGCCTACGAGCTCGTCACGGGTCCTTCTGGCCGAGGCCTCGACGACTTCTTTGCGCCGGAGATCAACTCGGTCGCGACGAACCTGGTCCCGAGCGCGCCTGCGGGCGACGACTACACGACCAACTTCGCCGAAACCGAGGTCTACGACGACTTCAAAGTGCAAGCGATCCTGAATCAGGTCGACGGCAAGTGGAGTGACGACGGGCTCGCAGGCGCAACTGACACCGCAGGCCGTGCACCGGGTGTACCGGCAATCTTCGGCATGAACTTCCAGGCCGTCAGCGTCGCGCAGAAGAACGCCCGCACGACCGGCCACGGTGGCTACCTGGACGCCGGCGGCACGCCCAACTTGGAAGTCGCGGACGCGCTCGCCCACACGGACGCATCCCTCGCTCGTATGGTGGCTCGCCTATCACTGCGCGGCCTCCTAGACTCGACCGCGATCATCGTCACCGCAAAGCACGGCCAATCGCCGATCGACAAATCGCTGGTGAGCCGAGTCGACGGCGACGCGGTCGCGACCCTGGTAGATGCAGCTGCTCCGCTCGCCGGTCACATCGAAGACGACGTCGCTCTGTACTGGCTGAAGAGCCATGACGGCGCACCCGCAGCCGTGGCGGCATTGCTCGCGCCTCCGACCAGCGTCGACCCGATGGTGGACACCGTGTTCAGCACGGCATCGCCCGGCTTCGCGGCCATGTTCGGTGACCCGACCCGCGACCCGCGTACCCCCGACGTGATCGTCAAGGTGAAGCACGGTGTGATCTACTCGCTCAGCAAGAAGAAGTTCGCAGAGCATGGCGGTTTCGCAGACGACGATGCTCATGTCGCCCTACTGATCTCGAACCCGAAGCTGACGGCGACGACCGTCGCCGCCGAGGTTCGCACGAAGCAAGTTGCGCCTACCATCCTCGAGCTGCTGGACCTTCAACCGCGGCGACTCGACGCGGTGCGAATCGAAGGCACGGAGGTGCTTCCCGGTATTTGACCGGAGCCAGCGAGAGGGTGCGGCTGCACGACGTCAGCGTAAGCTGAAACCACGTCGTGCGGTCGCGCATCGCGCCCAGACTGGAACCGTGCGCGACGAGTCGATCCGCGGAAGGTCCCGCGCTGCGCGCTGCGCGCTGCGTCGTGCGACGCGATTGTCTACGTAGGTCGCGCGGCCACATATGATCAATGGAAGCGATCGTGAGGAAACGCGGCTTGGGGATCGGGTGTCCCCCCGCCCCGGGTCCCCCTCGCCGTCTCCTTAGGTTGGAGCTTCTTGCTGGGGCCGGTTCGAGTCCTTTCAGCGCTTACCGCTCCCGGGCGGGTGACCCGGGGAAAGCAATTCCCCAGGACCAGCCGATTGGTCGCGCGAAATCTCGGCGAAGCTGCGCCCGCGACTGACCCAGCCCAGTACTGGCGAAGTGGTGAAGGTCGTCACGAGCGCCATCAACACGAACATCGTGAACAGGCGGGGGGAGAGGACCCCCATGTCGAGGCCGACGTTGAGCACGATCAACTCCATCAGCCCGCGCGTGTTCATCAAGATGCCGAGCGCGCTCGACTCGCGATTCGACAAGCCGGTAAAACGGGCAGCGACAAACGTCCCGCCGAACTTGCCCAGCGTCGCCACAGCGATCACGAGTCCGCACATCGCCCAGTCGATCGGCTCGGAGAGCAGCCCAATCTGGGTTCGCATGCCCGTGATGGCAAAGAATACGGGCAGCAGCAATACCACGACGACGTCGTCGAGGCGCACTCGCAACTGTTGCGCGAGTCGACCATCGTTCGGTGTGATTGCGCCAAATGCGAAAGCTCCAAACAGCGCGTGAATGCCGATCGACTCGGTGGCCAGGGCAGAGAACAGAAGCCCACTCATCACCATCGCCTGCAGCGTCAGCGTCACCTGCCCGGAACGGTCCTCTTGCTTGGCGCTCACCCAGCGCACGAGCGGCCGGGCGAGCGTGTACATCGCCACCAGGTACGCCAGTACCCAACCGACCGTCACTACCGGATCCCGTAGAGACGAGCTAGCCACACCAGACACGAAGGCGAGCAAGCACCACGCCGTAGCATCGTCGACTGCAGCGCACGCAAGCGCAATCCTGCCGAGCGGAGTGCGCTGCATCCCTCTGTCAGTGAGAATGCGCGCAAGCACCGGAAACGCGGTGATCGACATCGACACGCCGAGGAAGAGCGAGAAGACCGTAAACGAGACCCCCTGGTGCGAGTAGATGGGATAGAGCACCAGCGCAAGGGCTGAACCAAGCACGAACGGCACGACGATGCTGGCGTGCGAAATCGCGAGCGCAAGGTGAGACGAGCCGCCCATCGCGCTGAGGTCGAGTTCGAGCCCAACCAGAAACATGAACAGCACGACGCCGATATTGGCGACGATGCCCAAGTGCGGCACGGCCTCCGGTGCGAGAACGAAGTGGTAGAGCCCCGGTGAAATCGCACCGAGAAGTGAAGGGCCGAGCATCAAGCCGGCGACGATTTCGCCCATCACGGCGGGCTGCCTCAGATATTTGTCGAAGGCGTAGCCCATGCAGCGCGCCGCGAGCACAATGGTCGCGATGCCGAGCAGAACCTTCGCGAACACCGGCGAGTGGATGCCGGCCGCGTGCAACATCGTGCCTGGGGCTGCGAGCGGCGCAGACAATGTGCGGCCGTACGCGCGCACCGCGAAGAAAGCCCCGATCGCAAGCAGAAGCACCCCGCCATAGGCAACCGCGGTGCGGCTCGCGCTGGTGCGACCGTCGACCAACAGCACGCCCCTGGAGTCTTCGATGCGCGACGCATCAATCGGAGGGTTCGAAGTCTTCATCAGAAATCCCACGTAGCTGAGTAGATGCACGATATCAGGAAGTGCAACAAGGGTAACCGTTCGCGGTGAACGTTGAGCAGCTGATCGAGGCGCGGGATTGCGCGGACATGAGCGATCCCAACCAAACCCTGAGTGAGCAGATCGAGCAGTTGGTGCGCGAGCACATCGAGGCGAGTCGGCGGGCAGCCTCGGCCGCAGTCGAGCGAGCGTTCTCTTCGGCGTCGACGGCACCACGCGCCCAGCCAGCGCGTGCGACACTGCGTGCGCGCGGACATCGGCGCGCGTCGGCAGAGGTGGCCGCGCTCGGCGAGCGCTTGCACGAGGTGGTGCGCTGATCAGGCCGCCGCGCTTACGCCGAGCAATCGCGGCGGCGCCGCGCCGTCGAGGTGGGCGGTCACGCTGCGAACCAAGAAGTCGAGCACGTCGTTGCCCTGCTTGCGCGCGGTGC
>JADGRF010000256.1 GCA_017881055.1 Sandaracinaceae bacterium
CCCCTTCTCGATGTCGCAGATGTGGCCCCGCGTCACGCCGAGCTTCTTCGCCATCGCGGCGAGCGTGTGGCCGTCGGTCTCGCGTATCGTCTGGAGCATCCCGCCGAAGGTGAGCGGTTTGCCGATCAGCTTGTCGAGGAAGCGCATGGCATCGCTCTTTCGAGATTTCTTTTTCGTGGTCGTCATGTCGCTCTCCTCGGCAGCTGCTACACGGCGTCGCGCATCAGTACTTGTGTTTGTTCGCCTCGATCACGGAGATGAACTCGATCGACTGGTCGTCTTCTTTCACCTTGTAGAACGCGCGGTATGCTTGGTTGAGCCGGATTGATCGCTGGCGCTCGCGGTCGCCGGTGAGCGGCTCGTCGTGATAGCCCGGGGAGGTCCTTCTTCGCGCGCTTGGTGATCTCCACCCGCGTGATTATCATGCAACCGTACCCCTACAAGGGTAACGGCGCAAGCGCCGAGGCCGACCTGTCCAGCCAGCGAGGGCGGGGCTTTTGCCGCGCAGCCCGACGGCTTCAGCCGCCTTCGAGCGGTGAGCGCCCGCAGCCCAGTTGGATAGAGCGTCTGCCTTCTACAGGCTCCTCGTTCGCGGACGCAACGTGGGACGAGGGCTGTGAATACGCGACCTTGGCATCGGCGATCGTGTTCACGTCCGAGGTTCTTGCCAAGGCGGCGGCGGCTCCGCGGTTCGGGGCCTCACTCTTGCACCAATGGGCACGATGGTCGGCCGAACGCGGTGGTTATCTTGTACGCGCCCAGATCGAGAGCGCTGCGACGCTGGTGCCCGAGGATCAGCGCGCACGGGTGCTCGGTGCGCTGTTCGGCCCTCTCGACGATCACGCACGGGCAGTCGTGGGCGTGATCCTCCTCGCCAAGACGCTGAACGACTTCGGGTGGTCGCTGGAGTTCGAGCCCGCGGCCGCAGGTGGAACGCCCGACCTGCGCATCACGAAGGGTGACTCGGAATTCCTCGTGGAAGTGCGCAGAGTAGAAGCTCCCGCTACCAGTCCGTCGCGACGCGACCCTCGACCAGAATGCGTCGCTCGTTCGCCGGCCGCAGCACCTCGCCTCGGCCGCGCGCTTCGACTATGGTTGGAACGCCATGCGCCGTCTGGTTTTGTGTCTGTGCACCACTCTACTCGCGTGCGCGTGCGCGTCCACGCGCGCGGGCGG
The DNA here is from genome assembly GCA_017881055.1 of Sandaracinaceae bacterium. Taxonomy (GTDB): domain Bacteria; phylum Myxococcota_A; class Polyangia; order Polyangiales; family JAFGIB01; genus JADGRF01. The sequence continues at coordinate 1,177 of JADGRF010000256.1, forward strand.
CGCGCCAAAACCGCCTGCTGCCGTCGGCGACGCCAGCGCCCGTCTCGTGTCGGAATCTGTGCCCGACGCGGGCGTCGCGGCCGCCGGCCGCGTCACCGATGCTGCGCTGCAAACTCAGCGCGCGTCTGCCAGCGACGCGGCCGCGAGTCAGAGCGACGCAGCGGCGGCGGCGAATCAGAGCACCGCGGCCTGGGCGACTGCGAGTTGCGTGGCGGATAGCGTCCACATCACGGGGCAACTCGAAGGCAGGTCCGTAGACATCGTGCATCCGGCCCAGTCGTTTAGCACTGGCACGCGAGACTACGGCGTGACCTTCGGCTTGAGCAGCGCGAACTACTACGGCGGCGCCAGGGCGTCGTTGGACTTCTCCGCAGATCCGAACGCAAACACCTTCACAACGCTCATCGTCGCCCGTCTCCAGCTCGAGGCGCCCGACCCGTACGGCGACAGCGAGCTGTGCGCGGACGGCAACGCGCGTGGTCTGCGAGGTGCGGACCGCGTGGCCGCTTTCATGGAACGAGTCTCTGCCCTTCACTGCCCGGGACAACCCGTGAGCGGGACGCTCACAATCGGCCAAGACCGCGTGACCGGACTCGTCGATGGCCACAGCGTCGACGAACCGATCACCTCGCGCGGGGCGGGCGGTCGCGACGCACAGACAAGTACCCAGCAGATCGGCACCCAGCACGTCAATCTCTCGTTCACCACCGACGACCCAACGTACGCGGCCGCCAGCGGCAACATTCTCGAAGGGCGAGTGCAGTTTTTCGCTGCAACCTCGCCAGAGATCGTGGCTGCTTACTGTGTGGGCGCAGCGACCTTCACTCGTACGCCGGGGAACAACCTGGGCTTCGCGGCGACTCTGAGCAATCTCTCCGCGCTAGGGACCTGTGCAGCGCGTCCGGCGCTCGGGAGCCTCACGGTCTGCGTCGAGGACAGCTTCTTGATGCAGTAGCGAAGGGCCCATGTGCCGGTAATCCTCGGACCACGACTCACGTTGGAAGTCTGCCGCAAGCGCTGATCGACGACGGCCAACCCCGGTTCGCTCTGGATGCGCCCGCACTGGAGCGCGTGTCGCAACTGCTGCGCGCGCAGCTGGTCGAGCAAAAGACGAGCGTGGCCGAAGCCGCGGGCTGAGCCAGCATCAAGCCTGGGCGAGCGCTGGGACTGTCGGCAACACCACGCGCACGCAGCCTCCGGTACGCGCGTCGCTGCGCGTGCTCGACAACGAGAGCTCGCCACCGAGCAGACGTACCCGCTCACGCATACCGACCAGACCGAGGTGCCCAGCGTTCGCCTTGCGCGCGACTTCTTCGCTCGACAGACCACGACCATCGTCTTCGATCACGATCTGGAGCTGACCCTCCGAGAGCGCGACGCGAACGTCCACGCGCGAGGCCTGCGCGTGACGGATGGCGTTGGTCACCGCTTCCTGCACGATGCGAAAGCACGCCCGCTGGAGCTCCGTGGAGCAGCGCTGCTCCAGCCCTTGCGTGTGCACGGTCAGCTGCAAACCGTTGCGCGCAGCCTGCGAGTCGATGAACGCACGCAGAGCGGCATCGAGCCCGATCTCGTCGAGCAGGGGCGGGCGCAGATCGGCCGAGATCTTGCGCACGTGCGCGATCAGACCATCGACCAAGCCCAGCACGGGCGCGGCTTCATTGGCAGCGGCCTGACCGGCCGTGCGCATCAAGAGCTGCAAGCGCAGCTTGAGCGCGGTGAGACTCTGGCCCATCTCGTCGTGGAGCTCACGGGCCAGGAACGCGCGCTCCTCTTCCTTCGCACTCTCGAGACGTCGATGCAACGCACCGAGCTGATCGTAAGCGCCGCGCAAGGGGCGGTAGTCCCTATAAACGCTGGCCCCTCCCCTCCCTCCCCGGCCCCTCCGCGCGGCGGGGGTAGCTGCTCAGGTGGGTGACGCGGCGCGGGGCGGCTGGCAGACTGGATGGCGTTTATGCCGGCTCATAGGTAGGTACTTAGAAGCGAGGGCGCAAAAGGATCGTGACACTGTAAAACTGGACAAGAAAGCGAGAGAGCCGTCAAGCGGCGGCACGGTGCACTTCACTCGTTTCGCTGCGCTCTGAGCCTCCCCCGCTTTCGTAGACAGTCTCACTATGCTGCTTCTTGTCTGGACATCAACTTCAATTCGAACTCGATCGGGCTCATGTAGTCGATCGACGAGTGCATGCGTGTCACGTTGTAGAAGCCATCGATGTAGTCGGCGATCGCGGCGATGGCTTCGGCTCGTGTCTGGAAATCTTCATGATCGATCATCTCGCCCTTGATCGTCGCGAAGAAGCTCTCGGCGACCGCGTTGTCCCAGCAGTCACCCTTGCGGCTCATGCTGGCGACGATGCCGAGTTGGTCCAGCGCGCTGCGATAGTCGCCGCTGGCGTAGGGACTGCCGCGATCGGAGTGATGCAGCATGCCATCACGCGGATTGCGGTGAGCGGTGGCGCGCTGCAGTGCATCGAGCGCAAGCTGTCTGTCGTTGTTGGCTCCGGCGGACCAGCCCACGACGCGTCGCGAGCACAGGTCGAGGATGGCAGCGAGGTACAGCCAACCCTGATGCGTCCAGACGTAGGTCACGTCGGTGACCCAGGCGGTGTTGGGCAGCTCGACCGTGAAGTCACGATTGAGCACGTTGGGTGCGATGGGATGGGCGTGCTTGGAGTCGGTTGTGACGCGGAACTTCTTGCGTCGCTTGGCGACAATGCCCTCGCGGCGCATGAGTCGCTCGACACGCTTTTTTCCGACGCGTCTCTTTCGTTTGCGCAGCTCACGCTGCACGCGCGGGCTGCCGTAGCCGCCTCTGCCGACGGCGTAGGCGGCTTTGATCTCCACCACCAGCTGCGCATCCGCCAGTGTCCTTGCAGCAGGCGGACGGTCCTTCCAGGCGTAGTAGCCGCTGCGCGAAACGTTCAGCACG
>JADGRF010000257.1 GCA_017881055.1 Sandaracinaceae bacterium
GCTCGGGGCGATGTACTGTTTTCGTGACGGGCCGCGCGCGCTGCAATGTGCCGAGAAGCTCGATGCGCTCGGCCTCAAGCTCTACGTGATGGCAGCTGACCAGATCCGGGCGATCTATCACGCGCTGCGTGGCGAGATCGGGATCGCGAACACGTTCCGCGAGCGCGTCGAGCTGCATGCGATTCAAGCCGGCACCGGCTGGCAGGTGGAGGTTTGGCAGCCCGCCGGCATGAATGTCGTGTATTTGCTGACCGCCGATGTGATTGTACGACGGTGAAATTCGTGTGGTCGGCGCGGTCGCCGTGGCCGAGGGGGAGAGCGAGACCGCCCAGCCGCGCGAGCAGCTGCTCGAGGCGGTTGCGCGTTCGCTGTTCGAGTCGGGCGACGATCAGCGTCCGCCGACGGAGCCGCTGTCGGTGGTGACCGCCGTCATGCTGTCAGGTTCGCGGCACTGAAGCTCGCGTCAGCACGCGCTCGGTGTGGGTGAGCGCGCGCGCCAGCCACAGGCCGCGCGCCAGGGTCATGGCGAGCGCAAGCGCCTGCGTGATGAGCAGCGTTGCTAGGCCGGCGTCGGGGCCTGCACCAAACAAGAGGCGCGGACCCAGGAGGCCCAGCGCGAACAGAGCGAGCGCGAAGGCGCCTGAGGCGTTGCGTTCCACGATCACGCGCGCACTCGCTGCGAGATAGCCAGCGCGCAAGGCAGCGCGTACGTGAGCCACGTCGAGCGCGACGGCCGCGCGTGCGGTGTCATGAATTGTCAGCAAAAAAGAGCAGCCGATCAGCGTCGGGAGGCAGGCTGCCAGCGCGCCAAGGTCCTGCAGGCGTGCGTCGTGCGCGGACGAGAGCGCGCGGTGCACGAGCCAGGCGCTGCCGACACCGAGCGCGAGCAGTAGGCCTGCGCATGTGGCGCACGCAAGCGACACCCGCAGCGCGAGGCCGTAACGAGCGAAGCCGCGACGGGTCAGCTCGCGCAGAGGCGTCGGGTGCAGGAGCGCGTACAGCCAGGTCATGCACAGCGCGGGCGCGAACAGAGCGTTTGCCACCGTGTAGACGGCAACGCGCAGCAAGAGTGGCCCGAGCTGCGTGCCGAACGAGGGGACTGTGAATGAAGCGCCCAGGGGAAGCGCGACACCCGAGGCCAACAGCGACTGGCTCAGGTGCACCAGGAGCGTCGCGGCGCCCGCGTGACCCAGCCGCTCGGCGGCGGAGGCTGGCCGGGTCATGTGCCGATCCAGTGCATGAGGGCTTGCGCGACGAACAGCAGTTGTGCCGTCAGCGTCGCCGACGGCGGGCCAGCAGGCTCACTCAGCAGAGCGTCTTTCTTTCCTGCGAGAGCAGGGCGCAGCTGACGCGCTGCGAAGCTCGCGCCGTACGTGTCGTCGAAGGCGCTCCAGAGGTTTGCGAGCGTCGGGTGGTGAAAGCGTTGTTGCCGTGCGTACGCACCGAGCGCGTGTTCGAGCCGAGCCCGGCCCCATGTTTGCTCGACTCGGTCCAACACGAGCGCAGGTCGAGCGTAGACGGCGCGCGCCAAGTCATCGTAGGTGTACGCATAGGCCGGCAGCAGCGACGATGGTGCGCGGCCCGAGCGTGAGAGGTAGATGCTGCGCACGAGGTCGAAGAGCTCGTGCGAGGAAAAGTCGAGCGCGTGCAACCACGAAGACGCGGTGTAGCGCTGCCGCTCGAAGTCGAGCGCGGCCCATTGCGCGAGGCCTTCATCGAGCATGGGTGTCTCGACTTCGTGGCTCGCGAGCATCACCGAGAACCATTGATGCGCCAGCTCGTGCGCTGCCACCAAGTCCTGCGCGGGGTCGGGAAGGGCGCGCGGCAGCGCCCACCACGGGCCCGCCGACACGAACAGCGCGGGATACTCCATGCCCGATGCGCCTTGCGCGGCACGCGGCGGTAACACGACGGTCAGCGTTCGGTACGGGTATGTGCCGAACAGGTGCGCGTAGTGCGTGAGTGCTCCGCGCACCACGTCGCTCTGGCGCAGCACCGCGGCATCGTAACCGCGGGGCGCAAAGAAGCGCACGTCGACACCGTCGTGCTTGAACGAGCTCGGCACGAAGTAGGGATATGCCGCGAACGCAACGTCGAGCACGCTGCGCGAGATGAACGTGTGCTCTTGCACTGGCCCCCGCGAGCGGGCCGCGACCTCGTCGCCTCCGGACGCGAGCATATAGCGTGCGGGCACGCGGACGCGCAGCGTGTAATCCGCGAAGTCGGCGTAGAACTCGCCTAGGCCGTGATACGGGAAGCTCGCCCAGGTGCCGTCGTCCTCGAGCCGGGCGAGCTTCGGGAAGAACTGCGCGACCATGAGGAAGTCGTCGGCGAAGCCGGCGCGTGCGACGAGTGCCGGCAGCTGACTACGAAAGCGCACGTGCAGCTCGATGGCAGAGCCGGGCGCAAGTGCATCCGGCAGGTGAACCCGTAGCTGCGTGCGATCACCTGCGATTAGCTCGGTGTCCGCGCCAGCGAGCAGATCCGTGCCGTCCGCGGTGCGCAGCTCGAGCAGCGTGATCCCTCCGCGCGCGCCGAGTCTCGTGCTGCGCAGGCGTGCGCCGCCCTCGCGCATGAACACGGTCTTGTCGTTGGCGAAGGCGTTCAGGTACAGGTGGAAGTACAGCTCGTGCAGCACGCGCACGCTGTGATTCACGAAACGGATGCGCTCGCTGCCGTCGATGCGGTGCTGATCCGGTGAGAGCTGCACGTCGAGGTCGTACGCCTGATCGCTGACTGGCAGAGGCGGGGCGTCTGCATGCGCGTGCGCTGCCCCTAGCAGCACGAATCCGACCAGGGCGAGGGGTTGCATGCAGCGCACCGCGGCAGCGTAACGAAAGCCCACGCCTACGCCCACGGCGACAGGTCGTGCTATGGAGCGACGATCCGTGCCGGAACCCGCCCCTCAGCCCAGCGCACAAGCCGCGACAGTCGTGCTCGAGACGCGCGCGGCAACGCGTCGGCTTGGGCGCGTGCTGGCGGCCGCGCTCGTGCCGGGCGACCTCGTGGTGCTCGAAGGCGATCTGGGCGCGGGCAAGACCTACCTCGTGCAAGCGATCGCGCGCGCTCTCGGCGTGCCGCGTACGATTCCCATCACCAGTCCCACGTTCGAGCTGGTGCACGAGCTGCCCGGGCGGCGGCTGCCGATCGTGCACGCCGACCTGTATCGCCTCGAGCCCGGAGCGTCTGATAACTCGCCCGCCGGCTCGCGTCACTCGCTCGATGAGCTGGGCCTTTTGCCGCGCATTGGCAACGATGCGGTGGTCCTGGTGGAGTGGGGCGATCGCTTCGCGGACGAGCTCGGGCACGACGGTTTGTGGGTGGTTTTGGCGCTGCTGCGGGGCGGCACGGCGGATTCCCGGCGCTGTACGCTCAGCCCACGCGGGGCGCGCGGCGCGGCCTTGCTTTCCCGCGTTTTACCTCGGCTTTCCGCGGAGTTTGGCCAGGGGCACTGAGTCGTACGGCTTGCTCCCGGGGTCCGGCTCTGGTAGCACCTCGCGCTTGAAATGCCGCGCCGAGATGACATCCACCGGATCCTGCTCATCGGCTCGGGTCCGATCGTCATCGGGCAAGCCTGCGAGTTCGATTACTCGGGCACGCAGGGCGCCAAGTCGCTGCGCCAGGAGGGCTACGAGGTCATCCTCGTAAACTCCAACCCGGCCACCGTGATGACGGACCCGGAGTTCGCCCATCGCACCTACGTCGAGCCGCTCGACGTCGACGTGGTCGAGGCCATCATCGCGCGCGAGCGCCCCGATGCGCTGTTGCCCACGCTGGGCGGTCAGACCGCGCTCAACCTGGCGCTCAAGCTCGAGAAAGCCGGCGTGCTGAAGAAGTACGGCGTCGAGCTGATCGGCGCGAGCGTCCAGGCCATCAACAAGGCCGAGGACCGTAAGCTCTTCAACGATGCGATGGCGAAGATCGGCCAGTCGGTCGCGCGTTCGTTCGTGGCGCGCACGCTCGCAGATGCCGATGCAGCCGTCGCGCAGCTGGGCTTCCCGGTGATCCTGCGCCCGTCGTTTACGATGGGCGGCTCGGGTGGCGGCATCGCGCGTGACAAAAAGCAGTTCGACATCGCGATCCGCTGGGCGTTCTCGCAGAGCCCCACGCACGAGTGCTTGATCGAAGAGAGCTTGCTCGGCTGGAAAGAGTACGAGCTCGAGGTCATCCGCGACCGCGCGGATAACTTCGCCGTGATCTGCAGCATCGAGAACTTCGACCCGATGGGCGTGCACACCGGCGACTCGATCACGGTCGCGCCCGCGATGACGCTCACCGACAAGGAATATCAGCGCCTGCGCGATGCCGCGCGCGCGATCATCACCGAGATCGGCGTGGACACGGGTGGCTCGAACATTCAATTCGCGGTCAATCCCAAAGACGGCCGCGTGATCGTGATCGAGATGAACCCGCGTGTGTCGCGCTCGAGCGCGCTCGCGTCGAAGGCCACCGGCTATCCGATCGCCAAGATCGCCGCGAAGCTCGCCATTGGCTACACGCTCGACGAGCTGCGCAACGACGTCACCGGCACGAGCGCCGCCTTCGAGCCATCGATCGACTACGTGGTCACGAAGGTGCCGCGCTTCGCGTTCGAGAAGTTCGCCGGCGCCGATCAGCGTCTGACCACGCAGATGAAGTCAGTCGGCGAGTCGATGGCGATCGGCCGCACGTTCAAGCAGTCGCTGCTCAAGGCGTGTCGTTCGCTGGAGACGGGTCGCGACGGCTTGGCCTCGCTGCTCGGCAAAGTGGACTACGTGAAGCTCGCGGAGCTGCTGCGCAACGTCGGTGACGACGGCAGCGTGACCGCGAGCCCGCCGCGCTGCGAGCCGGATGCACAGCTGCCGAGCGACGCCGTGCTGAAGACGGCGCTGCTCGACATCATCAAGACGCCGCTCGGGGAGCGCTTGTTTTACATCGCGGATGCGCTGCGCGTGGGCGCGACCGCCGAAGAGGCGTGCAAAGCTACCGCGGTCGACCCGTGGTTCATGGCGCAGCTGGTCGAGATCCTCGGCGAAGAGAAGAAGCTCAAGGCTCTTCATCCATCCGCCGAGCAGCCTGCGGCTCTCGGCGGTGGTAGAGAGGCCGGCAAGCTCGACGCCGACACGCTGCGCCACGTGAAGACGATGGGCTTCTCCGACACGTCGATTGCAGCGTGGGTGGGCAAGACGCCCGCCGAGATCCGCACGCTGCGCAAGGAGCTCGGCGTCACGCCCGTGTATGCGCGCGTGGACAGCTGCGCGGCCGAGTTCAAAGCGCTGACACCGTACATGTACTCGACCTGGGGCTCGCAGACCGAGGCCGAGCCGACCAAGAACAAGAAGGTCATGATCCTGGGCGGCGGTCCCAACCGCATCGGCCAGGGCATCGAGTTCGACTACTGCTGCGTGCACGCGTCGTTCGCGCTGCGCGAGGTCGGCATCGAGACCATCATGGTCAACTGCAACCCCGAGACGGTATCGACCGACTACGACACCAGCGATCGGCTGTACTTCGAGCCGCTCACGTTCGAGGACGTGATGAACATCGTCGACGTCGAGAAGCCCGATGCGGTGATCGTGCAGTTCGGCGGCCAGACGCCGCTCAAGCTTGCGGTGCCGCTGTCGCGCGCCGGCGTGAAGATCCTGGGCACGCAGGCCGATGCCATCGATCGCGCGGAGGATCGCGAGCGCTTCGAAGCGCTGCTCGAGAAGCTGCACCTGCGCCGCCCGCGCGGCGTGATCGCGCGCGGCATCGAGGAAGCCAAGAAGCAGGCGGAAGCGCTCGGCTTCCCGGTCGTGGTTCGTCCAAGCTACGTGCTCGGTGGACGAGCGATGGAAGTGGTGCGCTCGCGTCCGGATCTCGAGCGCTACATGCGCATCGCGTTCGAAGCGATCGAGGAGCAAGAGCAGCCGACGATCCTGATCGACGAGTACTTGGAAGACGCGATCGAGGTCGACGTGGACTGCCTGTGCGACGGCAAGGTCGCGATCATCGGCGGCGTTCTCCAGCATGTGGAAGAAGCGGGCGTGCACTCCGGCGACTCCACCATGTGCTTGCCGCCGCATGCCCTGCCGCCCGAGGTCATGGCGAACATCCATGCCTCCACGCGCGCGCTGGCGATGGAGCTGGGCGTCGTGGGTTTGATGAACGTGCAGTTCGCGGTGCGCGGCAGCGCGGTCTACGTGATCGAGGTCAATCCGCGTGCCTCTCGCACGGTGCCGTTCGTGAGCAAGAGCATCGGCGTGCCGCTCGCCAAGATCGCGACCAAGGTGATGGCCGGCATGACGCTCGCTGAGCTCGGCTTCACACGCGAGATCGTGCCTACGCACTACGCCGTGAAGGAATCCGTCTTCCCGTTCGTGAAGTTCCCCGGTGTGGATGTGCTGCTCGGCCCCGAGATGCGCTCCACCGGCGAGGTCATGGGCCTCGGCGAGACGTTCGCCGAAGCGTTCGGTAAAGCCATGCTCGCAAGCGGTTCGCGCTTGCCCAGCAAGGGCCACGTATTCGTGAGCGTGCGCGACGAGGACAAGCCGGCCATCGCGGACATCGCGTTGCAGCTCACGCGCATGGACTTCACGATTGTGGCGACGCGCGGCACGGCAGAGGTGCTCAAGCGCGCCGGCATCGCGGCCGAGGTCGTGCACAAGGTGGGCGACGGCTCGCCGCACTGCGTGGACCTGATCAAAGACGGCCGCATCGACATGGTGATCAACACCACGTCGGGTGAGAAGGCGATCAAGGACAGCTACTCGATCCGCCGCCACACGCTGCAGGCCGGTGTGTCCTACTTCACGACCATGGCGGCTGCGGCGGCTGCGGTCTCGGCGATCGACGACGCCCGCGACCGCGCGCCTTCGGTGCGCTCGCTCCAGGAGTACCACGACGCGCTGGCCGAGCGGCTGGCTCGGCGCGGCGGCAAGCTTCCCGGGCGCGCGTAAGCTAAAACCCGCCCGTTCCGGCGCGGGCCACGTTGCTCTAGAACAACTCGCGGTGTAGGAGGGTTATCCATGGATCGCTATCCGATGACACGTGAGGGCCACGAGACACTCACGGCCGAGCTCAAGCACCTCACCACGGTCGAGCGTCCGAAGATCTCGAAAGAGATCGGCGTCGCGCGTGATCACGGCGACTTGAAAGAGAACGCCGAGTACCACGCCGCCAAGGAGCGGCAGGGGCACATCGAAGCGCGCATCGCGCACATCGAGGGCATGCTCTCGCGCGCCGAGGTGATCGACACCAGCGTGCTCGGTGGTGTTCGCGTGAAGTTCGGCGCTCGCGTCACGCTGGAAGACATCGAGACGGGCGAGTTCAAGACCTACCGGATCGTCGGCGCCGAAGAAGCCGACATCAAAGAGGGCAAGATCTCCGTGACCTCACCGGTCTCGCGTGCGCTGATCAACCACGAGGTCGGCGACGAAGTGAAGGTCCACGCGCCCGGCGGCACGCGTACGTACGAGATCACCGACATCGTGTGGAAGTGATCACGCGTGACCGCGCCCGAGCGCGCAGGAGGTTGTCATGAGCTTCGTGACGACACACCTACCGAGTGATGACGGGGTCGAGCTTGCGGTCTACGAGTGGCCGCTGCCTGCCGGCGTGCAGCCGAAAGCGGCGGTTCAGATCGCGCACGGCATGGCCGAGCACGCGCGTCGTTACGATCACGTCGCGCGAGCGCTGAACGCGGCCGGCTACGTCGTGTACGCGTCGGACCACCGCGGCCACGGCCAGAGCGTGCGCGCTCGCGAAGACCTCGGCTTCTTCTCCGACCACGACGGCTGGCGCAAAATCGTGGCCGACATGCACCGCGTGAACCAGCACATCGGTGCGTGCCACGCGGGCGTGCCGAAGGTGCTGCTCGCTCATAGCATGGGCTCGTTCGCGCTTCAGACGTACCTGTACACGTACGAGGACTCGCTGTCGGGCGCGGTGCTGTCCGGCACCAACAGCGGTACGGCCGCGCTGGTGCGCGCGGGTCGCGTGATCGCGAAGCTCGAGCGCCTGCGCGTTGGGCCACACGGCAAGAGCCCCTTGTTGCAGCTGCTCTCGTTCGGCGACTTCAATCGCCGCTTCAAGCCGACGCGCACCGAGTCCGACTGGCTCTCGCGCGATCCGGTCGAGGTCGACAAGTACATTGCCGATCCTCTGTGCGGCTTCGACATGACGGTGCAGGGTTGGATCGACGTGTTCGGTGGCTTGATCGACAACGACGACCCGGGCAATCAGGCTCGCGTGGGCAAGAAGCTGCCGATCTACCTGTTCGCCGGGGCCGAGGATCCCGTCGGCGGCGCCGGCAAAGGCGTGCTGGCTCTCGCCGCCGCGTACCGACGCGCAGGCGTGCTCGATGTCACGCACAAGCTGTACCCGGGCGGTCGCCACGAGATGGTGAACGAGGTCAACCGCGATGAAGTCGTCGCCGATCTGATCGCCTGGCTCGATGCGCACGTCGCGTCGGGCGTGGTCCTGCGGAATTGAGCGGGGTCGGCGTGCGTGCGCAGGTGCTGTCGCTCTTGCAGACGTGCATGACAGCGTCCGATGCGCTCGCGCTGCGCGACGAGCTCGTTACGCGACTTCTGGAGTTGGAGTCCGCGTCGACGCCGGGGCAGGGCCTTGCACCATCGATTCACGCGCTCTCGCAAGCGCGTGATGGCGCCGGTGTGAAGGTGCTGGCCGCACGCCTGCTGCGGGAGGTCATGCAGACGCCGCAGCCATCAGCGGCACGGCAGTCTGATACGCCGGACGGGGCCGTCGAGGCTGACGAACCCGAACCGAGTCGACGTGATCTGCGTCGTGCGCGCGCCGTCCGCTCGGCTGCTGCTGCGCTGCGCGAGCACCAACGCGCGCCGAAGCCTCCGTCGCAGCAGCCGGTCGAGACGCTGCGCGGCGTCGGACCGAGCGTTGGGCAAGCGCTGCGCACCCGTGGCCTGACGACGCTCGCCGATCTGATTTGGTTTCTTCCGATCGCCTACGAAGACGAGCGCGTGGTCACGCCGATGGGCGAGCTCGTGATAGGCGCGCGTCAGGTCACCGAGGGCATCGTGGCCGGTGCACGTGGTGCCCGTGGGCGCATGGCCGAAGTGGTGTTCGAAGGTCCGCGTGATGTGACGGGAGCCATCTCCACGCTGCGTCTGGTCTGGTTTCGCGCGCCACCTGGCCTTCTGGCGCGCTTTCCCGTGGGCGCGCGCTATCGCATCGCGGGCGTCGTCGAGGACTATCGCGGGCGCAAGCAAATGACACATCCCGAGACGCAGCGTCTCGACGAAGGCGACTCGGCGCAGGGCCGCGGTGTGGTCGCGCGCTACTCGGCAGTGCCCGGCGTGCCGCCGCGCAAGCTCTCGTCGCTGGTGCAGAACGCGCTGGAACGCGCCCTGTCGGACATCGACGAAGCGTTGCCCGAACGCACGCGCAAGGCGCTCCAGCTGGGCGCGCTCGCGGACGCGCTCCGTGCCCTGCATTCACCTGGACTTGGTGGTCGCAGCCTTTCCGACGACGATCTCGTCCAGTGGAACCTCGGCCGCACACCCCATCACGAGCGGCTCGCGTTCGAAGAGTTCTTTCTGCTGGAGCTAGCGCTCTTTCGTCGTCGAGTCGAGGATCTGGGCGTCCGTGCCGAAGCGCTACGGGCGCCGGAGAGTCCGCTGCTCCGCGCACGCCAGGCTTTCGGTTTTTCACTGACAGCTGCACAGGAACGAGCAAGCGCCGAGATTTTCGCGGATTTGGCGAACGACCAGCCGATGCGTCGCTTGTTGCAAGGTGACGTGGGCAGTGGCAAGACCGCGGTGGCGATGTTGGCAGCTGCTCAATGCGTGGCGGCCGGCGCGCAAGTCGCGTTCATGGCGCCGACCGAGGTGCTTGCCGCGCAGCACTTTCGCTCGCTCGCGCCGATCGCCAGCGCGCTCGGTCTGCGTGCCGCGCTCGTGCTCGGCGGTGAGCGCGCCTCGCACCGCAAGAAGACGCGCAAGGCGCTGGAAGACGGCACGCTCGATCTTGCCGTGGGTACGCACGCGCTGCTCGCCGAGGGTGTGCGCTTTGGGCACTTGCGCTTGGTGATCGTCGACGAGCAACACCGCTTCGGCGTCGGCCAACGCCTGCGCTTGGTCGACAAGGGCAACGACGCGATCTCCCCTCACTTGTTGGTGATGACCGCTACGCCGATTCCGCGCACGCTCGCGCTCGCGCTACACGGGGACCTCTCCTCCAGCGTGCTCGACGAGCTGCCCGCGGGCCGCATTCCGATCGTCACGCGCGCCTACACGAGCCCGGAGCGCGAGCGTGCCCTTGCGCAGCTGGAACGCGCTTTATCAGCTGATGGTCAAGCGTTCGTGGTCTGTCCAGCCATCGAAGACAACGACGAGACCGGGGTGCGCTCCGCGGAGGCGACGTACGCAGAGCTCGCCGAGCGCTTCGCGCGCCACGGGGTGGAGCTGCTGCACGGTCGCTTGCCCGACGAGGCCAAGGAGCTGGCCATGGAGCGCTTCGTGTCCGGCCAGGCGCGTGTGCTCGTGGCGACGACTATCATCGAGGTGGGCATCGACGTGCCACGCGCGAACGTGATCCTGATCGATCACGCCGAGCGTTTCGGCTTGGCGCAGCTGCATCAGCTGCGAGGTCGCGTCGGTCGTGCCGGTCAGCGCAGCGCATGTCTGCTCGTGCACGAAGCTGCCAGCGAGGAGTCGCGCGCGCGTATCCAGATTCTGTGCGACAGCACGGACGGCTTCCGGATTGCCGAGGAAGACCTGCGCCTGCGTGGGCCTGGCGAGCTCTTCGGGCGTCGCCAGTCGGGGTTGCCAGGCTTTCGCTTCGGCGATCTGCGGCGCGACGTGAACCTGCTGGAGCGCGCGCGCGAAGCGGCCCAGGCCGTGATCGATGCCGACCCGGAGCTTACCCTGCCGGAGCA
>JADGRF010000258.1 GCA_017881055.1 Sandaracinaceae bacterium
CCCGCCCATCCATGCGTTTGAAATCAGCTCGGCGACGCGCCCAGGGCGCCGCAAAAACCGCTGCGTTTCAAGCCTCGAACCCTGACCGAGACGCGCTCATCCACCCACTCACGCATGAGGAGAGCCAAAAGAAAGGAGCCGACCGTGGCTGCGGGGCTTTGGCATTTGGACTGCTACGCCGTCGCCTGGGCACCGGCGACAATCGCCATTCGCTCTCGTAGCTCAAGGCGTGAAGCGAAGCATCGATGAACTCGAAGCGTTCTTCTTGAACGAAGACGATCAATCAGGTCTGCTGATCAGGTCGGGCCGTACGTTACGAGCTTCCCGAAGACTAGGGTTCCGACAGAGAGCAATTCGTTGACCTTCATGGTCTCAAGGGGAGCTTCTGCTTCGTGACCGGCCTCGTTGCGGTCTTGTCGCGTTGCCTCGGCGACATTCAGTGCAAGAAGGGCCGCCTCTTTGCCCGGGTCCGAGTTGGGCTGGCCTTCGATCTTCTTGCGAAGCTTGCTCAGACGCTCACTCGCATCTCGTGCGGTCACCCCAAACCTCTGGGCCACTCGTGCGAGCATATCCTCGTAGGCGAGCCCGAGTAGCGTGACGGTCGGGCGAAGGAGCCCGTGATCGAAGCACTTGTGGGCGTCTTCGATGCACCTCAGGGACGCCGTGAACTCCGCCGCCAGCGGGGGGTAGCTGTAGCTGCTCAGGTGGGTGACGCGGCGCGGGGCGGCTGGCAGACTGGATGGCGTTTATGCCGGCTACCGCCACCACCTCGGTCGTCTTCGAGCCGCTGGACTTCGTCGCTCGACTGGTCGCTGCCATCCCGCCGCCGAGAGCTCATCTGTTGCGGTTTCATGGTCTGCTCGCGCCACACGCAAAGCTGCGCTCGCTGGTGGTGCCAGCGCCATCCGATAACAGCGACAGCTGCACCGGCCGCGCCGAGCTCATCCCTCGCAGCTGCGCCTCGCGCTGGGCTGACTACCCACTGCACGCTCCCACGGCCGCGCTTGCGCAGCCGGCAGCAGACGCAGGCTCCGCGCGCACGCTTCGCAAGGGTTCCGGTGACGGGGCATATCGACAGGTTCACAGCAAACCGACGCTTGCAGACTCAGATCCCGCGCTGCCTGAGGGTTGCCGACTTGACCCGCCCAACGCCGCCGCCGCCATCGCTTGATCTACGCCCACGGGGCAGTGAAATCGCTGGGGCTCGAAAAGGTGTTGGAACCTGAACTGGGATGGTTTCGATGACTCACAGATCACAGCGTTGGCACAACCGGGACGATGGTGCCATCGGCGTTGAATGTCATCTTGTCGATGCAGACTTCGCGATGGTTCCCGTCCCCGCCCGGGATCGCCCAGCGGTGATACACGATGTAGTATTCGCCGCTTGGGAGAGCCAGCACCGAATTGTGGCCGGTGGACAGAATCCCCAGACTGCTGTTTGACTGCAGGATCGTGGCGCCAGCGGTATAGGGTCCGAGCGGCGAGCTCGAAGTGGCATAGGCAACCCGATAATCTGGACTGTCGGTGCCGCTTACCGAATACATGAAGTAGTACCTACCATTGCGCTTAAAGACCACACTGCCTTCGCGAAAATCGTTCAGCGCAATGGTTATGGGGATGGTCTTGAACGACGTCATATCGGAATTCAGTTCGACCCCGTTGGCGTTGCCATTTCCGAAGAAGAGATAGCTGCGACCGTCGTCATCATCAAAGACATACGGGTCGATGGACTGCCCGCCATACTGGCCATTCGTCACCAACGGTTTTCCCAACACGTCCTTGAACGGGCCGGTAGGCGAAGTCGATGTCGCCACTCCGATTTGTTGGGTAGCGCAGAAATAGAAGTAGTACGTCCCGTTCTTCACGGTAATCGCAGGGGCCCAAGCCTTTGTCGTTCCCCAGCTGATTGTTGCCAGGTCGAGAATGATCCCTTCGTCCTTCCAGCTTGCGAGATCGGTCGAAGAGAAAGCGTGGAACACCGTCGCGCCCCAATTCGCGATGCCGTCGGTGGTTGGGTATATGTAGAACCTTCCGTTGAAAAACGCGATCTGCGGATCGGCCCAGTATCCTTTGATCACGGGGTTCTTGATGCTGCCGATGGCAGGGGCGCTGCCGCCGGCTGAAGTTCCTCCCGTGTTTGTCCCGCCGATAGCGCCAGCGTTTCCACCTGTTGACGACGTCGTGCCTCCGCTCGATCCGGTCGTTCCACCCGTCGAGGTGGTTCCGCCCGCACTCGACGTGCTTCCGCTGCCTCCCCCACCTGTTCCACCGCCGGATTGCGTGGTCCCAGCTGATGAGACGGTACCGCCGACTGTCTGGGTCCCGCCGGCTGCAGTCGCGCCAACACCACCAGCGCTGCTGCAAGCAATCCAGATTGGCGCCAATAGGAGTGCACAGATGATTCGTGAATTTCGATCTCGTCTCGTCATGGCGCATCTTCCACGAATCGTTGTTACGAGTTGCTGGCCGCTACCGCGGTTAGTTAGCCGGTAGCCAGCACAAACGCCATCTACTCTGCCAGCCGCCCCGCTCCGCGTCATCCGCCTACCGCCCCTTTTCGCCGCGAACTGGGCCTCTCAGCTGGCACCCAGACGGCGCTTGGCGTCCCAACTCGTGGACTTTTCGCCCGACCGGACGCACCCGTGCCTCGAAGCGGCCTTGTCGTGATCGATCGCTCCTGCGTGCCGGGCGCCCAACCGCTATGCGGCGTCGAACTGCTCAGGCGGCGCGCGCGCCGGCCGTAGCTCGGGCGCTTCGGTAGGCAGGCTCAGACTCGCCAAGATCGCGCGCACCGCCTTCGGGCTCAACACCGCCGCCAACAGCTTCAGTCGGCCTCCGCAGCGTTCGCACTCCAGGACATCGATGGCAAAGCTGGAGTCCCCGGATTGCGGTGGACCGGACAGCGGTGCAGCAAGCTGAAGACCTCGTTCACGATGGAGATGCTGACCGCGGACGAGATGACTGGAGCTGGCGCGAAGTTCAGCGCCGCGCTGCCGGTGGCGACGGCGGCGAGCAAGACGCTGGAGTTCTAGGAGCGCGAGCGTTGCAGCAGAGCTCTCGCTGTGGTTACCGCGAGCAGCACTTGCTCTGCGGCTTGCTGCTCGCGCGGCGACGCCGTTGCGGTGCGCACCTTCTCGCGATGCGCCCGCAGGTATTCGATCGCGTCGCTCAGCGCGCGCAGGTGTGCGTCGGCGTCGGCGTCGAACCCCGCGACGTAGTGCATCGTGCAAGACGCGTGTCTCTTCCTGCGTGACACCGGGAGCCCCGTGGCATGCGCTTCAACAAACGGCCCGCCGAGGACACTCGACGGCGGACGCAAAGCGGCCGTGACACGACCAACGGGCGTCAGCTGTGGGGATGCGTCGGGCGCAGGGGTGCGTCGACGCCAGTTGGCGCTTGATCCGATGGTGAGTAACAGCTACTTCCGGTTCCGCGAGCCGAGTGTGGTGACACCTCGGCGAGCCACGCTGGGAGGCTGTTGACGCAGCGCTCCCAGCACTTTTATTTGGTAGTCGAGAGTGATCGTGGGGTCAAGCGGCTTGGAGGGGTCAGGCGGGCGGCGGGGTCGCGTCATGAGTGCGGCGACGGTCAGCGCGGCGCGCGCAAAGCATCGCGCATCCCCGTGAGAGTCCTTCTGCACTACATACGCATTACACCCGGAAATACCGGTTGCATGCGCCAATGCCGCCAACGGCTGCAGGCGCACGCAATGCAATCCGCACAAGATCCGCCCGTTCCTCTAGAGCTGGCCGAAAGCCGAATCGGTCGCGTCAGCTGCCTTCATTGCAGCTTAGTCGCCCGCCGCCCTTCACGTATGCACGCAGCGGTTTCTGTCCCGGCCGCTGCACCGAGCCTCTGAAGTGCGTGCTGATGCCAGTCTCACCGCGCCTTTGGTGGGCCCGGGGTCGAGCGGCAGCAGATGCCGGTACGACATCGTCAAGATGGATTCCGCGGTGGTGGATCAGGCGATCGTGATATACGATCGCAACCTCATGGCCACGCGTCGATCGTTCCCTCTGCCGCACGCACGCGTCGTCGGAGCACCGTTTGGCGGCGAACCGCGGCCCACGGACGCGGCAGTCCAGCAGTCCAACACACCCGGGACCTCACGGCACCTGCCAACAGTCCTTTCGGCGTTCTCAGGAGCGGGCGGTCTAGACCTCGGCCTAGAGTCCACGGAGTCCACCAAGTCCGTCGAGTGTGACGCCGTTTCCGGCAAATGCCCGGCAGTCGATGTCGTGGTTGAAGTCGTGGAAATCGATTGCTGAATCAGCAAGGCGAGCATCTGCGGAGTGCAGATCGAGCGGGAGCAGCGCTGCGTTGAAACGTTCGATGTCCTCGCGACGGATCCAGTAGTCGAAATCGCGCGTCATCAATGGCAAAACCGGGCGCCAAACGGCTCCCTGCGTTGCGCGGCCCTTCACATCCCGCCCGTCAGCACCTCGCACCCATCTGACGTCACCAGCACGGTGTGCTCGAACTGGGCCGACAAGCTTCCGTCGGCAGTTCTCACCGTCCAGCCGTCGCCGTCGAACACGACCTCGGGACTGCTCAGGTTGATCATCGGCTCGATGGTCAACGCCATGCCCGCGCGTAGGCGCAGGCCTCGACCGCGCGTGCCGGTGAACGCGATGTGCGGCTCTGCGTGCATGGTGCGGCCGATGCCATGACCGCCAAACTCGCGCACCACGCTGCAGCCGAGTGCGCGTGCGAGCTCGTCGACTGCGGCTCCAACGTCGCCTAGGCGTGCGCGGGCTCGTACGACCGCGATGCCGGCGTCTCGACAGCGGCGTGCCGTTTCGATCACGTGCTGGGCGTCGGCGCTGATTGCTCCGATGGCAAATGTGGCCGAGGTGTCGCCATGAAAGCCGTCGAGCTGGGTGGTGACGTCGACGTTGATGATGTCGCCTTCGCGAAGGCGCACGCGCGGGCTCGGAATGCCGTGGCACACGACGTCGTTCACGCTGGTGCACACCGCAGCCGGAAAGCCGTGGTAGCCGAGCTGACTCGGTAAGCCGCCGCGGCGCGCGGTGTCTTCGCGAACCCAACGATCGATGTCTGCAGTGCTGGCGCCCGGGATGAGTCGCGCAGCCACGTGCGCCAAGGTGGCCGCTGCCGCGCGCCCGGCGCGACGCAAGCGCACGACATCGTCCGGTCCGAAGCATTCGATCTGCGCGTTGCCGAAAAGCATGCTGCGAATCTGCGTTCGAGCGGGCGCCGCGATCCAATACCTTTTTCGCATCGTCCCAGGCGCGACGCGCCTCGGACGGATGCGTTAAGCTCGGGGCATGAGCCTGTCGCAGTTGGAGTACTTCGTGGTCGTGGCGGAGGAAGAGCACTTGAGCCGCGCTGCGAAGCGTCTGCACGTGTCGCAGCCGCCGCTCACGCGGCAGATACGCGCGCTCGAGGATGAGCTGGAGACGAAGCTGTTCGAGCGCACGCCGCGCGGCATGCGGCTTCTGCCGACCGGGGTGCGATTGCTCGAGCACGCGCGCGGGATCCTGAACGCAGTGGAGCGGGCGAGGATGGATCTGAGGGTGGGGCTGCCGCGCGACCCTGCCCGGTAGGCTCTTCCGGCGCGCTTACGAGCGCAGTCTTGCTTGCGTCTTGCTTGCGCTGAGCTCGCGCAGCGCATCGGTTGCGACCCAGCGCGCGGCACGCACGTTCGGCTCGCCTCCGCGCTCCGCTCCTGCTCGCGCGTCGGCTTTCGCGCGGAGCCGCTCTGCGCATGCGATGGCGGCGGCGTTGAGGGCGTGGCTACGCTTGCCGATGTTGCGCAGCGCCCAGTTGACGCTCTTCTTGACGAAGTTGCGCGAGTCGAACGCACCGCGCTCGATCCGCGGGAGCAGTTTCAGGAACGCACGATCGGTCGCTTGCTTGTCGTGCGAGGCCAGGCCCGCCATCAGCGCGAAGCCGGCGCGCTTGACCCACGCCTCGTCGCGCTTGGCCCACTGCACGGCCTTGGTCCAGGCGTGCTCGGTCTGGTCGAAGAGGCTGGTCGTGGCTTGGTCGCAGACGTCCCACGAGTCGAAGTCGCTCACCCAGGTTTTCATCTGCTCTGCGCTCACCGCGCCGGGCTCGTCGACGAAGCAGGCGAGGATGCGTGCTTCATGATTGCCGCTGGCCCATAGGGCTAGCGCCACAGCGTGATCCGGGCCGAGGCGCTTGGCGAGCTTGCGCAGCTCGTACACCGACACGCCGAACGCGTGCTCTACGTTGATGCCGTAGCGCGCCATGCCGGTGCGGTTCTTTTCGCTGCCCATGCCGCGCAGCTCGGCGAGGATGGCATCGACGTGTGGGTTTTTTGCCGAGCGCGCACGAGGCTTGGACTTGCGCTGGATGTTCATGGCACGCCCGCTCAGCGCACGATCGTTCCTTCGTGCAGCAGCGACTGAAACTTGTCGGTCACCATGACTACGCGCGGTCGCGCGCCGTCGAGGCCGAGGCTTCGCAGGCGGGTGGCCATGCCGTGTTTCGACGCTCCGACGCGCAGCGTGAGCGAGCCGGGCGCGCAGAGTTGTACGGGGCCGCGCACGTCGACGTGGGTGCGAATGAGTGCGCCGTCTTTGCGCGTGTAGGTCATGAGCGAGAGCGGCTGCGCGGAGATGCCGGCGCCGAAGGTGCCCGAGATACGGAAGATCTCGCTGTCGCCGGTTGGGTCGAGCACGGCGGAATCGAACTTGTGACCTGTAAGCTGGAACGGGATCGCGGTGATGAACTTGGGGTAGCCCCAGATCTCGCGGCCGGCGGCGTTCGCTGCAGCGGTGGTAACGGGCAGGTCGACTACGTACATGCCGAGCCGGCGTGCCGTGGGCGGACGCAGCAAGTCGAGAAACGCGAGCGGCGTGGCCGTTTCGTTTTCGCGCAGCGCGAAGATGGCGGTGCCGACTTCGTTGTACACGCCGACGCTGGTGTCCAAGTATTCGTAGAGAGCCAGGGCGACGACTGCACGGCCTAAGCCGAGTGGTGCGGGCTTTAGGCCGGTGCCTACGAGTAGCTCGCTCGCACGCTGCTTCGGCACCGTGAAGAGCGCCACTACGCTGCGTACGTTGCGATAGAGGATGGGCAGCTCGACGGGTCCCTCGGACGTTGCGCGGGTGGTGCGCGGCACGTCGAAGAACGGATCTGTGGCCGTGGTGTTCATGACTTGCTCCGTGCGGATTGTGCGGTGATTTGGGCCAAGAGTTGTTCTTGCAGGTCTTCCACGACGGCGAGGCGATTGATTTGGTTGGTGCCTTCGAAGATCTGCGTGAGGCGTGCGTCGCGATAGGCTTTCTCGACGTGCTCGTGATGCAGAAGCGCGTGGTTGCCGAGCAGATCCATCGCACGCGTGCAGACTGAGAGCGCTGTGTCTGTGCAGTGGAACTTGGCCGCGGAGGCTTCGCGCTGCAACGCCTGCGGGCGGCGCGCTGCGGCCCAGACCATGGCGCGCGCCGCGGAGGTTTCTGCGATCATGTCGGCGAGCTCGAGCTGCACGTCTTGGTAGGCGATGAGGGGCTTGCCGCCAAGCGTCTGGCGGCAGCAGAAGTCGATGGCAGCATCGGTGGCGGCGCGCGCGAAGCCAACGCCCATCGCGGCCACGGGAATGCGCGACATGTTGAGCACGGCGCGGTTGAGGGCCCAGCCGTTGCGCGCTCCGCCGACCACGAGGTTGTCGGGCACGAAGACTTCGTCGAGCTGGAGCTCGGCGGCTCCCGAGGCGCGCATGCCCATCTTCAGCTCGGTGCGAACGACGCGGAAGCCGGGAGCTTGCGCCGGCACTAGAAACGCGGTCCACGAGGTCATGTCTTCGCCGGCGAGCGCTGCGAAGACGACCACGTGCTGCGCGATGTCGCCGCCGCTGATGTAACACTTGCGGCCGGACAGCGCGTAGCCGCCGGGCACGCGCTTGGCGACGGTGCCGGGCTTGTAGGTTGCAGCGCCGTGGCCTTCCTCGGCATCGGAGCCTGCGGCGGGCTCGGTGATCGCGAACGCGAAGACGTGCGGCTCGCCGCGCAGGCTGCGGCGGAAGGCCGGCACGAGCACACGGAAGATGAGACCGAGATCGGCGGCAAGCAGCACCGGTGCAACGCCGAGCGAGTGCGCACAGACGAGCAGCATCATGCCGCCATCTGCGGCAGCGAACTCTTCGGTCTTGAGCGCCGCCGCGAAGCTGAGCGAGTGAAAGAACAAGCGCGGGTCTGCCGAACCGAGCGGCGCGGGCAATAGATCCGAGAGTAGGCCTGCGCGAGCCGCGGCGCGCAGCATGACGTGTGCGTCGGGCGGGAGCTCGCCGGGTGCGGCGTGCGGGTACGCATCGACGGCGAGCGCTGCCGGGGCAATGTGCTCGTCGGCGAACGCGCGCAGTCGGCGGCGCAGACGCCGCAGGCTCGCCGGCAGCGAGGCGGTGTCCCGCTCCCAGGGATCGAGCGGTGCGTACTGGACGATGCTTTGCGAGATGCGCGGCAATCGTGCGAACGCGGCTCGCGGCGAGAGCGGGCTCTGTGCCGGCACGTGGCCCGGCAGGTGCTCCGCGTCAGCTGGACGCTCAGGCATGAAGACGCTCCCATTCTGCGACGATGAGCAGCAGCTCGCGCGGGCTGCCGGCGAGGGCGCGTATGCAGTTGACGTCGCGCACGACTTTTTCGGCGCCTGTGTCGCGCATGTAGCCAAGCCCGCCGAACACTTGCAGCGCAGCGTTGGCCGCGTCGGCGAGCGCGGGCTGCGCTTGGGCGCGTAGCGCTAGCGTGGCAGGCAAGGCGCCGAGCGCGAGTGGACGCGTCGACGCGGCGTCGAGCTGTGCGAACGTGGTGTGGAGCGTCGCGCGCGATCGGCCGAGCAGGCCGAGCACAGCGGGGTGCTGGTCGATGAAGGCGCCGCCTTGCCTACGCTGCGCGGCAAAGCGTCGAGCGAGCTCGTGCACGCGCTCCACCGCGCCGGCAGCGATGGCGAGCAGGCCGAGCTGATGAGCCATCAGGGCTTGACCGAACAACACGCGCGCTTCGGCCGGTGCGAGTGTCGAGACGAAGCCTGACGCACGTGGTCGGACCTCGGCTGTGATCAGCTCGTCGAGACCATGTGCGTTGGGGTATGCGGTGACCTCGAGGTCGGCGCGGGCGTGCACCTGGAACGTGAGCTCATCGGCGACGAAGACGGGCGTGACAAGGCCCGCAAATCCCGGATCGAGCGGCAGCACGCGCGCGGCATCGGCTGCGTAGGCGTCTGCGAGCAGTGCGCGGTCGTCCGGCGTGAGGGGTGCACTCGCGAGCGCATGTGCGAGTGCCGTGCGACCTAAGCCGTAGTGTGCCTGCGGTGCGATAGCCAGCGGCCCTGCGCCGATGCGGCCCGCAAGTCCGGCGCGGCGCAGCACGACACGCGCGAGCGAACGCTGGTGCACGGCGAGCGAAACGGCGGCGCTGGCTCGGCCGAGCCGCGAAAGCAGCGCGAGCGTACTGCCCGGCGTCTGCGCTCGCTCGCTTCCATGCGCGTCGGTGTCGAGCAGCTCCCACGGGCCGAGGCCGCTCGGCTCGGCGTCGGCACCTGCGAGGCCGAGCGACTCGACTTCGGCGAGCAGCTCGGTCCAGGTGGTCGCCGCCATCGGCAGCTCCGGCCGCGCCACCGCGGGCTCCACGGCATGTGTGGCGAACGGCGCCACTTCCGACAGCAGCGCCTCGTCCTCGGCCGGAAGGATTCCCATGCTCTCTTCCTACCGCGCCGCCAACCTGCCTATCCCATCTTCCGCGAAGCGCGTGGCGTTGCTGCTCCAACTCCACGACTGCGATCAGCGCATGGAAGTGCTCACTGTGACGCGGCTC
>JADGRF010000259.1 GCA_017881055.1 Sandaracinaceae bacterium
GCCCCGAGCGCGTGGCGTAGAAACCGTCAAGTTGGTCTGTTTACAGTACAAATCGCGCTTGTCACAGGCTCGGGAGGCGGCCAGAATAAATTTCTGCTGCTCCGATGACCATGCCGACAACTAACTCGATCCCGCCTGGTTTTCTGCACAATCTCGCGCCCGCCGAGCTGATCCGCACCGCCCGCAACATGCCACTCGAGAGCTTCCTCACTCTGCAGGGGCACCAGCCTTGGCTGCTGGTCGAGTCGAGCGGTGATGGTGAGCTCGAGGTCTCGCTCGACCGCCGCCAGACCTTGCCCACGGCCGACCTCGTCAAGAATGCCGCGCTCGGTTTCCACACCGTCATGCGCAATCCCGGCATGGAGGTGCGCGCGGTCGACGGCCAAGCCGTCCAGAACGCCTCCGAGCTCGAACGACGCCTCGCAACGCGCCGCTACTTCGCGATCCGCGTCGAAAAGAACGCGAACGGGTCCGCCTATCAAGAACGCATCTCGATCGGTCGGGCACGCAACACAGACATCGTGCTGCGCCATGCCAGCGTGTCGAAGTTCCACGCTTGGTTCGAGATCGGCAACGACGGCTCACTGCAGCTCACCGACGCGGGCAGCAAGAACGGCACACAACTGGCCGGGCGAGTGTTGCCCGCACGCCAGCTCGTCAAGGTCAACCCGGGCGACGTGTTGTGCTTCGGCAGCGTCGAAGCCGTGCTGTGCGCGGCCGAAACGTTGTGGAGGCTGATTTCGCGCGCTGGCTGATCACGACGAACCGGTCAACGCGTGCTGCAGCGCGCACAACCTTGCGCAGACGCCTGCCGCGCTGGCACCTGGGCGGCAGCGGCGTCTTCACCTCCACGCGCCTACGCTTCAACCACGGTCCGGATGGCGACGAGCGACGTAGCGCGGCGCTGCTGGATCTCGCCTACGCACCCACGGCGCAGGTCAGCTTACGCGTCAGTGTAGGTGCAGGCCTCGGCGGCGCGCTGCGCATGCCGGTCGGGCGCTATGCGTTCTCCGCGGGGCCGATCGCTGCCCTGGGCGTGTCGTATCAGCTCGTGCAGGAAGCGCCGTTCGTGATGCTGACGGGCGCGCTGTCTGCCAGCGCAGCGACGACCCGCGCACCGACCCCAGCGCGCACGCACGCAAAGAAGCGCTCGACGTGCGCGTGGGTGTGTTAGCTGGAACTACACTGTGGCGTACGCTGAGCCCGTACGCGATCGCGCGAGCCTTTGGCGGACCGGTGTTCTGGCGTAGGTAAGGCCAGGCGTTGCTCGGGACCGACGTCTCGCATGTGCACTCGGCGAGCAAGCGTTCTCCGGCGGTGCGGCCGCCGTGTTCTGAGGTGCGTGTCACGCCGCGAGCGTCACGCGAAACGCGCCATCCGGTCGCTTCTTGATCCACAGATACGGGAGCGAGATGGGATACTTGCGCTTCATCAGCTCGACCACGCGGTCCATGTCGGCGGAGTCGGTCACTTGGTTGGCCGTGCCTTCGAAGGTCTCGCCTTTGATCTGCAGTGAAACGCGACCATTCGCGAGCACGTTGCGGACCCACTGCCGCTTCATGTTCATGGTCTGCAGGTTGAGGTGATCGCCGTCGACGGTGAACCAAATCGTGACCCGGTAGGGCTTACCGCTCTTGCGACCGTAATGCGTGAGCGTGACCGTGCCGGCACGTGCGACGCGCGCCAGGCGCGCGGTGATGTCGGCCTTGGAATCGGGAGAGGACATGCGCGAAGGATACGCGCACGGCTCCGCGAGCGAAAGCCGGCCCTCCGTCAGTGTTGCAGCTCGCGCAAGAGCAGATGACAAGCCGAATAGAAGAACACGAGCGCGAACACGGCTACGAGCGGATCGCGAACGAGCCAGTCGGGAGGTTGCATGGATCGAGCGTGGCGAAGCGCCGTTCCAATGTCGGCACGCGCAGGTGACGGACCGGCAACATCTACGGACACGGCGAGGGCGTCGTCGTCGGACACCCCAAGAGGCCGAAGGTTGCAACGAACACGAGTGCATGCAGACACCGGATCTCGAAGATCGCCATGGGGTTAGCATCCCGTGGATCGCCGCGTTCGACAAGTCTGTGCCGCTGGCGACTCAGTCTGCTTCGTGGCCGCGAGAGGGCTTCGGCTCGGCGTGCATGCGCGCGTGAAAATGGTCGCCAATCAGCAAGACGCCGAACGCACCGATCACGCTCGCCAGAAAGCCCGTCGGGTGAAAGCCCTGCCAATGATACGGGCTGAAGGCCGAGCCGAGCAGGCAGCCGAGCAGCGAGCCGGTCAGCCCGAGCAACGTCGTCGGCGCGGTGCCCATCAAGTGCGCGGTGCGCGGCAGCGGCCGACAGGCGTAGACGGCGACGCCAACCACGAATCCGAAGAAGGTGAGTGCTACGAGCTGCATGAGTCGAACCAACGGCTAGATCCGGACGCACCGAGCAGGTAATACATCTTGGCCCCGCTGCGCGACATTTTCGCGAGCGCT
Organism: Sandaracinaceae bacterium; assembly: GCA_017881055.1. Taxonomy (GTDB): domain Bacteria; phylum Myxococcota_A; class Polyangia; order Polyangiales; family JAFGIB01; genus JADGRF01. The sequence goes on from JADGRF010000259.1 coordinate 2,477, forward strand.
CGGCCTCGAACGTGTAACGAATCGCGCGCGCAGACGATTTTTCCTGCGGCGCCGCGCAACGCGAGCCGCGCGCCGGCTCAGGCGCCTGCGTCCGTGTCCACAGCCGGGTCCGCGTCGACATCGGCGCGGCCCGGAATGCAGTCGATCGACAAGCTGGCGTGGAGCGGCGCGCAATGCGGATCGCCATCCGTCAACCAGACGCTGACGATCACAGGCCCGAGCGCCGTACAGTCGAGCGCCGTGCTCGCGGAGCTCGGCGCACGCAGCCTGCCAGCGCTCGTGAGCCACATATAGGAGAGCGGTGCAGGTCGCTGGTCGCTGTCCGAGCCGAAGACCTGCAGCGAGACCGAGCCGCCCACGGGCGCGCTGTTCGCGCGACCGAGCAGCGATTGCAACGTCGGGCAGTGATTCACGATGCCCGTGATCGCAGCCGTACCACCGCTCACGGGTGTTCGAGCCGTCGGCATGCTCGCTCCGCGTCACAGAACGACGATGTCTCCGAAACGGCACGAACGCGACATGCGTCGGTCACTCGTCGTCGCCGGACAGCGCCGGTTCGCGCAGAGATCAGCCTATCGCGAACCTGCGTGGTGCCCGCGCGGGTGACTCCAGCGCTATGGCGGGACGGCGTGGACCGAAGGCATCCACTTGAACCGCGCGCTCGCGGGCAACGTGCGCGGCATTCAAGCGAGCGACTTCGTCGGCGTCGAGGATGCCCGTGTGCGCCGCGGTTTGCAGCTGTGTCAGGTGATCGCCCTGGGGAA
>JADGRF010000260.1 GCA_017881055.1 Sandaracinaceae bacterium
GGCGATCGATACGCAGCGGAATCGTGCTGGCGATGAATGGGGCTTGGCGACCAGCGGCGGTCGTCCAGCTCGCGATAGCGTGGTGCTTGGGCAGGTGCAGGCGCGCATCGGGACGCCCGAGCTTTGAGAGGTGCTCGATGCCCGGGCGCACCGTGTCGGAGAACTCGGGCATCGCAAGCCCGACGGCGTCCCTCGCCTCGCGCGTCGAAGCGGTCGCGAAGTAGACACGATGCGCGAACAGGGCATCGAGCTGATCGCGAACCTCGCGATCGGTCCATTGAGCATCCGACTGCCAGCAGGCGACCGTCTCCAGGCCCGCCGATCGCTTGAGCGCCATCGTCTCGGCGAAGCCGCGGTTGAGCACGAGCGGAGCCTCGTCAACCTTCAGAGCCACAGCGACGCGCTGCCCGTCGGCGACCATGTCCTGTTGGCGGGCCAACGCGGCATCGAGCATGCCGATCAGGAGTTGCATGAGCACGGAGGTGTTGCCCGCACCCATCGCGCCGAGCGCGCCCTTCACGACGAGCACCTGCCGCTCGGCGATCACGCGGTCGAAGTCGACGGTGAGCGAGCCATTGAGCAGCACGCGCTTGATCGACGCCGAATTCAACAGTCGCGCGAGCTTGTTCACCGGAGCATCGAGCTTGGCGGTCGTCATGCTGCGCGCGTCTGCGAGCTGGGCGGACAGCTCCGACGTGAAGAACGCAGAGATCTCCTTGTACTCTGGCAGCGTCCGTACGCGTGAGCCGACGCTGCGCCGATAGGCGTAGCCCTCCTCGCCGACCGAGAGCAGTCGTGCGGCGTCCCACAGCGTCGCCGAGCGGTCGAAGGCGAGCACAGCAATGATCGCGTTGCGCAAGTACCGGTCAGACGACGCGCGAATGTCTGCATCTGTAAACAAGTTCTTGAGCGCCGCGACGACATAGTCGGCGATCACGTCGGCAGGGGCGTCCACGGCAAGAGGGTTGAATCCGCAGGTCGGATGCGCGAAGTCGAGCAGCATGCACGTTCGGCTTGGCGGCACGAGGCTCACGGCGGCGTCGGCCGCGTCGCCCTTGGGGTCGAGCACGATCACCGCGCAGCGCTCCCGGCGAAGATCCTCGGCGACGGTCGCGATCAGGTAGCTGGACTTGCCTTGCTCGACGGCTCCCGGCACCGCCGTGTTTTGCTTTCGCATCTGCGTATGAATCGAAACCGGCCCGATCGCGTCGCGGAGCGTCCCCTCCCCGTCACACGGGCGTAGAATCGACGGCGGAGCCGGCGCGAGCGGCAGCGCGCCTCGTGCGAACGGCACGGTCATGTAGTCGATCGAGGGCATGTGCCAGATCGACGCGAGCTCGGTCGTGGCGAAGACACCACGGTGCACAGGCGGTAGAGGATTGCCTTCGCCGCGTTCGATGCGCCGGCGATAAAGCGCAAAGACGCCGTGGCGGATCGCGGTACCGCGCTCGACAAGGCGGTTCTCGGCGCTCTCCGCGCGCAGCTCGGAGGCGACCAGCTCGCACGTCGCGCGGTCGGCCGCTCCCACGCGGATATCTACGAAGAACAGCGGCCGATGTTGAACCTCCAAGCCGCCACGAAGCTCGGCGTCCTCGACCATCGAGCGATCGCGAACGACGACGTGCGCCCGCCGCTGTCGCGACAGGCGCTCCTCGCGAATCCTGAACAGGCGCCGAGCGAAGCGCTCGAACAGGACGGGCGCCGGTGTCACAGCTACTTGCAGGAACACACGCTCCCGACCCGCGCCCATCACGGTCAACAGCCTGTTTACAGAAGGCTCGCGCTCGTGCTCGAAACGGTCGAGCGCCTTGACGCGCCTGATGAACTCCTCGTCCTTCTTCAAACGCAGCAGCGCCGGTGGGCTGTGCAGGGGCTCACGCAGCGCCGTGAGGCGACAGTTCGGATAGGCGGTGCGCAGAGCGGCCTCAAGCGCCCGCTCGTGCCCGCAGGGACAGCAGAGCGCCATCCACGCGCAGTGGACCGCGTCGCCCCCCGACTGCGAGCTCACGTCGTGGTGCACCTCGAGCGTCACGGCGGGTTGGCCGAGCACGAGACGGCGCCACCATCGGCGAAGCAGCCGCTTGTGCAGAACCTCAAACATCTTCACGAGAGCCTCAGCGCTGGCCGTATCGGTGCGATGGACCTCGATCCGCAGGCGGACATAGCGACGGCGCCATCGCGCGACCGAGCGAGCAAGCAAGACCAGGCTGGCGAGTGTAAGCAGGAGTGCAGCCGTGGTTCGTGCCGGCGCGACGGCAGCTGCGGCGTCCCAGCTCCATGACTCGCGCACTGCGCTGGAGAAGGCACCGAGAGCGCGACCGGGCGTGACGGACGTCGAGCTGCCGCGCAGTGCTCTGCCCATCCCGCCATCGAGACACCATGCGACCAATGTGAAACCCACGAGCAAGGCGAGCAGGCCGAGCAGTCGCCACAGAAGGAAGCGGAGCACCTGCGACTGCTTCCGACCACAAGTGGCCGGCGGGACGCTTCAGCCGGTCAGCGCGGCCGAGTTGCTCGCTCGACGCGTGCCCCGCGCGGCGACAGGTGCCAGGCGTTCGCTCCGCCCTTCTCCTGACCTTCGCCGGTGTTTTCCACCAGCTCCAGACGCGCCAAGCGCGCGAGCAGCTTTGAGA
>JADGRF010000261.1 GCA_017881055.1 Sandaracinaceae bacterium
ACATCTACTTGACCACTGATGACCTTCCGAATCCTTGGGACAGCCTGCCCCCCTACTTCGACCAGCTCCTCGCTGCACTCGAATGATCCGAAGCTATCGCGTCGTTCGCACGAGCGTCCGATGGGAGCTGCCGCGTCCTCGGGCTGCCTGAAGACTCGGCTTCGCAGAAGTTATCTTACGTTTACTCTGGAGGTGACGCGGGTTTGTGTTACCTACGCGCCGCGCCGCGCCCCGTGCCGCCTCGTTCACGTCTTCTTGCGCGCGCGAATCTCTTCCAACGTTGCGACATCGGCGAGATCCTTCGGCCTACCCGCGGCGCGCTTGTTCAGGATGAGTGCATCGAGCCCGATGCAACGAACGAGCTCGGTGCCCAGGTGGCCGGTGACCACGTCCTTTGCCGCGTCATCGTAGGAGACCCCCGAGATTTCCGTGATCACGTCGATGCGATCCGGAGGCAGGCCCATCTGGTAGACCGTTCCCGGTGTGATGAAGTCTTCAGCCGTCACGCCGTGGGCAGCGACAGGTGCACCGAATCGCACCAGCGCTCGAAAAACGCGAACGGCGTTGTCAGGCTCCGGCCGCGTCGAGATCACCTGTCGCGCGTGGTGCTCCGTGAGCCGCAACCGCATGCGCGCCCACGATCAGGAAATCACACCGCTCCTGTCGCAAGCACTGAACGAGGTCGACGAAATCCGATGGGACTTCGGCGGTCATCGCTGCGGACGCAACACCGTGCCCGGCATGTTCGAGCGCGTGTACTGGGGCTTCTCGAGTCCAGCGAAAACCCACTGGCGACGCGTCAATATCCATACGAGAGCAAGGCGCTCATCGACGGTCGACACGTCGCGCTCGTCGGTGAGCGCTTCTTCTCGCAGCCCCACCTTTCTCACGGGCCAATTCGCCCGCGCCAGTCTGCGCTCTTCGAAGGTGCTCGCCAGTGGATTCTAACACGGTTCTCGAACATCGCGCCGCGTGCCAGGCCCTGTGCGGGGAAAGTCCCCGAGCCCGACCCAGTCGAGCGTACGGTCGGGTTGGCTGCTCTCCAGCGCATGACGGATCGCGCGCTCAGCGACCGTCGCGCCGACGAACAGCGCCCGCGGCCACAGCTCGTGCGTATTTGGCGGAATGAAGACGGGGACTTCCGGCTCACCGATGGGCTCGTGCGTCGTCACAAGAACGTCGCCGCCTTCCCAGCGCATCAACAGGACACTGGTCCCGTGGTCGGCGTGGTGCGTAACCAAGAGGCGCGGATAGGTCTGTCGGCCCTGCTCGTCGAATGGTGGCACAGGGCAGATACAAAGGCCCTCGACTGCAGGGTATTTCACACGGCCCGAGGTCAACCATTCCAGCGCTACCTCCACGCTCGGCAGGGGCAACGTCTGGTGCGTGCCATCGATGAAGCCGGACATCTGGTATTGGTGGCGCATGTGTCTCGCTCCCGCGTCTCTGTGACGCACGTTCAGCGACTGAGCAAGCGCTCGATCCACGAGCGCCGTTTGGTGGTGGTGCTCGCGACTTGTTCGCGGCAGCGGCAGCGCTGGGCTTTGGGTAGGTCGCCCAGCACCTGCTCGATGTGCGCGCCGCAGCCTGCGTAGCTCGGCTTGCCGCACTCCTTGCATTCAACTCGTCGACACATGATGCGCTGACTCCTGGTGCTCGCTGATGCGAAGCGGATTGCGTCGCTCAACTGATGAGAGCTGCTGACGAGGAAAAGGGTTCGCGCTAGCCGACACTGTTCGTTGTGTTCGTCCCGGAAGGGCTCGAGCTCTTCGATGCGCTCGGCCGCTTCGGCGTGTCGCCGTTTCAGGCGATCTGCGTGTCGTCGAAACGTTCTTGGATGACGCGAGCTCGTCGATTAGGCGAGTGACGACGTCGACGAGGCTCTCAAGCCGCGCGTGCACGTCTACCCTCGGCGACCAGACGCAGCCATGCGCTTTCTGACTCTGGAGACATCGGCACTTGCCGCTTCAGGACGTCGGTAGCATCGGCGCGCTCGCTGAGAATCGCATGGGCTAGGGCGCACGCCTGCACGAAGTGCTGCATGCGCTGATTTGGCGTCATCGCGGCGAACTCTTCGCGCGTGTTGTCCGCAGGAGGTTCGTCGATCCACGGTGGCCGCGAGCGCATGCCCTAGTCTAACTCGGACCGCGAAGCCCTTCCAGTCCAGAGCTTGGCGCGTGGTACGGCTTGCCCGCGTCCCCGGACTGCGTGAAGACACGGCTTCGCAGGCGCGGGTTTGTGTTACCTACTTGTGGCGCCAGGCGAGCAACCAGCCACGAGCGTCGACGAAGCGCTGCTTGCGCTTCGCCGTGCACCTGTGGTGGAGGGCCGCATCGTCTCGATCCTCCACTTTCGCTCGGTGCAATACGCAAACTTCTGCCTGTTGGCGCGAGCAGCCTCCACCGCGCAACTGCGAGAGTTGTTCGAGTCGAGCACTCCCGCGGGACGCTGCTACGCACTGTACGCACTGATCGCGCGGCTGGGTTTCAGCCGCATTCTCCCGGTCGCAATGGAAGCGTTTCGTGATACCCGAAGCGTGTCCACGTCCTACGCTGACCTCGCCAACGACTCGACCGTACGCACGTGCTCGTTCTACGTCCCGGAGCTACAGCCTTGCGCTGACCGCGATCGCTGGTGAAGGTTTCCCGCCACGTTTCAGCGACTGAGCAAGCGTTCGATCCACGAGCGTCGCTCCGGCGTGGTGCTCGCGACTTGTTCGCGGCACTCGCAGCGCTGGGCTTTGGGTACGTCGCCCAGCACTTGTTCGATGTGAGCGCCGCAGCCTGCGTACGTGGGCTTCCCGCACTCCTGGCATTGAATTCGTCGACACATGATGCGGTGACTCCTTGTTAGGGGCTGCTGCGAGGCGGATTGCGTCGCTCATGTCGTGAGAGCCGGTTGCGCGCAAAAGGGTTCGCGTCAGCCGTCGGCGAGCGCGCGCAAGGCGTTACGGATCATGAGCTTCACGTCTTCGGGAATCGGTGCCACAGGCGCAGCGCGGCACAGCGCCAGGGAGCGTCGCAGCGAGGTGCAGGCTGCGTCGCAGCGCTTGCAGTGAGCCACGTGCGCCTGCATGGCATCGCACTCGGCGGGGCCGATCTCGCCCTCCAAGTAGCGCGAGAACACCGAGACGATCTCGGGGCAGCTCGCGGTGGCATCCGCTTCGCTTGGACGCTCGCTGGCGGGGAAGTAGTGCTCCATGCGTGCACGCAGCTCTGCGCGCGCGCGATGCAGGCGGCTCTTCACGGCATCCACCGAGACGCCGAGAATTGCGCCGACCTCGGGGGCGGTCAGGCCTTCCACGTCGCGCAGCAGGATCACTTCGCGCTGCGAGGGCTCGAGCGCAGCGAGCGCTGCTTCGAGCGCGCGGCCGAGCTCATGGTTCTCGGCAAGCGCATCGGGCTGCGGCGCCGCGCTCGGCAGGTCTGCGTGCGCGGGGCTGGCCTCCAGCGACTCCAGCGTGCTGGGCGCGAACTTCGAGCTGCGGTGCTTCTTGATGCAAAAGCTGCGCGCCACCGTGTAGAGCCAGGTGTGCAACGAAGCGTCGCCGCGGAAATCGCGCAGGCCCTGCGCCGCCGCGAGCAGCGTCTCCTGCACGATATCCTGCGCATCCTGCGGATTGCCGCACATCTTCAGGCCGAAGCGATAGACCGACGCCGCATGGCGCTCGAGCAGCGTGCTGAGCGCAGCCGCATCGCCGGCGCGGATCGCGGTCAGCAGGACGTCATCTGGTGTGGGTGTTTGCAAAGCGCGAACCCTTTTTCGCGGACGAGGCTCGAACCTAGCATGGACATACGCATCACATTCCCAGGTGGCAAGCGGGTCGACGCCGAGCTCGGCGGTGACGGCGGCCAGGTGGTGCGCACCGATCAATCGGTCGCGCACGGTGGAGATGGCACGGCTCCCGAGCCGTTCGACATCTTTCTCGCGTCGCTAGCGACGTGTGCGGGTATCTACGTGCTCGGCTTCTGTCAGGCGCGTCAGATTCCGACCGACGGCATTACGCTCGTGCAGCACCATCGCTTCAGCGAGCCGGACCATCGCCTCACGCACGTGGAGCTCGAGCTGGGGCTGCCCGCGGAGTTTCCCGAGAAGTACCGCGCCGCCGTCGTGCGCGCCGCTAGCGGCTGCAAGGTGAAGAAGCTGCTCAGTGCGCCACCGGAGATCGTGGTGACCGCAAAGAACGCGGATGGAAGCGCGGTCGTGACTACGGCGAACGCGGCGTGACGAGCTTCCGGGAGCTGTCGGGGCAACGCGCAATGTCTGCGCAAAAGCTGCGTCCGCGAGTGGTCGCGACGAAACAGCTGCGGGCTGCGTGCGTGCTCCCGCGTGAGGACAGAGGGCCTAGGGTCGCGCAACCGATGGCTCGCAAGACGGCATGCCGATTGCGAAGGCCTTTCGCATGGTCACTCGAATCGCGTTCCTCGTGCTCGCGCTCGCGCTGCTCCTGAAGGTTCACTTCCTGGTGGTGCGGCCGTGGCTCGTGACCTGGGGTGCGACCGCCGCCGAGCAAGCGGCGACGCTGCCGGGCGACGAGATCGTGCCGCACGCCAAAGAACCCGGAGTAGGATCTCGACATGCCGGACATCGACCCCGTATGCGGAATGACAGTCAAGGCGACGAGCCCTCATCGTCACCTGCATGAAGGCGTCGAATACCGATTCTGTGCCGCGCGCTGCAAGGAACGCTTCGCACAGAATCCGGCGGCGTTTCTAGATCCGAAGCCTGCCGCGGCGGCCCCGCACGTGGCCGGCCCGTACACCTGCCCGATGCATCCGGAGATCGTGCAGGATGGCCCAGGGACCTGTCCTCTGTGCGGCATGGCGCTGGAGCCGAAGACTGCGCTCACCGAGCATCCGCAGGACAATCCCGAGCTGCGCGACATGTCGCGACGCTTGCTGTTCTCCGCGGGGCTCACGCTGCCGCTGTTCGTGATCGCGATGGCACCGATGGTGCTCGGCGCGAGCACGATGCAGGCTACGCCGTCACGCGTTCGCACGCTGCTCGAGCTCGCATTGGCAACGCCGGTCTGTCTTTGGGCGGCGTGGCCGTTCTACGTGCGTGCGGTGCAATCGGTGCGGCATCGCAGCTTGAACATGTTCACGCTGATCGGCATGGGCGTGTCGTCGGCGTACGGCTACAGCGTGATCGCGGCGCTGGCACCGCAGCTCTTGCCCGCATCGTTTCATGACGCGATGCACGGCGTGCCGGTGTACTTCGAGTCCGCAGCCATGATCGTGACGCTGATCTTGGTCGGTCAGGTGCTCGAGCTGCGTGCACGTCAGCAGACGGGCAGCGCCGTGGCGAAGCTGCTCGGGCTCGCGGCCAAGAACGCGCGCCGGATCCGCGACGACGGCAGCGAGGAAGACGTCGCGCTCGATGCGCTGCGCGTCGGTGATCGGCTGCGCGTTCGACCCGGCGAAAAGATCCCCGTCGATGGCGTGGTGCTCGAGGGGCAGAGCGCCGTCGATGAGTCGATGGTCAGTGGCGAGCCGATCCCGGTCGCGAAGCACGCGGGTGAACGCCTGGTGGGCGCAACGCTCAACGGCACGGGCGCGCTCGTGATGCGTGTGCAGAAGGTCGGCGCCGACACGCTGCTCTCGCGGATCGCGACGATGGTGGCCGAAGCGCAGCGCACGCGTGCACCGATCCAGAAGTTGGCCGACGTCGTCGCGGGCTACTTCGTGCCGGCCGTGCTCTTGGCTGCGTTGATCACGTTTGTGGCGTGGGCGCTGGTTGGGCCGGAGCCGCGCCTGGCCCACGCTCTGGTGAACGCCGTCGCCGTGCTGATCATCGCGTGCCCGTGCGCGCTCGGCTTGGCCACGCCGATGTCGGTCATGGTCGCGATGGGCCGCGGCGCGCACATGGGCGTATTGTTCCGCAACGCCGAGGCGCTCGAGACGTTACGCAAGGTGGACACGTTGATCATCGATAAGACCGGCACGCTGACACTGGGCAAGCCGCAGCTGACGAGTGTGGTCACGGCGGACGGCTTCGACGAGCTGGTGATCCTGCGTGCAGCAGCCACGCTCGAGGCGGCGAGCGAGCATCCCTTGGCTGCGGCGGTCGTCGCGGCTGCCAAAGCGCGCGGGGTCACGCTCGGCAGCGCTGCGCAGGTCCAGTCGAGCACGGGCAAAGGTCTCGCGGGTGAGGTCGACGGTCAGCGCGTCGTGCTGGGCAACGCGGCGCTGATGCAGGCGGAGGGCCTCGCGCTGTCGACGCTGGAAGAGCGTGCAGAAGCGGCGCGTGCGCGCGCCGAGACGGTCGTGTTCGTGGCGATCGCAGGTAGGCTGGCAGGCTTCGTCGCCGTCGCCGATCCGATCAAAGACGGTGCAGCTGACGCCGTACGCGCGCTGAAGCAGCAAGGCTTGCGGATCGTGATGCTGACCGGCGACACGCGCGCCACGGCGCTCGCCGTCGCTGCGCAGCTCGGCATCGATGACGTGATCGCCGACGCCTTGCCGGAGCACAAGCACCGCGCCGTGACGGAGCAGAAGGCCCAGGGTCACTGCGTCGCAATGGCGGGCGACGGCATCAACGACGCGCCGGCGCTCGCCGAGGCCGACGTGGGCATCGCCATGGGCAGCGGTACCGACATCGCGATGCAGAGCGCGGACGTCACGCTCGTGCAAGGCGACCTGCGCGCGATTCTGCGGGCACGACGGCTGTCGATCGCCACGATTGCGAACATCAAGCAGAATTTGTTTTTCGCGTTCGCGTACAACGTGGCGGGCGTGCCGATCGCAGCGGGCGTGCTGTACCCCGTGCTCGGGATCCTGCTCTCGCCGACGTTTGCAGCTGCGGCGATGAGCCTCAGCTCCGTGTCGGTGATCAGCAACGCGCTGCGCCTGCGCCGGCAGGTGATTTAGCTAGGACTTCTGGGTCAGCGTGCGCGCGTAGCTCACGGCGCGACGTGTGGAGGCGAGGATCTCACGCTCGGCCAGGAACAGGGCGTCTTCGCCGATCTTCGCGAGTAAGCCCGCGCGCTCGAAGGTGCCGTACATGCCGGGTCGCACGCCGCAGAGCAGCAAGCGGCCGTCGCGCTTGCGCGCGCGCTCCGCGACCTGGGCCAGCACGCCCGCGGTGGTCGAGTCCATGTTGTAGGCTTCTTGGATGCGCAGCACGATCACGCGCGTGCCGCTGTCGAGGACGCGGGTCAGCTCCGCGTGCAGCTCGTCGGCAGCGGCGAAGAACAGCTCGCCTTGCAGATTGAGAATGCGCAGCTCGGCCACGCGGCTGCGGTCCAGCTCGCTGGACTCGGTGAGCTGGCCGTCGGCGGTCTCGCTGAGCTCGCGCAGCTTGAAGCCCTCGGCGCGGCGCAGCGCGTAGTAGATCGACACGGCGATGCCTAAAAACAAGCCGTTTTCGATGTGCTCGAAGAAGAGCACGCCGGCGAACGTGGTGAGCAGCACGACGCGATCGCCGGTGGTAGTCTCGAACACCGCGCGCAGGCGGGCCACGTCCACGAGCTTGAGGCCCACGTGCACGAGCGTGCCGGCGAGCGCGGCGATCGGGATCAGGTTCGCCTGCGGGGCCAGCACCAGCACGAGCACGAGCACGAGTAAGCCCGAGAGAATGCAGGACATGCGCGTGACGGCGCCGGCTTCGTAGTTGACTGCGGTGCGCGAGAACGAGCCCGACGACGCAAACCCGCCCACACACGCCGCGCCGAGGTTGCAGAAGCCCTCGCCGATCAGCTGACGGCTGGCGTCGAACCTATGGCCCGCGCGCACGGCCAGCAGCTTGCCGATCGCGATCGCCTCGACCGAGCCCATCAGGCCGATCGCAAATGCGGGGCCGGTCAAGCGTGTCATCGCGTGGAAGTCGAGCGAGGGCATGCGGAACAGCGGCAGGTGGCGCGTGAGCGGCTCGATGTCGCGCACGACCTTTACGCGCTGCGCGGCCGCACCGTGATCGAGCCCAAACAGCCAGACGATCACGCCGACGAACACGACCGCGAAGAACGCGCCTGGCAACCTGCGGCCGATGCGTGGCTCGATCCGCTGCACGCCGCGCACAATCACGAACGTGAGCAGCGCGAGGCCTGCGGTCACCGGCTTGATGCCGTGCAGTGACTGCGCGACGCACAGCAGATCGAAGAACGCGCCCTTCGGAGCCGTGAGGCCGAAGAAGTCGCGGGAGATAGCCGCTTTCTCGAGGCCGAAGAACGCAGGCAGCTGGTTGACCACGATGTATACGCCGGCGCCCGCGGTGAAGCCGTTCAGGACCGGCTCGCTCACGAAGCGCGTCAGTGTGCCGATGCGCGCGAAGCCCGCGGCCAGCTGCACGACGCCGACCATGAACGTGAGCAGCACGATCGCCTGCACCGGATCGGCGTGCATGGCAAAGGCAGCGGCGTTCGCGGCGAGCATGACCGAGATCGCGTTGGTCGGACCGTTGAGCAGAAACTCCGAGCTGCCGAACGCCGAGCCCAAGATCGCAGCGACGGCGGCGGTCGCGATGCCAGCGGCCGGCGGAAAGCCCGCGATCAGCGCGTACGCCATGGCCTGCGGGACCGTGAACAGCGACGTGGTCAGACCCGCGACCAGATCCGGTCGGAGCTGCGCCATGCCGTAGCCGCGCAACGTGCGCAACAGCGGCAAGATGCGCTCGGCTAACCCGCCGCTCTCATGGGCCGTCGCATCGTTGCCGAGCAGCGACGGAAACAACGAGGGCGCCGGCGCCTGATTCGGCCGTGTCGGGTCAGGGTTCATTCGACAGGCCGCGTAATATCACGGCGCTGCCGTCAATGTCCCGGGACCGGCTTGCCGTTCACTTCGGGCTTGCCGAGCAGCAGCACCAGAGGCATCGACACGAAGATCAGCGCGACCGTGGCCCAGAACGTGTCCGCGAACGACAGCACTTGGGCCTGTTGGTTGACTGCAGCGTTGATCGTTGCAAAGGCACGGGCCTGCCCCTGCGCGAATGCCGCGCCCTTGCTCATGAACACGTTGGTGAGCGCGTGCACGCGGTAGACGAGCGCCGCGTTGTCGGAGGTGACGTGTTCGAGCAGCACCGCGCGGTGAAATGCGATGCGCGTGCCGAGCAGCGCCGAGAGCAGGGCTACGCCGACGCTGCCGCCGAGCTGGCGGGTGAGGCTGAAGAAGCCGGCCGCTGCGGCGATGTCTTTGCGTGGGATCGGTCCGAGCGCGGCCATGTTCAACGGTAGGAACATGAACACGGTGCCGAAGCCGCGGATCATCAGGGGGATCTGCAGATCCGAGACGCTGGTCTGCGGCGAGAGCTCGCTCAGCTGAAACAGCGCGAGCATCAGCATGGCGGCGCCGAAGCCGAGCGCGTAGCGCGGATCGACGCGCGTCACGATCCGACCGGCTAGTGGCATGGCGACTGCCGACACGAGCGCGCCGGGCAAGAGCAGGAGCCCCGTATCCTGCGACGTGTAGTGCAGGACGCCTTGCGCGAACAGCGGCACCGCGAATAGCGCGCCGTACAGCACCATGCCGATCACGACCGAGAGCAGGCTGCCAGCCCAGAGCGATCGATAGCGCAGCACGCGCAGATCCACGACGGGCTCCTTCGAGCCCAGCTCGCGGATCACGAACCAGGTGAGGCTGACCACGCCCGTGATCGACAGCTGCCAGATCAGCGGCGAGTCGAACCAGTCCTCGGTGTTGCCCTCTTCAAGGAACGTTTGCAGCGTCCCTAAACCCAGTGCAAGCAGCAGAATCGCGAACCAGTCCACGGCGCCGGTGGAGCGCTCTTCGTCGTCGTCCGGCAGCGCGGCCATGCACATCAGCACCGCGCCGATGCCGACCGGGATGTTGATGAAGAAGATCCAGCGCCAGTCGACGTTGGTCACCAAGTAGCCGCCGAGCGTGGGGCCGAGCGCGGGACCGGCGATCACGATCACGCCGAAGAAGGCCTGCGCCATGGCCTGCTCTTCACGCGGGAAGGTCTCGAAGAGAATGGCTTGCGCCTTCGCGAGCAGACCGCCACCGGCGAGTCCCTGCAGCACACGCGCGACGACGAGCATGGAGAAGCTCACCGCCATGCCGCAGATCACCGAGGCGACCGTGAAGCCGATCAGTGAGAAGATGAAGTAGCGTTTTTTTCCGAAGCGCTGACCGAGCCAAGCCGACAGCGGCAACGTGACCACGTTGGCGATCGCGTAGCCGGACACGACCCAGCTGACCTCGGTGAGCGTCGCGCCGAGCGAGGCTTGGATGTCCGAGAGCGCGACGTTCACGATGCTGATGTCGATGACCTCGAGCAGCGCGCCGAGCGCAACCGCGACCGCGATCGCCCACTTGTTCGTGCCCCGCTTCTTCAAGGGCGTGCTGTTCGTGCCGACTGAGCTCGCCACGGCGTCAGCCTCCGCGTGCGTCGCCGGCCACCGTGCTACCGCTCACGCGTGTGTCGACCGTGAGCTCCACGCTCATGCCGGGCATGATGCGCTGGCTCGCCGTGGCATTCGTCAGGTGGATACGCACCGGCACGCGCTGCACGACCTTCACGTAGTTGCCGCTGGCGTTGTCCGGCGGCAAGAGCGTGAAGCGCGAGCCCGTGGCACCCGAGAAGCTCTCCACCTCGCCGTGCAGCTCGACGCCGGGCATGGAGTCGAGCCGCGCCGCGGCGGGCTGACCCACGCGCATCGCGCCGACCTGTGTCTCTTTGAAGTTCGCGGTCACCCACAGCTCGGGCGTGACCAGCTGCACGATCGATTGGCCGGCCGCCACGGTCTGCCCGACGTTCACGCTCTTCTTCGACACGATGCCCACGCGCGGCGCGTAGATCTTCGTGTACGAGAGATCGAGCGCTGCCAGATCACGCTCGGCTCGGGCGCTCGCGACATCGGCGCGCGCGGCATCGGCACGGGCCCGAGCCTCGCGCGCCAGGGCTTGCACGTTGCTGGTCTGCTTGAGCTTTGCGGAGGCTTCGACCACGTGGCTCTGCGCTTCCGTGGCCGACAGCCGCAGCGTGGCCAAGCGCGCGCGCGCCGCGTCCAGCTCGGACGAGGCCAAGTCGTAGTTGGTCGTGGCTTGATCGAGCTGCGAGCGCGAGATCGCGTGCTGCACGAACAAGTCCTTGAAGCGATCGCGGTCGCGCGTGGCTTCGTCGAAGCGCAGCTGTGCCGAGTGTACGGCGGCCTCGCTCGCGCTGATCTGATCATGATAGGTCGAGGCGCCGACCGAGGCCGCCTGCAGGCTGGCCGCGGCGATCGACTTGTTGCCGACGGCGTTGGTCTCCGTGACTTCGGCGTCGGCCTCGGCGGCATCGGCCTGTGCCGTGGCGGCGAGCAGCTTGGCTTCTTGCTGCGCGAGCTTGGCTTTGGCGATGGCGTCGTCGAGCTCGGCGAGCAGCGCGCCGGCTGCGACGCGCTGATTTTCCACGAAATGGAGCTCGCGCACCGAGCCGCTGACGAGCGCGGGTACGGCGATGATCTCCGCGTCGAGCTGCGCGTCGTCCGTGGCTTCGAGGCCGCGGCGCGCGAGGTAATACCCGCCGCCGCCGAGGGCTGCGAGCGCGACCAGCGTGGGCAGCAGCAGCTTGCGCCGCTCGCGCGGCGGCGCGCTGGCCGGCTCCGTGGCGGGCGCTGCCAGGGATTCTTCGCTGGCACTATTCGCGCTGGCACTATTCGCGGGGGCTTGGGAGGTGACTTGCGCCACCGGTCGGACGTGCTGCTCCTTGGCCATTGGCCAGCCAATCTAGCGCGAGCCCCTTGTTGTGGCAACTCGCTGTTGCCATAATAAATGCAGCCGCCGCCCATGAAGACGCCGCGAAAACCCGAGACTCGCCGCACGGAAGGCCTGCGCACGCACGGTCGCAGCGCGCGGGTCGTCGAGAAGGTGCTGAACGCCACGGCCGCGGAGCTCGGTCGCAGCGGGTACGCCGCGCTGCGGATCGACGACGTCGCTGCGCGCTCAGGCGTCAACAAGACCACGATCTACCGGCGCTGGCCGACCAAGATCGACTTGGTGAGCGCGACGCTGCGCGCCCAGACGTACCCGCCCGAAGTTGCGGATACGGGCACGCTGCGTGGGGATCTACTCGAGCACTTCGCTCACCTCGTAACGATGCTCGGCACCACGACCGGCCGCGGCGTCGTGCGCACCCTGCAAGCCGAGCGCACCGATCCGGAAGTCGAGCGCATGAAGCGTGAGCTGCGGGCGGAGCAGCGCGCGCGGCGCTGTCAGCTGCTTACGCGCGGCATCGCTCGTGGCGAGCTCGCTGCCGGCGTGGATGTGGACTTGCTCGCGGAGCTGCTCGCCGCTCCGCTCGTGGCGCGCCTGATGCACAGCGTCGAAGACCTCGACCGTGTGTTTCTGGAGCGTGCGATCGACGTGATCTTGGCGGGTGCAGCTACGACCGTGGCGCGTGCGCCTCAGCGCGGCGCCGTGGCTGTGGCGGGCGTTGGCTCGCGCGCTCCCAAGGTTTCTTCCAAGAAGAGGCGAACGCGCGCGCCGTAGTTTGCGGGCTCTGCCGTGACGATCGTGCTGTGTCCGCCCGGGCCGAACCACAGCTCGCGCGGTCCGCGCGCGGCGTCGAACAGCGCTTGCGAATACGAACGCGGCATCCACGTGTCGTCGTCGCCGTGGATGATCATGACGGGACGCGGCGCGAGCGCAGCCACCGCCGAGGCTGCCGACGGTGTGAAGAAGTCCGTGCTCGTCCACGCGCTCATCGCAAGCAAGAGCACGTCTGCGAGCAGCGGGCCGAGCCACGGGATGGCTGCCGCGTGATCGTGAGCCCACTGGCGATGCGACACGAACGGACTGTCGAGCACGACGGCGTCGATGGCTGGCTCATCGGCGGCTGCCAGCGCCACCGCCATCGCACCCTGCGAGGACCCGAGCGCCACGACCTTCTCGGCTTGCTGCGCACGTTCGCGCTTCAGCCAGCGCACCACCGCGCGCACGTCGCCGGCTTCGCGAATGCCCCAGGTGGTGAGCCAGCCCGAGCTGCCACCGTGCGCATGCAGATCGAAGATGGCGACGTTGTAGCCTTGATCGACGAGCGGCCCGACGAACCAGACGAAGTTGCCTTTGTTCGCGCCCGCGCCCGGAAAGACTGCGATCGTGCGCCGCGCACCCGCGCTCGCGATGAACCAACCCTCGAGCACCGAGCCGCCTTCACCGACCAGGCGCAGCGTCGCGAACGGGAGTTGCTGCGTGCTCTGTGGATCGCGCCCGTCGCCCCACTTGCAGCGATGCGTCAACAGCGCCGCCCCCAGAACCGGCACGAACACGAACGCCGTGAGCGCGTGACGCACGCTGGGCACGCGCAGCCGTGACAGCACGTGTTGCCAGGACAACCACGCGAAATGCCAGCCGATCACGAACCACGTCACGAACGGCAGCTCGCACATGAGCACCCGCGTCTGAGCCAGATGGGCCACGAGCGCGAGCGCGACCGCTGTCAGCGTCAGCTGAAACACAAGGTACCCGAGCACACCCCGGGCGCCGAGCTTGCGATAGCGCGGCACGCGCCAGCCGAGGAGCGCGGCGAGCACGAGTGGGCCGAGCAGAAAGAACCAGAAGCTCGTGAGCAGGGCAAACGCACCCATGATGAGTGTGCGCGCAGAGCGCGGCTCAGCGGCTGTGTCGCGAGCGTCGGCCGCGACCTTTGCCTGGCTCGACGCGCACGCGGGCTTGATCGCGCACGGGCTTTGCGCTGGCATCCAGTGATTGACGCAGCGACTCGACCGCACCTTCGCTGAGCGTCGCGTTGCGTAGGTTCGCGATCGCACCCGACAGCGCGTGCCGCAGATCCGGGTGGGTTGCGCGCGCTGTGTGCTCGCGCAGAAAGGCGACGCCGCGATCGCCCGCGCGCAGCGACAACGCCACGGCCGCCAAGGTGCGCGGCAGCGACATCAAGATGCGGCGGCGACCATCGCTGCGCTCGGCAGCGCGTGCGGCGTTCACGACCAGCTCGATGGCCGCGTCGAGGTAGGCGAGCAGGGCGGCTTCGTCTTCGAGCGTCGCGAGCACCGCTCTGTCGCCGAGCAGCTCGATCAGCGTGGCAGCTGCTCCAAAGCGCAGCTCGCGATCTTCTTCCGTGTCGAGCCAGGCGCTGCCGCGCATGACCAGCGTGTCCGCGCCGCCGGCGCGAATGCCGATCGTGAGCAGCGCGTCGAGCGCGCCCAGGCGCACCGGCGCCCGCTCGTCGGCAGCCAGCTCCGCGAGCGCGCTCCAGGCCGGCTCGACCTCGCGCTTTTCACGGATGCGCGCCGCCCAGCCATGCGCCGCCACGATCGGCAAGAACGCGCGCGGCTCGTGCGGCGCCGCGTCGTCGGCGCCCAGGCGCGTGAGCAGAGGAGCCAAGACTCCGGGCATTGCCGCGACCTCGGCACCGAACGCCGCTGCCAGCTTCAGGTTGGGCTTAGGACTGGGCAGGAAGCTGTGCGTGGCCAAGAGCTCCTCGAGGCGTGTGCTCTTGCCCGCGATCGCTTCTTTCAACGCACTGCGCAGCGCGTCGCTCTTCAGGCCTTCGTCGATGTTGCGTGCCATGGCGCGGGACGATATCACGGCGCGCGTGTCCACCCGAGTCGTGCATCAGACCGACGGCGTCGCCTGGCTCGCGGAGGTAGAGGCGCGCGGCGGCCTGCCCGACGACCACGCGCTGGTCACCTCGTTGCCCGACAGCTCGGAGCTGCGGCTCGACTTCGAGATCTGGCAGCGCTGGTTCCGCGAAACCGCCGCGCTCGCGTGCAGGGCTACCTCGTCGCGCGCGGTCACGATCTTCTTCCAGACCGACGTGAAGCGCGAGGGTGTTTGGGTCGACAAGAGCTTTCTCATTCAGCTCGGCGCGCAACAGGCCGGCTCGCACTTGCTCTGGCACAAGATCGTGTGTCGCGCGCCCGCCGGCATCGCCACGTACGGTCGGCCGTCGTACGCGCACCTCGTGTGCTTCTCGCGCGAGCTGCGGCTCGACCCGAAGCAGGCCTCGTGCGACGTGCTGCCGCGCCTCGGTGAGATGACCTGGGCGCGCGCGATGGGCTTTGCCGCGTGCGAAGCCACCTGCCAGTTTCTACTCGCACAGACCGCGTGCCGCAGCGTGGTCGATCCGTTCTGCGGCGTCGGCAGCATGCTCGCCGTGGCAAACGGCTACGGACTCGCTGCGGTCGGCGTCGAACTCTCCGGCAAGCGTGCGGAACGTGCCCGCACGCTCACCTGGAATGCTGCGCGCGGTGGGGGAGATCCGTCTCTGGGTTGAGTGAAGGGGTCGTGCGCGGGTCGTCGTGCTCGCCGCTCGTGGCAACGGCGTGGTCGATTCGCGATGGGCGGAGGCTGTGAACCGTTTGTGGAAGGGCTTGCGGCGTTCTGCTTGGCGCGTCCGCGGGTCGTGGTGCACTCCGCGCCCGGCTGTGCGCGTCGACCCACAGCGCCACGAGCGAACGCCCTACGCCGTGATCTCCACGGGTTGATTGAACAGCACGGTGCCCTGCGCGGTGCGGATCACGCAGCGGTACTTGCCGGGCTTCTTGTCGGTGCTGATGAACGCCTGGGTGCGCCAGCGCTTGGCCTTGGGAACTGACAGCTGCACACCGTGCGGGCTCGGGCCCACGCTGCTCTCCCAGCGTACGTCGAGCGTGAGCGGGTCCTGTGTGGCGTTCTCCAGCTCCAGGAACACCCAGACCTTCGGAGTTTCGGCGCGGGAGAAGCTGGTCGCCAGCTCGACCGGCTCGCGATCTACGATGCGCTTCGCAAAGACCGCGCGCTTGAGCGTGACGCCTGCCACGTTGCTGGCCGGCGCGGCGGTTGGTGCCGCTGAGGGCTGCAGCGTGCCACCCGCTGCAGGTTGCGCCGTCGGCAGGACGATGTGCTTGGCACCAGCGCGCGCCGTCGTGCTCTTGCTCGCCGTCGCAGGGTGTCGCGCTGTCGTCGTGCTCGGCTGTGCCGGGGCGGGGCCCGCCGTGCTGCCGATCTGCGGCACCTGCTTACTGCGTCCGTCTGCGCACGCCGCGAGCAGCAGAAGGCCCAGCACGAAGCCTCTCGTCGAGGTTCGGTTTGCGTTTGGGTTTGCGTTTGCATTCAGCATCATTTCAGCACCCTCCAGCGAAGCTCACGGCCACCTTCAACTCGCGTTCCACTCGGTTGCGCGCGAGATCGATCGCGACCACGCGCAGCAAGAGCTCCTCGGTCGTGACGCCGTCCGGTACGCGGATTTCACCCTCGTACAGGCCCGTCTCCAGATCGACGTGCAGCGCGACGCGCGCCTTCGCCACGCCGGGCAGCGTCACGTACACCTCTTTCACGGGCTCCAGCGGGTCGACGGTGACGTGCATCAGCTCGCCCACGTAGACCGCCTCGGGTACGTCCACGACCAGCTCCGGCGCAGTGGCATCGATCACGTAGTCGATGTCGCGCCACTCGATCGTGCCGTCCTTGTGCTCGATGCGAACCATGATCGTGTAGTGACCGTCCTTCACGTCGCGCGGCACGAGGAAGCGCGCGTACCAGCGCGTGTGCGCGGTGTCGTAGCGTACACGACCACTTCACCGTCGCGATACAGATCGGGCAGGCGCTTCGGGTAGCTCGAGCTGACCGGCAGCGTGCCGAAGTCGAGCGCAAGGTCGACGATCAGCGGCATGGCGATGCGCGTGTAGAGGCGCTCCATCTCGCTCTCGATCTGCGAGCCGTTCTGCACGAAGCTCGCGCTCCCCCGGTTGTCCTCCGCCAGGCGCTCGAGGAAGTCGCGATTCACGCCTTCGCCTGCGCCGAAGCTGTAGATGCGTACGCCGCTGTCGCGCGCGCGCACGTCCGAAAGCACGACCTCGGGTGGCGCATCGCCCTGACCGTCGGTCATGAACACGATCGCACGCGGCCGACCCGGTTGCCTGTTCTTCAGCGTGTCGAGCGCGGCTAGGAGCGCGTCGCGAATGTTCGTGCCGCCCTTCACCTGCAGCTCCGAGACGGCCCCTGCGGCGACCCGGCGGTTTTCAGGCGTCGCGTCCGCGAGCTGGCCGAACGTCGGGTAGTGCTCGTCGTCGAAGCTGATGATCTCGAAGCGGTCCTTCGGCGACAGCTGCTTCAGGATCGCCTGCAGCCCTTGCTTGGTTTGCTCGAGCGGCGTGCCCTGCATGCTGCCCGAGATGTCGGTCACGAACACGATGTCGCGGCCGATCACGTCGCTCTGCACCACGGCGGCTTTGGGCGACACCACCAGCATGAAGCTGCCCTCACCGTCGCCGCCGTCATCGCGGTGCGTGGTCAGGCGCATCGCGTAGTCGTCCGTGGCGAGCCGATAGCGAATGCGTAGGTCTTGCGTGAGCGCTTGGCCTTCACTCTCGAACGTCACGCGGAAGTCGTGCGGGCTGATCTGCTGCACGCGCGCGGCAAACCCGATGGTCTGTACATCGCGAATCGGTAAGCTGTCCGTGAGCTCCGCGTCCAGCGAGAACACCGCGTTGCCGCGTGGCAGGTTCTCCTTCGGCAAGAGGTACTCGATGTAGCCCTCGCGCATCGCGAGCGGCGCCACGCTCGACAGCTCGACCAGCTTCTCTTCGTGCGGCGCGACCGGGAACACCCGGAAGCGAAACTGATCGCCTTCCTGCTCCAGGAGGCCCGGATCGCGTCGCACGCCCGACAGCTGCTGATACACCTGCGTCGCGGCCTGCTTCTCCAGCACCTCGCCGACCACCTTCTCGCTGCCGTTCCAGTAGCTGAAGCCATCGACCATCTCGCGCTGGCCCAAGCGGAACGTGCACGTCAGCTCGAGGGGCTCGGTGTGCTCGCTCTTGAAGTGATACACGCCGTGCACGGCCGCGACCTGATCGTGAATGGCAAGCTCGGTGCTCTGAAACGACTCGTGCAGCGCGCCGTCGGGCGGCGCGATACCGTTCTTGTCGACCGCGCTGACATCGAGCGCGAGCGCGCGGTTCAGGAACACGAGCCAATAGAAGATCAGCGTCGGATACGAACGTAGCCAAAGTCTTTGAAGTCGCGTCATGGTCTGCCTCGGTCTGGGGTTGCCCCGAGGTAGAGCAGGCTGCGTGCCAGTCGCGCGCGGGCAGGAGCTGTAAGCAGAACCCGCGAAATTGCCGAGATTTGCAGCACGGCGCGCGCGGGCGGCCTTCACGAAAGCCACGAATCACAGCCCCGGAAGCTACGATTTACAGCTTATCGATCAAGCGCTCGATCCGTGCCCGAACCTCGTCGGCGCTGGCGGCGTCGGGCATCCAGGTGAGCGACGGGTGCGCGCGCGACAACAGCTCGAAGCGCCGCAGCTCGCGCGAGAAGTCGTAGGCCAGGATGACCGGCAGGGCGGCGTGCCCGTGCTCGCGCAGCGCCGCTAGGATGTACAGGCCCTGGTGCTGCGCCAGGTGCCGGTACGCTTTCTCGGCGCTGCCGTGATCGCGCGTGGCCTGTGCGTGGTCACCGAGCAAGGTCTCGCGCGGCACGCGATCGAAGCGCATGTCCAAGTACACGAGCGCGACCGCGTGTGCGCGCAGGAGCGTGAGCGCTTCGTGGCCGCCGTGCGCTTGCAGATAACGAGGCCCGGGCGCAAAGCGCGTGAGGTTCTCCAAGTACTCGTTACCGTCCTCGACGATCAGCACGGTCTTGCTCTCGTGGCTGCTTGCGCTCGCTGATTCGTGACTCATGTCCGTTCGCTCCGCTGACCTGGCAGGCGTAGCACGACTGCTTTTTCGAAGCCGGGCTCTTGCTCGCTCAGGTCGAGCTGCCCGTCGCGTTGCGCCACGAGATCCGCGGTCAGACCAAGCCCAGCTTCGATGTACGCATCGCGCAGCTGGGCGCGCTCCAGCATGTGCGGGGCGCGGTCCCGCACATGCAGCGCGACGCGCTCGATCGCGGTCACCGGATCGAGCTCGATCACGACCAGGACGCCAACCACGATCGGCGCCGGAGCGCCGTGCACGATCGAGGCCTCGAGCGCGTTACGAAACAGGTTGGAGAGAATGTCGTCGAACGCCGGCCGCGGCAGCGCCAGCGCACAGGGCAGCTCGGACCGCGGATCGAGCGCGAGTGGGGCAATGCTTGCGGTCGCGAGCGCCGGTTCGTGGCGCACGCGATCGAACACGGCGTTGAGCAGCGCGGCGTCCACGTGCAAGAGGCGCACGCGATCGAGCAGCGCGCGCAGCGCGGCGTGCCCGCGCTCGTTGAGCAGCTGGTCCACGGCGCGCAGCTCGTCCGCGAGACGCTGGTGTGCCGCCGGCGAAGCGTCGTCCACGGCCAAGAGCGCGTGACGCAGCTGACGCATACGCGCAAAGCCCGAGAGCAGCGCCGAGGTGAGTGGGTCGCGCTGCGCGAGGTTCAAGCGCTCGCCGTGTGCTCGCCCAATGCTCACCAGCTGCTCGGCATAGGCGTGCAAGCGTGGCTCGGCTCCACCGTGGCCGTCCGCGCCGAAGAACGCGCGCAGGATGTGCTCGACAGGTTCTCTGCTCTCGGCTCCGCTGCGAATGCGCTCGATCAGGCCGTCCAGCATCAGCGTGTTGTGCTTGAGCACCTCGTGGCGGATCGCGGAGAGCACGCGCTGCACGTCCGGCCCAGCGTCCGGGTGGCGGTCGAGCAGCGTGGCAAGATCGATGCCGCCCCAGCGCCAGTTGCGCAGCGCGAGCGCGCCAGCGACGAGCAGCATGAGCGCGAGCGCCGCGAGCACGGCCAGTGTCATGATGCGCTCGCGCACGCGCGCAGCGAGCGCATCGATCTCGGCTTGTGAGAAGCGACTTGCGTGATTCGCGTGGAGACCGCACAGGCGCGCGCATGCAGCAGATCGAAGAGCTGCGGCGCATCGTGCAGCATGCTGAAGGTTCCGGGGTCTGGGCCGGCAGCCAGCTCTGCGAGACGAAAGCGGCAGCCAACACTCCTGGCGCGCTCGCAGTCGGCGAGATAGGGACGCGCCGCGTCGCTCTGGCCGAGCGTGATCAGCGCGCTCGCCAGTGCTTCTTGGGCTTCGGGCTGCCCGGGATTCTGCTGCAACGAGCGCCGCAGCGCGCTCACAGCCTCTTGCGAACGGCCAGTCGCATGCAGCAGCTCGGCTTCGAGATTGAGCGCCTCGACGCTGCTCGATCGCGCACCGAGGCGCTGCAGCTCGGCCAGCGCCGCGCCCGTGCGGCCTCGGGCGATGAACACGCGCGCGCGAGCCAGCGGATCGAGCGGCAGCTTTTCGTCGTCGTTCGCGTGCGCGGTTGCAGGCGCGCTGCCGCCCAGCAACGTCTCGATCGCAGCCTGCAGCGCCAGCGCCTGCTCGCGCTCGGCACCTTCGGGTGCTTGGGCAAGAAAGCGCTGCACGCGGGAGAGCGCACGCGGAAGATCACCCTGCGCGCGATACGCGCGCGAGAGCAAAAGCTCCGGCTCGGCCCAGTCCGGGCGCAGCTGCAACGATCGCTCGCCCAACAGGGCCGCTTCGACCGCGTGCGCTGGCTTCGCGTCCAAGTACAGCTGGGCCAAGCGCAGGGGGACGTCGGGCGAGGTTCCGTCGAGCGCGATCGCGCGCAGGTACTCGAGCTCGGCTTCGGGATCGCGCTCGGCGTCGCGCAGCACGTCTCCGAGATCGGCGTGCACGCTGGCCAGGCCCGGCGAGTGCTGCAACGCGTCGCGCAGCAGCGCCACCGCCTGTGCGGGTTGACCGGTTGCCCGCTGCACGCGTGCCTGCTCCGCGAGCGCACGCGCCTCTGCGTCGCCTGCACCGTCGTGCTGCGAGAGCCCGTAGCGTCGTGCCTCGCGATCGACTTCGAGCTCGAAGATGCGCTGCGCGGCGGCGCGCGCGCTCTGCGTGCCGGTCACCTCGCGGTAGTAGCGCGTGGCGTCCCCGGGCTTGCCCGCTAGCCGGTAGAAGTCGCCCAACTCCAAGCGCAGCGCATCGTCCATGTGCCCGAGCGCGAGATAACCCTGGTACGCGTACTCGGCCTGCTCAGTCTCACCGCGCCGTGCAGCCAAGCGTGCTTGCTTCAAGAGCACGCTGGGATCCTGTCCCAGCAGCTCGCGCGCTCGCGTGTACACGCGAGCGGCTTCCTCGAGGCGTTCTGGCGCGCTGCCGTCGCGCGCCAAGAGATCGCCGAGCGCCACGTATGCCGCGCCGCGCTCGGGCTCCAGCGTGATTAGCTCGCGGTACAGTTTCTCTGCGCGTTCGGCGTGACCGATCAAGACCTGCAGGTCCGCGAGCTCGCGCGTGGCGTCGGGGTTGTGCGGATCGAGGTCGTGCGCGCTCTCCAGCGCCTTGAGCGCGCCCGCGTAGTTCTTCGCGGCAAGCAGCGTGCGTGCTTCGTCCCGAGCCTTCTGCACCAGGCGCGCCACGGCCGAGTCGAGCTGCGCCGAGAGCGCGTGCAGATCGCTCGTGCCTGCGTCGGTCGCAGGCGTCGCGGGGGATGGTTGCGCGAGCGTCGCGGCGCCGCGTAAGTCGCTCACGAGCAGGACGCAGGCGGCGAGCGCGAGCCGCGTCTTCATGGCCGTCGCAGCGCGCGGATCTTGATCCCGAGCTGATTGAAACGCAGCCGCACGGCCAGCTGGCGATCCAGAGCGCGCCGCTCGCGTCGAACGTCAAGTCCATCACCCAGTCGTCGACCAGGCCGTCCTGATGATCGATGCGCGAGAACGAGAGCGCGCCGGCCGCGCCGGTCGTGGTCGCAAGCAGCACACCGGTCCTGCCGCTCCCAGCGGCAAGCAGACCCTCGTGCACGGCGATGCGTGTCAGCGCGCTCCCCGACAGCTCCCTGACGTCATGATGCTCCCAGCGCTTTGCGCCCCGCGCGATGCGACTGATCGTGCCGAGGTCGGCGATGAACGCTGCACCGCTTTGCGTATCCACCGCCACGCCGTTGACAGCTGGATACCATGGGCATGCCGCGCTCAGCTTAGCCACGCAGTCGGTGTGCACGTAGCTGTGAAACGCTCCGTGCGCGTCCATGATCGCGAGCCCGCGCGCGGTGGCGATGTACAGGCGCTCGCCGTCGGACGCGAGGTCGTCGACCATCTCGGACGGCAGCTCGTGCGCGCCCGCGACGTGCGTGAAGACGTGCCCGTCGTAGCGGCACAGGCCGCGGTCGAAGCTGCCGATGTAGAGCGCACCGCGATGCACGGCGAGCGCGCTGATGCGATCGCCACAGGGTAGTTCGTGGCCCAGGTCGAGCGGTTGCCACGCCTCCCGGTCACTCGCACGCAAGGACACGCCCGCGGCGCTCGCGAGCACGTCGTTGCCGAGCCACGTGGCACGCGCGGCTACGTGCAGGCCGGCAGCTCCTAGGCTGCGCAGCTGGCCTTGCTCGTACCGGAACGCATGATCGGTCGTGTCGATCGCCAGCGCGTCGCCTGCGAAGCGGACGTGCGCGATCGGCTCCGGGTGCCTCGGGCCAAGCGCTTGGCTCGGGTGAAGCGTGGCCCCATCGCTGCAGACGACGCTGCCGTCCATCGTGCCGAGCGCCCAGCGCGTGCCGTCTGCGGATGCAGCCAGCGCCGTCGGCATTCCTTCGATGCGTCCGAGCGCGATGCCGACGTCGATGCCGGCGACTAAGCGCGTGACGCTGCCGCGCGCATCCGCCGCGATCACGTCCGAGCCCGCTGCCGTGACGAGCAAGAACCTGCCTGCGAGCACGCTGTGAAAGCGTTGCGTGCTCGCCTCGAAGCGCGCGAGGCTGCTGTCCGTGGCTACCCACAACGTGTCGCCAGCGAGCGCGCACGCATGCACGCGCTCGCCCGGTAGGCCTTGGACTGCGCCGAAGCGCACGGGCGCCGCCGCTCGCGAGACGCGCACCATGCCGCCGCCAAGCGTACCCACCCAGAGCGCGTCCGCTTGCACGGCGAGGCACGTGGCGTCCTGCGTGTCGCCGTGGGTTGCGACGACGCGGAGCGCCTGCGGCGGCTCGGCTCGTGCGACCGACGCCGCACTCACCAGCAGCGCGACCAAGACCCAGGTGAGGTGCACGCAACGCATGGCACGGGGCATGGACGCGGCAGGTTGCAAGCCCCGCGCCAGCGCTCGAAGCCGCGCAGCGGCCGGCAAGGCCGACGAAAATCGTAAAACGTGGCTTCGACGCTACGAATCGTAGCTACGAACACACTCGGTGACACCAGCTCGGCGCACGACACGAGCAAGACCACGACCGTGACGATGCACGAGGACAAGCCCGTGCTCGCATGCTGTCCGACGACCAACGGCGGCACCTGCCCCTGAGCGCGCGCAACCGCTCTACTCACCGTTCCACGAACGCGCGCTCGATCGTGTAGTGCGCGGGCGCGTGGCTCGAGCCTTCCTCGAAGCCGCGCTTCTCCAGCAGCGACACCAGATCGGTGAGCATGCTCGGGCTGCCGCAGATCATCACGCGGTCGTGCTCGGGGTCGAGCGTTGGCAGCCCGATGTCTCCGCACAACTTGCCGCTCTCCAAGAGGTCCGTCAGGCGCCCACGGTTCTCGTACGGCTCGCGCGTGACCGTAGGGTAGTAGTGCAGCTGGTTTTGCACCTGCTCGCCGACGAGCTCGTGCTGCGGCAGCTCGTGCTTGATGTAGTCCGCGTAGCCCAGCTCGCTCGACAGGCGCACGCCGTGCGCGACGACCACGTGCTCGTAGCGCTCGTACGTCTCTGGGTCGCGGATGATGCTCAGAAACGGCGCGAGCCCCGTGCCGGTCGCGAGCAGGTAAAGGCGCTTGCCGGGCTTCACGTTGTTCACCACCAGCGTGCCAGTCGGACGCTTGCCGACCAGAACCGCGTCGCCCACCGCGAGGTGCTGCAGCCGCGAGGTCAGCGGCCCGTCCTGCACCTTGATGCTGTAGAACTCGAGGTGATCCTCGTAGTTCGGGCTGGCGACGCTGAACGCACGCAACAGCGGGCGACCCTCGACGGGCAGGCCCAGCATCAAGAAGTGCCCGTTCTTGAAGCGCAGGCCGCGATCGCGCGTGGTCGTGAAGCTGAATAGGGTGTCGTTCCAGTGCCGGACACTCAGAACGGTTTCTTCGGTCAACGTGCTCATGAGGAACGGTCTAGCGCTCCTTGACTCATCGGTAAAACGGGATATTCAATATAGACTATTCGGTTCTAACGATATGCGCTTCACGCTGCGTCAGCTCGAGGTGTTCTTGGCCGTGGCCGAAGGGCAGAGCGTGAGCCGCGCCGCCGAGCACCTGTTCATGTCGCAGTCGGCGGTGAGCAGCGCGCTGGCCGATCTCGAGCGCCAGTTCGAGATCCAGTTGTTCGACCGCATCGGCAAGCGGCTGCAGCTGAGCGCGCTCGGGCGCACGCTGCGCCCGCGCGCGGAGGCGCTGCAGGCGCAGGCCTCGGAGCTGGAGCACGCGCTCGTGGGCCAGAGCGAGATCTCGCTACGCATCGGCGCCACGCTCACCATCGGCAATTATCTAGCCGTGCCGCTGATGGCGCGCTTCATGCGCGACAATCCCGGGGCGCGCGTCACGCTCGAGGTCGCGAACACGCAGGAGATCGCGCGCAAGGTGGCGAACTTCGAGATCGACGTGGGCTTGGTCGAGGGCGAGCTGTCCGAGCCCGAGCTGGAGGTCACGCGCTGGTGCGACGACGAGCTTGCCGTGTTCTGCGCGCCCACGCATGCGTTCGCGAAGAAGCGCACGCTACGCGATGCGGATCTGACCAGCGCCGCCTGGATCGTGCGCGAGCGCGGCTCGGGCACGCGTCAAGCCTTCGAGCATGCGATGCGCGGGATTCTGTCGGAGCTCACCATTGCGCTCGAGCTGCAGCACACCGAGGCGATCAAGAGCGCGGTGGAGGCCGGGCTCGGCGTAGGCTGCGTCTCGCACATCGCGCTCGAAGAGGCGTTTCGCCACGGCGACCTCGTACGCTGCAAGGTTCCGCAGCGCAGCTTCGAGAGGCAGTTCAACTTCGTGCTGCACAAGGACAAATTTCGCTCAGGGGGCCTTCTGCGCTGGCTGGAGCTGTGCCGAAGCCAGGCGCGCAGCTGACACGATCGCGCCCCTCATTTCACGCGCGGCACCGGCTCTCGCTCGGAGGAAATTGCTTCGGGCGCCTCCTGCGCACACCATCCCGATGGTCCTGACCGGCACGCTGATCCTCGCGTTCGGCTGGTTCGGCTTCAACCCGGGCTCCACCTTGGGGTCCAGAGCACGAGCACGCAGCTACGCGTTCTCTTCGTCGTGTTGGCGTGCGTGCTCGAGCAGCACGTGCGTCGTGGACAGCTCGACTACGTCCTTGGCGCTCACCTGCGTGGTCGTGAACTCGAAGTGGCCTGTGCGCCAGTCGAGCACGTGGAAGAACCGCGCTAGGCCAGTCAAGTCGTCCAGCGAGGCGTCGAGGTCGATGCGCATCACCGCGCCGCCTGACAGGTGCAACGTGGCCTTCTCGCCGTCGTGCACGAGCTGCAGCACGCCCGAGCGGCGCTCCAGTTCGGCGAACGCGAGGAAGCTGGTGAGCGGCATTTTGGCGAGATCCCCGCGCATGCTGCCCGGAAGGCCGTGGTTGGCTTCGTTGGCGCGCTCCAGCACGCGCTCCACGCGCGCGATCAGCTCGACGCTCGTGAAGGGCTTGGCAACGTAGTCGTCCACGCCCAGCTCGTAGCCGCGCAGGCGCTCGTCGTCGCTCGTGAGATCGGTCAGGAACACGACCGGCATGCGGCGCAGTGACG
This sequence comes from Sandaracinaceae bacterium, assembly GCA_017881055.1. Taxonomy (GTDB): domain Bacteria; phylum Myxococcota_A; class Polyangia; order Polyangiales; family JAFGIB01; genus JADGRF01. The sequence goes on from JADGRF010000261.1 coordinate 25,520, forward strand.
GTCGGGCGCGTACCAACCTGAGCAGCTGCCAACCATCCATGCCCGGCATGGTGATGTCGCTGATCAACACGCTCGGTTGCTCGCGCAGCGCTACGCTCAGGGCTTCGAAGCCGTTGGCGGCGGTCGTGACCTCGAAGCCGGAGTCGCGCATGGCCTGCGCGGCTTGCTCGCGGAAGCGTGGGTTGTCGTCGACTACCAGCACGCGCGCGCCAGCCGTCCAACTCGGAGCGACCTGCTCTTGGCTGGCGGCCTCGTGCAGGTACTCCGCCAGCTGCTCAGTCGAGCGCTCACCCCAGATCTCGAGCAGCTCGAGCGCCATGCCTGCGGCTTGCCCGTCGCGTGCTTCCTGCGTGCTCACGGTGGCCACGACGCGAGCCACCGTCTTCACGGCCCTCGCTTGCGGCGATGGACGAATGTCCAGCCGGACGGTACTACCGAGCGCGAGCGGCCGATCGGTCTCGACGAAGATACTCGTCAGCTGCACCTCGAGGCTCTCGAGCGTCGGCGTCGACTCACGCTCGACGATCTTGGCTTGCAGCTGGGAGCGGCGAGCCCCCCACGCACGCACAGAAGGCCGTTCCGAGCGACGTACAGTCACGTCGTCCAGGGTAGGGGATCGCGTCTTTTGTTGCCAGATAGAGCGCAAGGCCGTGTGGGTCTTCAGAACACCACCTCGGACAAGACGCCCTCGAGCCCCTGGATCAGCTTCGCAAGCCCGCCAGGTGTGTCGCCGGGCGAAGCTACCATTGCAGCACTACTCAGGTGAACCGATTGGGGCTCCTGGTGGAACTACTCCCACACGACTTTCGATGGCTGCTCGGCCATTGGGAAACCATGAACATCCGACTTGCCGCGGGAGTGCCAATGATGACCTCGAGATTACGCGCAGCATCGTGCCCAGTTGCATCCCCGCTTGCATCCCCGCGCAGCAGCTTTTGGCTCTGCACGATGGTTCTGATAGCTGCCTGTTCAGGCAGCCCCACTCCCGGAAATGCCAATGGTGGCGCGGGTAGCGGCGCTAACGGCGGGGGCACCATCGGCAATCCGGTGCTCGGCACCGGCGGCAACGCCGATGGCGTCGGTGCCCCGTGCAGCTCGAGCCAGGACGGCCAGACCCGCAGCTGCTGCGGCACCGGCAGCCAGACCTGCGGCGGCACGGTCGAATTCAAGATGTGGGGTCCATGCCTCAACCCGCAGGGCCAGCAGGTCACCTGCTCGGTCCCGAACGATCCGGGCGGCTGTGGCAAGGGTGAGTTCGGTCCGCTCTGTCCGGACGGCGGCAGCCCGACCGTACCCAACTCTCCAGGCGGCTGTGGCAAGGGCGAGTTCGGCCCGCAGTGCGCAGACGGTGGCGTCCCGCCGCTGCCCTCGCTCTGCACGGACGAGTCGATCAACAACGAGCCCGAGATTCTCGTGGGCTACGAGCCGGGCACGGGTCAGACGGTCGGCAAGAACGGGCAGATCAAGGTATGGGTGAACGACGAGCGCCCCGAAATCATCGCGCCAATGGAGCAGGTCGACAACGCGACCGGCGCGATCACCATGGCGGGCGACCGCACGGCCAAGGCAGCTGACGGCTACCTCTGGGAACCCGCGCTGTACATTGCACCGCTCACCGCTGAGAGCGGCGGCCCCGCGCACTTCCCGCAGTTCATCAAGGGTTGGTACAACAACGTGCCGCCCGCGAACGGTGGTGCGCGCGGCGGCTCCCGGCTGCCGGTCATGGGCGTCCAGACGATGGCGGCTGGCGATCCCGTGCCCGCCAGCGCGCAGCTGTCGGAGAAGTACACAACGGAAGTGATCTGGGATGTCGCCTCGCTCGGGCTCGCGCCCGGTACGTACATCGCCGAGTTCGTGATCCACGACGGCGATCGCGACCGCGGTGTAGGCTGCGTCACGATCACGATCACCAACTGAGCTGGCCTCGCCAGCGAGATGGGCGTTTGTGTTTGGTGCGGTGTCAGCTGGAACATGATCGAGTCGGCTCAGAGCGTGCGGCTGGCGGTCAGCGTGGCTGCCAGTCGGCTTCGGGGTCCAGTCCTTCCGCGAAAGGCCGGCAGCACGCGTCAGGGGTCGACTCTAGTGACGATCACGCCGCCGTAGCGTGCGGTTTCTGGGCGAAAGCCAGCCTGGGCAAGCCGCTCGATCAAAGGCGGCAGGCCCTCGCGCTGCGGTGCCGGGAAGTCCGGTATGGCCTCTGCGAACAGCCACACGCGCTGATGACGTGCGAGCTGCGCGCGAGCGAGCGCGAGCAGCTCGGCGCGCGAGCGTAGAGGTGCGCGCAGCCAATTTCCGATCTCCTGCCCTCGGTCCGAGTAGTTGCCCGTGAAGCCGGTCAGCCTGGGCGCTCGCGTCAAGTCCCATGCGTACGTCGTGGCTAGGCTCAGCGTGTAGGGCAGCATGATCAACAGGTCGCGTGGTGATGCGTTCGCGACTACGTGCGCAGCTGCAACCTCCGCGACCTCGGGCTCGCGCGTGAAGCGGTAGGCTTCGGCGGCCGCTTGCAGCTGCACGACGGTCAAGGCTGCGACCAAGGCGTAGCGCAGCCATGTGCGCTCACGCAGCGCCTCGAGGCCGACCGCGAGCAGGAGCGAGAACAGCAGCGTCGACCATTGCAGCGCCCGCGCGATGAACATGGGCTTCAGCAGGCTGCCGAGCAGGAGCAGCATCGGCTGACCGACCAGCACGACCAGGAACAATGCCAACGTGCGCGGCTGCTTGCGCGACAGCCACAAGGACGCGGCTGCGCCCGCATACACGATCGGCTTGCACCAACGCGCATAAGGATACGTGGCGGTGAGCTGTGCGTAGACATTCGCGAGCGTGGTCTTGGGAATCCAGGCGACTGCGGCGCCGGTGGGACCCGTGGCTTGCGCGATCAGGTTCGGCAGCCAAAACAGAAACGGCACGCAGGCCAGGCTCGTGAAGGCTGCGAAGCGGACGAGGAACGATCGGTCGAGCGCGCGCTGCAGGTACGCAGCGGTGAATACGAATGCGCCGAGCAGGGGCAAGAGCAGGATTGCCGTGTTGTGCAGGACGAGCGCGATCGCCACCGAGAGTGTGTAGCCGATCCAGGCGAATAGCCTGCGGCGTGGTTGGAGCTCCGTGCCGGGTAGCACGGCCAAGAGACACGCGAATGCCAGCGCGCACGTCAGCGTGAGCAGCGAGTAGCAGCGGATCTCGCGCGCGTAGTGGAGGTGCACCGGCGCGCTGATGAACAGCAGTGCGGCCACGGTTGCAACCGAGCGGCCGTGCAGGCGTCGACCGATCGCGTACACGACGGGGATGCTGCCGGCGCCAAACAGCGCAGGGAGCGTGCGCATCGCGAAGCGCGAGTCGCCCCAGAAAAACCAGGCCTTCTGCAGGATGTAGTAAAGCGGCGGATTGGTCTCGAGCGCGCTCTTCGGTCCGAGTAGATCGGCAAGTGGCGCCGATGCGAGCAGATAGGTCGCGTGCTCGTCTTGCCAGAATCTCTGGTTGCCGAGCGCGAACAAGCGCAGCAGAAGCCCTGTGAGAGTCAGGACCGCGAGCACCGCTGTTTCGGAGGAGGGACGTCGCATCCCGGAGGTCACGCTGGCCGGGACAACGGAGTTGGTCCGACGCTTATTCCGCGCGTCCTAGCACGACTTTCCCCTTGGCGGTGTGACGTTTCGGCGCGCAGCCGGCCACAGAGTAGAGCTGCAATCGCAGCATCAGATCGCCCGCCGGTTGCCGACGACGCCGTGACGTTTCCGATCACGGGCTTCGACGCCGGCTCGCTGTCGATGCCCCCGGGTCCTCGATCAGGGCACGGATCGAACACGGCCACGCTGCCCGCATCGCCGATCGGGACCCCGAGGCGCTCGCGCCCAGGCTCGTACGCGATGGAGTCGAGCGTGACGGGCGCGCTCGCGCCTGGCAAGGGATAGATCGATGATGTCAGTTGCAACTGTGCGCTGGCCGCTGGGCCATTCACTGCGCTCCGCGTTCTCGCGCGCTTGATCAGAGCTGGTCGGCCTTCACACACGTCCAGCGCCAGGAGCAGTGGATCACGTTGATGCAATAGCATTCGGACACCGGTTGGCATCGGGTTTGGTGCACCATGCTGGGCGGCATTTCCGGCGGACCGCCTGGGCAGTCTGCGATCGGCTTTTCGTCCGAGCCACCGGTCAGCATGTTGATGAGGTACGGCGACGCGAGCGCGAAAAGCAGCAGCCACCACGGCCAAAGCTTCAGCAGCTTTCTGCGCAGCTCCTTCGGGGAGAGCGGCGCGTCGTCCTTCGCGTCCCTCGCGTCCTTGCGCTTGCGTCGGCTCGGGTTGCCCGGCGGGCGAATCGAGGCCGGCGCGGCGCCGGCCGGTCTCAGCGAGACGCGCAGCTCATCCGGGGGTCGCGGTCGCCGACTGTCCGCCATCGCAGTCCGCCATCGTCTCAACCTTCGTGGCCATGTTCAAGTCGAGCGCGTGCTCGACTCGCGCGGCTGGGGCGCGTCGCTCGCGGTCGGTTCTAGGATCTTGTCCAGATCTACGCGCCGGCACGGGTTGCCGAGCGCAGTGGCGCCGGCCGGCAAGTCTTCGGTGAGCACCGTGTTCGGACACACGAACGCGTCGTCGCCGACGCTGATGCGGCCACCGACGCACGCGCGCGGGCCGATCTCGACGCGGTTGCCAATGATCGGTGAGTCGTGCCCGTCCGGCCGCGCCAGGCCAATGGTCGCGGGGCCACGGATGATCACGTCGTCCCCGACCGACCACGCGCCCATCACGATGCAGCCGTGGTGCTCGAAGCGCACGCGCCGACCGAGCCGCATGTTGTACGGCAGATCGATGCCGAAGAGCGCAATCACCGAGTGATACGCAGCTCGGTATGCCGCCGTCAGCGGCGCCCGCAGCGTGGCGGAGCGCACGCCCATGCGCCAGTTGCCCATGCGATGGACGCTGAGCGCGATGAAGCCCGGCGAGAGCAGCGAACGGCCGTGCGTCTCGTAGTCTTCCTCGATCAGCTCGAAGATGCCGATGTCAGCTGGATTGGCGTTCCCGTCGCCAGGCGGCATGGGGCCGAGCGCGCCAGAGCGTGGATCACCTTCGGGTGGCATGCTGCTCTTGGCCACGTGCCTCATGAAGGGAGAATCCGCGCAGGCACTCCCATCACGGTGGCTTCGGGCGGGACGTTCTTGATCACCAGGGAGTTGGCGCCGATCATGGCATCGTGACCGACGCGCACGTTGCCGAGCACGCACACGCCGGAGCCGAGCTGGGCGCGATCCTCGATCACCGGCAGCTGACCGGCTTCGCCGTCGCGTGCGCGCAGCGGGCCGAGCGTGGTGTCGTGCCGAATCTGCACGTCGTTGCCGATGGTCTTGGCGTGCAGCCGCATACAGCCGCTGTGCCACAGGCGTACGCGGCGACCGAGCTGGACCTCGCGTGGTAGCTCGATGCCCCAGAGTAGGTCGACGCTGGTGGCCATGACCCTGTGGGCCGTGCCGAGCACTACGTTCGTGACGAGTGAGTCGGTCTTGGTGCCGTGCGTGCCGAGTCGATGCGCGACTACGGCCCACAGGCCCGGCTCGCTCGGATCGCGACCGTACGCCGCGAAGTCTTCCGCGAGCACCTCGCGCAAGCTGAGGTCGCTCGCCGTGCGTGAGTCCCCAGCGGCGGCATCCGCGGCGCGAACGCGGGGCGGCGTCTCGCTCGACCGGTTCGTGGCCGGGCGCAACGTACGCAGGCCTTGCTGAACCAGCGCTCCGATCCTTCCGGGGATTTTCATGGCGTCACAGGTTCGGGCCGGGCCTTGGCGGAGCAAGGTAGTGAACTTCCCGAAGAGCCATCATGTCGACTTCGTTCCGTGCGTGCAACCCGGTCCGGCTGCAACCCGGTGCGGAGTCCAGGTCACGTAGTCACGACGACGGGCGCGTTGGCGGGTCGATCTTGGCGACTTGGCGTGAGTTGAGCGCGTGGACGCGGCCCCTGGCCTCTGGGCCCGCGTCGGCACTGGCCTGCAGCCGGATCTGCCGCGCGGCGTTCGGCGCCAGGTGCAGATAGTTGTCCTCGGGTAGGTAGCCGGGCACGTCGATGAACACCGACTGTGCGAAGCGCTGGCTGCGTAGCAGCAGCTGCAGCCCGCCGTCGGGTGCATTGGTGAACTCGCACGTGAGGCCCAGGTCCTGCGCCTCCGCCTGCGGAAGACCCTGTGGAAAGAAGAAGGCATCCGACAGAAGGCGCCCCGTCGCGCGCTCGACCAGCTGCGCCACCACCAGATCGTGGGACGGCGGCCCGAACCGGTACGCATGGGTCGTATCGAGGAACCACGGCAAGAGAGCCGCCAGCTGCAGCTCGACCTGGCCGTGGGCGGGTAGGTCGAGCGGCTCGCTGTGCGTGACCACGACGCTACGCTGAGCATCGTGATGAATCGTCAGCTGCAACTCCGCTTGCAGCGGCCTGGCGCGCTCGTTGATCGCGTGCACGGAGAGACCGCTCAAGCCTTCGTCGGAGAAGAAGACGCACTCGGGCCCGAGCGCGCGCTTGACGTAGTAGTACGCGGCCTTGGGGCGGCCGGTGGAATCGAGTAGCCCGAGCCCGGCCCCGGGCCACAAGTCGCGGTAGAACCACACGAGCGCGCCCGTGCACGTGGAGCGCGCCCGGCGCCACTCGGTCAGCGTGCTGGCCATCAGCTCGCCCGTGACCACACGACTGAGCGCGAGGTAGCGTTCCAGATCCGTGTAGCGCAGCGTGCTCGGGTCGACCTGAAACAGCTCGCGCAGGTAGTGCTCGCGCACATCCTCGAAGTCCCAGCTCGCCCCCTGGTCGCGCGACACGCGCTCTTTCCACGCAGGGTGATGCGCAGGCATCTGTCCGTCGGCGAGGAAATGCCGGAACGTGACTTCATCGGGGACGTTGGAGAATGCCAGGCACTCGGCGGCGAACTTAACCTCGGCGCGGCGCGCGTCGAAGGCCGGACGCAGGTACGCGCCCACGCCATAGTAATGCGTCACGCCGCTGCTCGGCGAAAACGGCAACGCCCCGCCGCTCGGGCTCGACGGCCAATACGGCACGTCGGGACGCAGCTCGGCGACCACCGCGGGCAACACCTCGTAGAACAGCCGGCCTTGCCAGAGCTCGCGTGGCAAGCCGAGCATCGCGACCTGCTGCTCCACTTCGCTGCCGCCGCACAGCACGGTCAAGCACGCGCGCGCCTGCGTGCACTGCAGAAACGCGCGCGCTTCGCTGGTGACGCTGCGGGTGAAGTCCACGTCGTCGCTCGGGTAGTCCATGTTGGCGAACATGAAGTCCTGCCAGACCAAGATCCCAAGCTCGTCGCAACGGCGATAGAACGCATCGGACTCGTAGCTGGTCGTGCCGCTGATGCGCAGCATGTTCATGCCCGCAGCGCGCGCCGAGAGCAGTGCCGCCTCGTAGGCGACCGCGTGGCCCGGCAGCGCCACCACGTCGGGCGTCATCCAGCAGGCGCCGCGGGCGAAAATCGGCACGCCGTTGATCTGCAGCGCGAAGTTCCCATCAGCGCTGTCGAGTGTCAGCGTGCGAAAGCCGACGTTGCCAAGCGCGATCACGTGCTCGGTCGCGTCCGGCGTGTCCAGCTGCACGCGCACGTGCACGGGGTAGAGCGCCTGCGCGCCGTGCGTGTGCGGCCACCAGAGCGCGACGTCTGCCAGGGTCAGCTCGCCCGACACGATCGTCTGACCGTCGAGGCTCGTGCTGCAGCCGAGAGCTGCGCGGGTCTCGCCGACCCAGAACTCGGCGCTGCTCACCGCCGTCGGCCACGTGTCGAGCGCAAGCCGAACGCTGACTTGGCCCACGCGCGCTGCCAGGTTCGACACGGCGGCACGCAGATCTACGTCGCAGACATCGACCGCGTTGCGCACGTACAGGCGCACGGGGCGAAACGGCCCCACGGCGTGCACGGGCGGGGACCAGCCGGGCATGCGTCCGAGCAAGCTCGTGCGTACGAAGCGCAGCTGCTGGTGATCGGTCAGGCGCGTGCGCCAGCGCGGTCGCGGTCGCTTCACCGCCAAGTGCGTATCGAGCGCGCGGAAACGAATGTACAGCTCGTTGTCAGCCTGCAAACGCTCGGTGACGTCGCAGCTAGCCGGCAGGAACATGCTGCTCGACTCCAGCACGCGCTCGCCGTTGAGCCACAGCTCGGCCAGCGTTGCCAGGCCTTCACAGCGCAGCTCCACGCGCGAAGTGGCCGCGCGCGCGGGGCCGTGGAACCGGCAACGAAACCAGTAGTCGTGCGCGTCGAAGGCATGGCGCTCGCGAAACACGTCGTGCCCGGCGGCACGTCGCGCGCTCGCCGCGGTGCCGGGAACCTGCGCCGGCAGCCACGACACAGCCGCCCTCGTCAGCGCCTCGGGCGTGACCACGCCGCCGCCATCAGCTGCGGTCGCCGCAGGCACGCAGGCCATTTCCCAGCCCGAGTCCAGCTCGTGCTGGACCTCGCTGCTGACCGTGTGCGCAAACCCCAGGTTCCGCATCACGTGCCGAGCCGCGCCACGACGACCTCCATGCCGCGCTCCCAGCTCGTTTCCATCGTGTGCAGCATGGCCGTGAGATCCACGTGCCGCTTGCCGTTCACGGCGCGCGCGAGCTTGAGGATCAGCGTCTTGGCCGTGGCGGAGATCTGGTCGAACGCGCTGCTCGCGTCGTCGAGCCCCACGTGGCCGTGCGCGCCGAGCCAGCGCAGGTGACAGGCCGCCAGCTCGAACGCCGCACCGAGTTGGCGCAGCACCGAGAACGCGTACAGGTGATACGTGGGCAGGTCGATCGTGAGCAGCCAGGCAAGGTCTTGCTCGAACTTCTGCTTGTACGCAGTCAGGGGATTTTTGCCGGGGCGCCGACGCAGGTGCTCGCGCGCGAGGTCCACCGCCACGCCTGCGAGCTCGCGCGGCGAGAGGTTCTTCTGGCGATCGAAGCGCACCATCTCCACGTACGGCGGCAGGTGCGGCGGCGCGGCGGCTGCGAATAGGCCTTCGAAGTCGTTGCCTTGCAGCTCGAAGTAGCCCGCGTTGTGGAAGTAGCCGAGCGTCTTGGTGCTGCAGTCGACGCGCTCGACACCGATCGTGGTCTTGCCGTGCGCGCAGCGGTAGTCGGTCCCCGCGGTATCCGGCAGGTAGAACGCGTCGACTTCGACGAGCAGAAGGCGGCCGCGCTGCAGCTGCAAAAGCGCGTGCTCGACCAGCGGCCGCCAGATGTTCAGCTCGAGGATCTCGACGCCATACAAGCGCTCGATGTCCGCGAAGCTGGGCTTTACAAAGGTGAACTGATCGCCTTCGAAGTCACTGGCGAGCGCCGAGCCGAGACAGGCGATGGGTTCCAGCTGCGCTGCGTGCAGAAACTCGATGCACAAGTCGACGTAGCAGTTGGACTCCGGCCAGGCGCGCTCGTTTACGTGCAGCGGATGACGGCCGTACGTTTTGGCGTCGAGCGCAAAGAGGGCCGCGCGTTCCGAAGTGCGAGCTAGGGCCATAGCTTCTGCCGGACCGCGGCGGGCCAGCGCGCCGGCGCGAACCCGTGCGTCTTGAACAACGCAATCATGATGCGCTCGAGACCAAAGCCGAGACACGCGGTATGCGCCGTCTCGCCGTCCGAGCTGCGAATGTCGTAGAGCTTCGAGAAGTGATCCTGGTGGTAGTTGAACGACATGATCGCCGTCGGGATCTCGCTCGAGGTGATCGGCGTGACGATCTCGAACTTCAGCTGCTGCTCGCGCTGGTTCACCGCCAGCATTCGCCCGCCGCGCCCGAAGAACGGATCGTTGGCCGCGACGAGGTACGCGTCGAGACCGAGATCTTTCAGTAGCGCGATGCCGCGCTCCATCCACATCTCGCGCCAGGCGACCACGGCGTCGGGCTTGCCCATGCGCACGTGCTCGCGCATGCGAAACATCTGCATGCGCGCCGGATCCGGCGACGGCTCGTGCCGGAAGCAATACGAGGTGAGGTCGATCAGCTTACCGCTCTCCGGCAGCGTGCCCGTGCAGATGGGATACAGCGGATGACACGCGGCCGGTGTGAGCACGACCTCGGTCATGCTTTGCAGCTGACTCCAATCTTCGCCCGCGCGCACCTTGCTCACCAGCTCGTGGTGCTGCAGGTCGGTGCCTTTGAAGCTGAAGATGATCCCGGCCAGGTGTGGGAACGACTCCAGGTAGTCGACCCGCTCCATGTACGTGCGGTTCATGACCGGTGGAAAGTGCAGGGGCGTTGCCTGGTCGTGCACGGTCAGGCGCGAGACGAAGTCGTTGAAGCGTTGCAGCGTGTCTTCGAAGACGGGGCCCCGGCCGTAGATGCCCGGTACGCCGCAGTCGATGAGCAGGCCGTGCTCTAGCAGGCCGCGCAGGAGAGCGAGCTCTGCCTTGGTCTTGTCAGCTGCAACAGAAGCCAAGTCTTGCGCCATGACGCTAATCACCCTTATGAACGAGCAGGAGCGCAGCGTTCGTGGCATGCAAACGGTCGTTGCCGATCATCAGGATCGACGAGTAGATGTCGCGCAGGTGCCTGCCGATGCTCTGCGGGCCGTCGTTGCGGTAGCCGGCGATGCCGCAGATCGACAGCGCGTGGCTCACGATTTCCACGGCCAGCTCGGAGGCGCTGACCTTGAGCTGATTGACCCGCAGTGCGAAACCGATGCTGGACAGCGTGTCGAGGCCGCCGTCCGGCTGCACGATCAGGGCCTCGTAGTCTGCGATGAAGCCCTTGATCGCTTGGCGCAGCAGCTGCAACTTCGTGGTGACTTCGGCCAGGCGCAGCGCCGTCGGCGGCACGCTGCCCGGCGTCTTGCGCGCTTGGGCCCGCACCAGGGTTCGGGCGCGGCCCACGGCGTCGGTCGCCACGCCGAGCCAAATCGACGTCCAGAGCGCGTGCGAAACGGGAACCATCGTGGCGCTGGCGAGGTCACCGAAGGCAGGCAGAATCTGCTCGACGCCGCCTGCGCTCTGCAGCTTGAAGCCCGGGCTGCACGTGCCGCGCATGCCGAGCGTGTCCCACACGCCGGCGCGCTCCAGGGTGAACTCGCCGCGCCGTACCAACACCAGCACTTGATCGTTGCCCGGCGCGCTCGGATCGCGGCGCGCGGTGATCAAGAGGTCGTCCGCCTGCGCGCCGTACGAGATCGTGGAGGCGGCCTTGTTCAGCGTGAAGCGTGAGCCCGTGGTTTCCACCGCGCTGAGGCTCGTGCGCATGTCACCGCCGATGCCGACCTCCGAGGTGACCGATGCGATCAGGCGCTGCTCGCGCGCGATCGCAGTCAAGTACGTCCGGAAGAACGGGCTGCTGGCGCCGTGGCGCGCGATGCACAGCACCTGGATGTGATGCATCGCGAGGACCATGGCGCTCGCGGAGCAGTGTTGGCCGAGAATGGAGCAGCCGGCAGCCAGCTCCGTGAGCGAGGCTCCATGACCGCCGAAGTCAGCTGGAACGCCGGCGGACAGCACCCGTGCCTCGCGCAGCGCCGCGAAGGACTCGCTCGGGAAGCGTGCGTTGCGATCCACGTCGGCCGCGGCGGGTGCGGTGACGCGCTCTGCCAGCTCGGTGATGCGTTCGAGGCGCGCGGCGCTCGCGTCTGTTTGAGATCCCATCGTTCCTGGCCTCGCTAATTGCCGGCGTTGTTACCGGCCCGCTTCCTTCAGCAGCTCGGCGACCGCCATGGCGATGGCCGAGATGCTCTCGAACACGCTGCGCTTCAGCATGCGGTCCGGGAACTCGATGTCGAAAGCTGCTTCCAGAGCGAGCATCACGCCGACGCTGGCGTGCGACGTCATTCCGGCCGCGTAGAGGTCGGCGTCGTCCGCCAAGCTCGAGACATTGCCGGCAAAACGGCCGTGCTCCACCACGATGGCGCGAATCTTGTCTTTCACGTGCCCTGTACTCTCCCGAAAGCCACGCCTGAGCCCGACGTGAAGGCCGATGTATAGCAGTCCCCGGTTCCCGCGCTCGCCCGTTTTTCGTCGGATTCACGGATCGAGTCCACCCACGTACGCCCAGAACGGCCGTCTACCAGCCAGAGGAGGCCCCCGGCTGGCTCGCCAGCAGAAATCGGGCCTTGGCGCGACGCGGTAGCCAGGCGGCCGGAAATGGTAAGATTCTCGGCCGACCCTTTTACGTGCGCCGTACCACATCACTCACATGGAGAATCCGATCGTACGACCTCGCGGCCGCGCCCCTCGCTGGGCCGCGGGCATCGTTATCCTCGTGACCTGTCTGGCCAGCAGCCAGGGTTGTGGCAGCAGTGATTCCGGTGCGGACGGTGGGGTTGCCAGTGGCGACGTCGACGCGGCCGCCTGTCCCATGGCCGCGCTGCTCGAGCAAAACTGTCAGAGCTGCCATGCGGCCAAGCCTGTTGCCGGCGCGCCGATGCCGCTCGTGACCTGGAACGACCTGATGGCGCCCTCCCACAGCGATCCAGCACGTCACGTCTATGAGATGGTCAAGGTACGCACGAACGCGACCGACAAGTTCATGCCGCCGACCGGTCACCTCACCGAGCAGCAGCTCGGCGTCATCGACGCATGGATGAATGCGGGCGAGCCGAACTGCGGCTTTGCCAGCGGTGCGAAGAAGCCCGGCGGCACGGTCACCGGCACCGCCGACGACAGCGATGGCGGCGTGAGCGAGAACGAGGTGATCAAGCCCGAGGCCTGCTACGAGATTCACGCGCACGGCGAGCAGACTCCGGGCGACTCGACTCCGTTCACCGTCGCTCCGAGCCAGTTCTACCACGCGTTCAATTTCAAGGTGCCGTACGACAAAGACGTGAAAGGGCTGATCTTCAAGTCGCTCATCGACAACAGCGCCGTCGTGCATCACTGGCTGCTCTATCAAGTGAACGGCACACCCGACGCCGACGGGACGCACAAGAACACGGGCGGCATGCACACCAACGACACGCTGTTGTTCGGTTGGGCGCCGGGTGGCGCACCGCCGAGCATGCCACCGGGTGTCGGCTTCCAGATGCCGAAGCCGGGCTCGACGCTGCAGCTCGAGATCCACTACTACAACACGACGGGCATGGCGCAGCCGGACCGCACGGGCATGAGCTTCTGCGTGACCTCGAAGCCGACCAAGTACACGGCGGCCACGACCACGCTCGGCTCGGAGCTGATCCTCCTGCTGCCCGCGAAAACAGGCACTGCGACCGGCACGTGCAACCCGGGCTTCAAGAACGGGAAGGACAAGCGTGACATTCACATTCTCTATTCGAGCCCGCACATGCACAAGACGGGCGTGCGCATGACGACCATCATCAACCGTGTCGGTGGCGAGAAAGAGACGTTGATCGACAAGCCGTTCGCGTTCCTCGAGCAGCACGACTACCCGACGCCCGTGATCATCCATCCCGGTGACACGCTGACCACGACCTGCACCTTCGACAACATGAGCTCCGGCATCGTCACGTACGGGCCGAGCACCACGCAGGAGATGTGTTACAACTTCGTGGTCGCGTATCCAGCGGACTTGCTGGCAAATCCCGGTGGCAGCTTACAAGGCGCAGACAACACCTGCTTACAGTGATCGGTCGGCAGGGTCTCTGCCCGCCGCATGAACACGTTCGCGCCTAGGGCTGCCGAGCTCCGGCAGCGCCCGCGATCGTTCGTGAACATGAAGCTGGATCCGATGCACCGGAAGGCCGCGCAGCGACCCCTAGCTGGGGCGCTGCTCGGCCTCGTGCCGCACCAGGCCGACGCCGGTGCCCTCGAGTACTCCGCTACGGCGCAAGCGCGGCGCGAGTTGTACGTGGCGATCAGGCGCGCGCGCCATCAAGTCGCGCTCGCCTGCGTCGGGACACCGAGCCCGCTGCTCGACTCGTCCACGTTCGTTGGGCACGATGAGCGGTCTTGACCTCGCCACTCTGCGCCACCGGGATGCCGCACGCGCGACGCAGCGTGTTCGCGCTCGTGCTGCTGAGCGTGCTCGGCTGGGCGCCCGGCGCGCAGGCTCGGCGTGCACGACCGCTGTTCGAGCCGACCGACTTGGAGCTCGAGGACCCTGGTGTGCTCGAGCTCGACATGCAGTTCGGTATGATTCGCTCGCGCGGTCCCGCGCGCATCGTGGTGCCGGACTTCGAGCTCGACGTGGGCTTGCTGCGCAACGTGGAGCTCGACGTGGACGGCGCGTATGCGGTCGAAGGACCACGAAGCGGACCGTTCAGGCTCGATCACGCCGCGCCTGACAGCCTGTGGACGGCTGCGAAGATCGGCTTCTACGACGCGCGCGATCCCGACGCACAGACCGCGTTCGCCTTCGGCGTGCAGGTGGGACCGAAGCTGCCGGTGGCCTCGGGCTCGCACGGCCTCGGCATGGAGGCGCTCGCGCTCGTGGGCACGGCGATCGATCGTACCCATCTGGTTTGGAATGCTGGCGGCTTCATCGATCCGGATCCCGACGCCATGCCGGGCCGTCCGACCGGCGTCGAGCTTGGCCTCGACATGGACTTGGATCTCGACGCGGGGGATCGCTTCTCGGCGAGCGCCGGTGTGTCCAGCGTGTATTTCTTGTCACACGACGCGGACCAGCTGCTCGCGACCGCGGGCGTCACGTGGTCTCCGATCGATGCGCTCGACGTATCGCTGGTCGGCCTGGTCGGGTTTCTGCAGGGCAGCGATCGCTACGGCGTGCTGCTCGGGATCTCGCCGAAGCTGCGGCTATTCCGTTAGTTTCCGCCGTCTTGCCCGTACGGGACCGAGGTGCAGCGTCCGCTCACGCAGGCGAATGCGTGCGGCGGGCGTCGGCCTTCGAGATCAGCGGGGACGGGCGCGCGAAGCTCGGCTGCGCAGGGCGATAGTGCTCGCCGTGCGTCGTGTACTCCGCGTGACCGTAGCGTACGAGCAGCTTGCGGAGCTTCTGCACCAAGCGCTCGTCCGCGAAATCACGCACGATGGGGATTCGATCGGCCAAGCTGTAGGCCTGCATGTGCGAGATGATCCAGACCATGGTCGCGCCGGCCCAGAGGTAGTCGAGGGCGGAGAGCTCGATCCCCACGCGCGCTGCGGCGCGTCGATCGCCGTCGACGAAGTTCCTGACGAAGAACAGCTTGGCAAAGCTGCGCTCCATGCGCGCCTCGAGTCGGCCCAACGGCGATTGGTCGTCCGACAACTCCGCCGCCATCGTGGCTCGCACCAAGGCGCCACAGGTCGCGTCCTCGAAGCCTGCACGCAGCGTCGCGGCGCGCGTCAGCAAGATGTCGATGATCTCCTGCGGCGTGTCGGCCAGGAGAGCCTCCGGCAGACCGAGCAGATAGCACCGATAGCGGTTCAGCTCGACGATCGCCCGCTCTTGCGGCGTGAACGAGCTTCGGCCTTGACGAAGCACTTGATGCGCCAAGAGAAACACGCTGATCAATCCCGCCGGCATCTGATCGACTTGCGGAATGGGAATGCCGTGCGTTCGCACATCCCAGTCGCTGCGGCGGGTCAACACGTTGAAGCGCACCATGGAGTGCATGAAGCGCACCAGCGCGGCTGCGCGAAAACCCGCGCCATAACGATCGAGCGCGCCGGGCAGCACGCTCGTGGTGAAGAACGTCGCAGTCTCTTTGACACGCCGCGCGGCAGTCGCGCTCGTCAGGGCGCCGGTGATCGCCATCGGCAGCGCCGAGTACTTGTTCATGAACGTCGCGAAGAACGCGCCGCGGATCGCGAACGGCGCAACGTGTGCGTACGCGCTGCGCTGCTGCCGTGCGCCCTCCTCGATCAGAGTGCGGTCGAGCCACGCTGGCATGCGCTCCATCGCGGCGATGAACGCGACCAGCTCGGGCGGCGCGTTCGGAACCTGCTCGAGCCCCTTGTCGCACGCATCCTGGAGCATCGTAATCAACCGCTTGCCGCCGTACTCGGGCAACAGCGCCACGTAAGCATCCGCGACTGCATCGCCGAGCATCGTGTAGGTGCGCATCAGCGCGACGCGCTCGCTGTCGTCGAGCAGCGTCGGACGCAGCTTCGTGAGCCGAGGGGGCAAGGTGCTCGCGTCCGCAAGCACTTGGGTGAAGCGCTCCGGCACGACAGAGAAATCGACCTGCCCGTACATCGTAGGGATGCGCTCGCGCTGAGCGTGCATCTCGAGCTCCAACTGCGTGGTGGTCATCGTCGTCATCCTGCTTCTTTCGTGAACGAGTTGCCTGAATACTAGCGCTCAGAACGCTGCTGCGGCAGGTAACTGCCCGCGGCCACCGGCGCGCGGAGGTGCCCAGAGCGGGAGCTTCGAGCCTTCCCAGTACCGGAACGCGAGGCTGGGATCGTCCAGCGAACGATCGAACGTGAAACGCGCGCGCGTCGGCAGCTCCACTGCCAAACGGTCCCGTGACCGAGAACAGAAACGGCACGAACAACAGCGGCAGCCACACGCCGTGCATCCCCCAGACAATGCGAGCGACGATACGGCGAACGCGCTCGGACGCGTCGAACTGCCTCGCCACCCACGGCCCGAGCACGCCGTAGACACCGAACGCCACGAAGAACCGCAGACGCTCTTGCGGCAGAGTCGACGCGAGCGGCACGAGGCTCAGCAGCACACCGATCGCGAACATGCGCCCGTGCGGCTGCTCGATCGCGCGTGACCCGAGCAGCGGCAGAAGCACGACGCCCGAGAACGCGAGGATCGGCAGGCGGGCACTCTGTATGAGCAGCTGAAAACCAGCGACCGGTAAGGTGGCCGTAGTCGCGAGCCAGACCGGAATCGATTCGAGATACGCGAGCGCTGCAGCGCCCGGCGAGCTGAAGACGTCGCGGTACACGACTCCACCGTGAGCGCCGTAGCCGCCAGTCACGTAGTGCACCAAATAGAAAGCGGGCTCTCTACGCAAATCTGTGGGTGAGCCAGTCAGCCAGTCGGGTTCGGGTAGGTCACCGAGCCTGTGAAACAAGGCGATTTCTGCGTGTTCGTAGCTCTTGAAACCGTAGGCCATTTTGGTGGTGACTCTGGCCTTGTTGTTGAAGCCCTCGACGGCGCCCATCGCGAAGGCGCCGCGGGCGC
>JADGRF010000036.1 GCA_017881055.1 Sandaracinaceae bacterium
CGCGCGGCCGTGAGCGGATCGGTCGGCACGTCGAACGGCAGCTTGTCGATGATCACCAGGCGCAGTGCATCACCGGGGATGTCCACGCCCTGCCAGAAGCTCGCGGTCGCGAACAGCACCGCGTTGCCGTCGCTGCGAAACGTGTCGAGCAGCGCGGCGTTGGGGGCGTCGCCCTGCACCAGCACGAGCTGCGACAAGAGCGGCCTACAGCGCTCCGCGAAGTCGCGCATGGCTCGCAGCGACGTGCACAAGACCAGCGCTCCACCCGACGTCAGCTGCACCAAGCCCACGATCTCCTGCGTGGCGCGGTCTGGAAAGGCCGGATCGCGCGGTTCGGGGATCTCGCTCGGCAGGTACAGCGCGGCCTGCGCTTCGTAGTCGAACGGCGACGCCAGCGACAGCTCGTCGACCTCGAAGTCGATGCCCAGGCGCGCCTTGACGTACTTGAACGAGCCGGCCGCACCGAGCGTCGCGCTGGTGAGCACGAGGCCCCGCCCGCGAAAGAACAGCTCCTCGCGCAACAGCTCGCCAAGCTCGATCGGGCTCGCACCGATGCTCACGCTGCGACCGCGCGCGAGCGTCCAGGTCACGTGATCGCCGGCTTGTCCTGGGATTCGCGAACGCGAATCCCCAACCAGGCCGCCTTCGCTGATCGTCGCGATGTCCTGCCGCACCTGGTCGCTGCGCCGGCCGAGCTGCGCCACCGCTTCGCTCTCGCCCTGGTTGCGCTTGCAGTAGCTGCCCAGCGCGTCGAGCGCGTTGTCGAGTGCGAACATCGAGTCCTGCATGCGCGAGACGAACAGCTCGGGCGAGAGCGGCACACGTCCACCCTCCCCGCTCTTCGGGCGCGGCAAGGTCTGGAAGAACGTTGCAGCTGTCAATGAAACCGCCTGCAACATGCGGTCGGACTCGCCGGCCAGACGCGCAGCGGCCAGCGCACGCGCGGCGTCACGCACCAGCACCTCGAGCTTGGTCGTCGACACCGACACGCCGAAGAAGTCGGTGGCAATGTCCTCCAACATGTGCGCTTCGTCGAACACGACCGCGTCGTGGTTGGGCAACACGCCCGCGCCGTGCGGCCCGCGCAGCGAGAGGTCGGCAAAGAACAAGTGATGGTTCACGATCACGAGCTGCGCAGCTTCGGCTTGCCGGCGCATGCGCGTCACGAAGCAGGCGTCGTAGTGCTTGCACTTGGGGCCGATGCGCGTGTCACTCCCGCTGTGCACTTCGCGCCACAGACCCGCGTTGTCAGCGTGCTCGCCGTCGTGACCCAGCTCGGCAAGCTCGGCGCGATCGCCGCTCACGGTGCGCTCGCGCCAGCGCTCGAGCATGGGCAGCTGGCGCGCCAGCGGGCCCATCACGGAGGCCGGACTGCCGAGCAGCTCTTCGTACCTGCGGATGCACAAGTAGTTCGAGAGCCCCTTCATGCACGCAGCCGATACCGGCCTGCCCAGCTCCGCTTCGATCAGGGGCAGATCGTGCTGCATGATCTGATCCTGCAGCGTCTTGGTGCCGGTCGAGATCACGACCTTCTTGCCAGAGAGCAGCGCCGGAATCAGATACGCGAGCGTCTTGCCGGTGCCGGTGCCCGCTTCCACGAGCAGCGTCCCGTCGTTCGCAAGCGTGCGCGAGACGGCGCGCGCCATCTGCAGCTGGGCTTCGCGCGGCTCGTAGCCCGGCATGCGCCGCGCAAAACGCCCGCCTGCACCGAGCCAGCCATCGACTTCGTGGTCGTGGTCGGCCGTGTGCTCGACTGGCTCGGCGACGGACTGCTCGACAGACTGCTCGGCCTCAGTAGTCATACCGACCGGGTGTTCGGAAGCCGCGCGTCACGTTGCGCCTGCGCGTCGCGCGCGCGACCAGCAGCATGCCCGCCAGAAACCCACCGATGTGCGCGAACACGGCCACACCGCCACCTGCCTCCGCGCCGCCCGAGAGCACGTCGAGGCCCGAGAGCAGCTGGAACCCGAACCAGATCAGAATGAAGATCCACGCAGGCACGGTCGGCGTGCTGACGAAGATGAAAAACCAGAGCAGCACGACGATGCGCGCGCGCGGAAACAGGCGCATGTACGCCGCGAGCACGCCCGCGATCGCGCCCGACGCGCCCACCATCGGTACGTGACTTCCTGGATCGATCAACACCTGCGCCGCCGCAGCCGCAAAGCCGCACGCCAAGTAGAAGAACACGAACTTGAGCTTGCCGAGCGCGTCCTCGATGTTGTCGCCGAAGATGTAGAGCGACCACATGTTCGCGATGATGTGCAGGTAGCCACCATGCATGAACATGCTGGTAAGCGGCGTGATCATGCTGCCCACGTGGCCCGCGCTCAGAAACGCAGGCACCAGGCCATACTGGCGAATGAAGCGCTCCGCGCCGACGTGGCCGAGCGACTGCTGGTACGCGAACACCGCCACGTTCGCGGCGATGATCAAGTACGTGAGCACCGGCGTCGAGCGCGTCGGGTTGAGGTCACGCAGAGGGATCACGAGGGCAACCTAGGAAGGCGGAGCCCTTTGGTCAATCAAGTCAGAACGGATTGTCGGGCAGGCTGGACGGAGCGGCGGGCGCAGCCGGCTTAGGCGCGGGAGCCGCCTTCGGTTCTTTGGGCGCGGCGGCCTTGACTTCGACGACAGGGCGATCCGGAACAGGCGGCGCGCCGGCGGGCACGTGCGGGGTCGCGGCCGCGGGCTTCCTGCCCTGGGGGCGCGTCGCATTCGTGGAGGGCGGCAGCGCAGTTAAGCTGAGCGCGACATCCGCGCGCATCGCGTCGTTCTGCTCACTAAACTCCTCGAGTCGAACCACGCGCGAAGTGCGCTGGTAGCCTCCCTTCTCGATCGACACGGAGACCGTGCCCTCGAGGTGGCCGAGCTCGATCGGCGCCGGCGATACCACGTGGACGTCCTTCACGGTGAGCGTGGCGCCCGGCGGATCGGTGCGGATCACGAGCGAGTACGAGAGCGGCTCCAACTTGAAGCGCTGCGGCTCCATGCCCGCGCTCGGCGTGACGGTCTTGTGCAGCGTCGCGAACGCTGGGAAGTGCACGGCGATGTCGACCGCCTTGCCTGAGGGTAGCTGCGGCGTGGTGGGTGTGGTCCCGGAAACCTTCCCGTCGATCATCACCTGCGCGCCGCTCGGCGACGACGTGATGTTCACCGACACGGGTGAACCAGCCTGCGGCCCTTCGCCGGGCGTGGGCGCGCCGGGTGCGGCAGCCGCAGTAGGCGCGGCAGCAGCCTGAGTTGCAGCTGACGGCTCGGCAGCGGGCGCGGGCTCCGTGGGCGCAGGCGCGGGCGCTGCCGGAGGCGTCACCTCGGGCGCGGCGGGTGCAGCCGCAATCGGCGCTTCGGGCGCGGCCGGCGCTTGGTTCTTAAGCATGAAGAAGTACCCGCCGGCCGCCAGCACGATCAGCGCAGCAACACCGATCACGATGCCGGTGCTCGAGCCGCCACGAGTACGCGCAGGCGCCTCCACCGGAACCGGCAGCGCAGCGGCCGGGCGCAACGAGGCGTCGCGTGGAACCTGCTCCAGCGTGTCATCGTCGTCGAGCGAGTCGTCGTCATCCGCGCCGCCGAAGGCTGCCCCCAGAGTGGGTGCTTCCAGCTCGTCTGCTTCTCCAGCCGGCAACTCGTCCGGCGCATCCGCGAGCTCTTCCATACTCGGGATCCGCTCGCCCATCGCAACTTCTTCGAGGCTCGGCACCTTCGGCTCGCTCCCACGGTGCAGCCCCGCGAGCTCCTCCGGATCGCCAAGTGGGCGCATCGAGTCGGCGACAGGCGGTTTCGACGGCATGTCGCCGAACAGCGCGTCGGCCAAGTCCGCAGGGTCTTCACGCCGCGCTTGCTCCGCTTGCGCGCGCGCTTCGGCCTTCGTCTCGTGGCCGGCACCACCCACGCTGAACGCCGTCGCCAAGAACTCGCTCGAGTCGCGCGCGCGCGGTGCAGCCTGCGGGCTAGCGGGCTTGTTCTCGTCGCCGAAGAACGAGCCGACCATGCCCTTCGGCAACTTGAAGCTCGACGCCGGCGGAAACGACGACGTCTGACGCGGCGGCGCAGGCGCTTCGCTGAACAGACTCGCAACGGTCGGCGCAACGCTGCGGCGCGGCGCAGCAGCCACAGAAGCGCGCGGCGCAGCCAACGCGCGCGCGGGCGGCGGCACGCTGCTGATCGCAGGCGGCGGCACGCTGTTACGCAGCGTCGGCACGTGA
>JADGRF010000262.1 GCA_017881055.1 Sandaracinaceae bacterium
ACGCCCAGAGAGATTCGAACTCCCGACATTCGGTTCCGAAGACCGACGCTCTATCCAGCTGAGCTATGGGCGCAGAAAACGGGGACTCGCGCTGCGAGGCCCGCATTCTCGGGCGTAGGGCTAGCACAACGGGGTGGGCGGTGGCCAGCGGCCCGAACCCAAGGTGGCCGGGAACCCCGGATGCTCGAGGGACCAGGCTATCGCTGCGTCGGTTCCGCCACGCGCGCATCCACAGCGATCGGATGGGCCATGTTCGCATCCGCGGCATCGGCGTCGGCGATGCCTGCGTCATCGGCAGCGGCATCGCGATCCACCGCGTCGTGCTCGCCACCGTGCGTGTCTGCCGGCTCGGGCATGAGCGCGGCACAACCGCTGAATGCAATCAACGCGCACTTGCCGGCGAGATCACGCACGGGCAGCGCGTGATTCGGCGGCGGGCCTTGGCAGCTGCACAGCCAGCCGCAGAGAGCGACTCTGCACGCAAGGCTGCGCAGGCTTGGCATCATACAACGACCTCGTGGCGCGCTCGGGGTTGGTTGGCACGGGGCACGAACGAAAGCACCACGAATCCTGACGACACCCGCGACGTGGCCCTGCTAGCCGCGTGCGCGCACAAGCGCGTGTTCGCGCTCGGCAACGAGCTTCTTGTATTGCAGGTACATCGCGGCTCGCCAGCGTAGGATCATCCCGAACGCGAGCACGAAGAAGATCGAGCCGGTCTGCAGCGGGCTCACGTACTGCTCGACGTAGTTGCGCGCCAGAAGGCGCACGGCGAACAAGCCGAGCAGCACCCACAGAAACGCCTTCGAGCGATGGAGGAGCACGTCGTCGCCGTCGCGCCGCAGCTGCGAGGTGGCGACCAACGGATACGACAGCACCAGCGCACCGAGCGCGAACGCGGAAAGGCCCCAACTGAGCGGAATGCGCGTCGGCGCAAACGCGAACATGCAGAAGCCGGTGCTCATGCCGAGCGGCGGAATCACGATCTTGCGCAGCGTGACCGGCCGCGACGTTTCACGGAGGCGCCAGGCGATGACCGCAACGGCGCCGATCAACGAGGCAAACAGCAGGGGCGTATGCATGGCGCGCGTGAGTTGAGCGCGCGCGGTGCCGCTGTGCAAGCACGACGAAGCCAAGATCAGTCAGCGAACGCTCCGCGAGCAGTCAGCGACCCGTCAGCGAGCAGTCACTTGGCCGGAGCGGCGAGACCTTCGGACGCGAAGCGCTCGAGCTGGGAAGCCTGCTCGGCGGTCGGGCGCGGGTGGAAGCGCTGACTCTTCACTTCGTAGCTGAGCGACGCGCCCAGCACGGTAGCGGCAATCGCCAAGAAAATGAGCTCGTCCTTCTTCATGTCCCGATCCTCCCGAGGGGGTACCCCGATCAAAAGCTGCGTCGGCCTAGAGCAAGAAGCTCACCAACCCGAGACGCGCCGCGGCAGCCAACGTGGCGGGCTTGGGCGGACAGCGACCTACCTCGCGTACAGTGGGCGCGCAGCTATTTGCGCAAGCTGATCAGCACCCCGGACGGCCTGTGCGGTGCCTCTGGACTCGGCCCGGGGCGACCCGGTTCACGCACGCCCATCGAGATCAGATCGGCAGAGGCTTCGGACGGAAGCTGGTCTTGTACTTGCTGCGAAACGCGCGATGGCAGCTCTTGCAGGTCTGCTTGACCGTGTCGAGGTCCTTGCTCTGGGCCGCCTCGGCGCCGCTCTTGGCGAGGCTCGCCCACGACGGCGTGCCGCTGTTCCAGCTCGGGTCGGGCACGAGCTTCGCTGCGCGCGTGAAGCCATCGGCGAGCTTGGCAAAATCCGGCTCATCGAGCGGCTTATCGAGGTGCGCACGCATCCAGGCCTGCAGCGGGCAATCGGGCTGCTCGTCTTCACCGCACGGCGTGGGCGTCGCCGCGGTTGCGCTCGCTGCCGGAGCAGGCGTGGGGGCCACAGGCGCGGGTACCGGTGCAGCTGACGGCTCTGGGGCCGCGGACTTCGGTGTCGCGTTGTCCGCAGAGCTTCCGCCGCTGCAGGCCACGAGCGCGAACGCGGCCAGCCCGGCGCACGCGCGACCCAACACGACGAAGCAAGGCGACGAAGACGTGGACATGAAGACTCTCGGTAGGCGCTCGCGCCAAGTCGCGCCAAGTCGCGCCAAGTCGCGCCATCGTGGCGCGCGCGGACATCATTCGCAACTGCGATCGCCCCGTGTACGATGCGCCCTTGCGCGCCTCGTCTCGCGGTCTCGGAGGACTTCCATGAGCATTCTCGCAGGCATGATCTTCGGCTTCGTGATCTGGTTCTTCGGGCGCTACGGCGTCGGCGGCTTCTATACGATCGGCCCGAGCGAGCGTGCGGTGATCAGCACGTTCGGGCGCGCGCAGCGGCTGAGCTCGTTCGCGGATGCCACGCTGACCGCGGAGATGCGTCCGGACGAGCGCGAGCGCTACAACTACCCGCAGGTGCGCGTGGTCGGTCCGGGCTTCTACTGGAAGCTGCCCTGGCAGGAGGTGCACCGGGTGTCGGTCGCGACGGTGACGCTGTCGATCGCCTACGACCCGGACGACCCGACCGCGAACTTCGGTGGACGCATGCTGGAGGCGGTGACCAAGGATCAGCTCAACATCGGGCTGACGGGCCAGCTGCGCTACACGATCTCGGAGCGCAACCTGTACGCGTATCTGTTCGCAGTGAAGTCGCCGATCTCGCACGTGATGGGCTACTTCATCTCGATCCTGCGCGATCGCCTGGCGAACTTTCAAGCGCCGGGTGCCGCAGCGCCGGTCGAGCCGCGCGATCCCAACGCGGCCGCCGCGGGTCCTGTCGCACCGTCTGCGATGGGCGCGCCGGAGGTGACGCAGCAGATCTCGATCAACGATCTACGCAAGCACTTGCGCGGCCTCAACGAGCACATGAGCACCGAGTGCGCGTCAGCTGCCGCACGCTACGGCATCGAGCTCGACGCGGCGCTGATCACGGCGATCGATCCGCCACCGGACGTGGAGAACGCGCTGGCCGCGATCAACACGGCGCACAACCAAGTGTCGAGCGAGATCAGCTTGGCGCAGGCGTCCGCGGATCAAAAGATCGTGATGTCGCGGCGTGCGGTGGAGATCGAGACGCTGAACGCCGAGGCCGAGGTGCAGCCGCTCCTGGCGCTGGCGAATCAGCTGAACGTGCTCAAGGAGCAAGGCAACGGCGCGCTGCGCGCGTACGTGCGCAACGCGCGACTTGGCCTGTTCCGTAAAGTCGGCTCGATGGCGATCACGCACGAAGTCGAGGTGAAGGCGTGACCTTCCTGATCGCCACGGTGACTTCGTTCTTCGCGTGGTTCGTGCTGGTGCCCGCTGCGCTCGCGTTCGCTCGCACGTTCTGCGTGTACGCGGTGATCCGCGAGCGGCAGTGCTTGGTGTTCGAGCTGTTCGGCAAGGTGCGCTGGGTCGTGCAGGAGCCGGGACTGCACTTTCCGTGGGTGCACATGGGCCCGTTCGCGGCGCTCGTGCCGTTCTTCGGACATCGGCATCTCGTCGACCTGCGCCAAGACCAGACCTATCTGCGCTCGCAGCCGGTGAACTCCGAAGAAGGCGCGCCGATGGGCATCGGTGTCTGGTACGAGATGTTCGTGAGCGATCCGCTCGCGTACCTATACAAGAACGCGGATCCTGCGGGCTCGCTGCGCGCGAACGTGTCGAACGCGACGGTGCGCTGCCTCAGCAACATGAAGCTCGATCGCATGCTCGAGGATCGCCACGCGATGAGCCAGGCCGTGCGCGAAGAGGTCTCGCAGCAATCCCAAGACTGGGGCTACAAGACGGGCTCGGTGTACGTGCGCAAGGTGCACTTTCGCGACACGGGCATGATCTCGCAGATCGAGCAGAAGGTCGTGAACCGGCTGCGCCAAGTGACGGCCGGCATTCAGCAGGACGGCGCCAACCGCGTGAACGTGATCCGCTCCGCCGCCGAGCGTGAGGCTGCGGGCGAGCTGGGGAAAGCCGCGGCGATGCGGCCGCAGATCGTGGGCTCGGCGCTGGCTGCGGTGGGACGCGACCCGGAGCTTTGCGATGCGCTGTTCGACGTCCTGGAGACGCAGCAGCTCATGCAGAACCCAGCGTTGCAGGTGACGCTGATCCCCGAGGGGTCCGGCTTTCTGGCCGAGCTCGAGGCCTCGCGCGGGCTGCATACCCGACGCTGAAGGCCGCACACTATCCCCGTCGCGCAAGCGGCGGGGTGTTTTCGTTTAGCGCGTGCTGGATGGGCGAACCGCGCGAAGCGCGCGAAACCAGCCGGCCACGTGCTCTTCGATCGAGCTGACGTGATCGCCGTGCACGCGTAGCTGCGCCGGGTATCCGACGTGGCCGCCCTGCTCTACCCAGCGCACTTCCACGTGCGAGGACGCGCGCGCGAGGAGATCGCCGTAGGTCCACGCCGGCACCATGGGATCGTGCCGACTGGGCAAGAACAACGTGGGCAGCGTGATCTCGGACAAGCGAAAGCCGGCGCTCATACGTGCGTAGTAGTCGGCCACGTCGGCAAACCCGTAGCGCGGCACGACGGTGAGCGCATCCCACTCGCGAATCGTACGCACACGCTCGATGCGTGCGAGCGGTGTGGGCACAGGATGACGCGCGGCGACCGCACGGTAGATGTCCTTCAGCCCCGTCAGCACGTGCTGCCTGTAAACGAAGCGCGATGCGCTGTCGATCGCCTGCGAGCTCCGCTCGAGATCGAGCGGGGCACAAACGGCCGCAAGCGCGCGCACGCGCGGATCGCGTGGGCCAAAGCCTGCGTGCAGCGAGACGTGACCGCCGAGCGAATAACCGAGCACGAACAGGTTCTCGTAGTGCGCCAGCTCGGGGCTGGCGATCGCGGCGTGGAGATCGGCGACTAAGCCCGCGTGATAGAAGTCTTCACCCAAGCGATCGGCCCCGCGCAACGCCAGGCGCAGCGTCGAGAAGCCCTGAGCTCGCAGCACGCCCGCCGCGCGCAGGCAGTACGGAGACTCGAGCGCGCCGCCGAGGCCGTGCACGACGACGACCAGCGAGTCGGCGCCTTCGTATTCGCAGAGCGCGCCGCTCAGCGTCACGGGTCGACCCGCCGAAGCGGCGTCTGCGGCGATCACCGTGGACCACGCGCGCGACGGCGGTGCTTCGCGCGGGCGCATGCGGTGCAGAAGGCTCGGTGCGATCGTCCAGAAGTGACCTAGCAGTGCGTCAGCCGCGCCCATCGAGCTTTTCCTCGGCGCGCTGATTTGCGAGAGTCGCGCCATGAGCGTGCATGTCTATCATTACTCGAAGTGCAGTACCTGTCGCAACGCGCTGAAGTGGCTCGCTGCGCACGGCGTTGCCTACGAGGCGACCGATCTCGTGGCCTCGCCGCCGTCGGCGGAAAAGCTTGCCGAGCTGCACAAGCGCTCGGGGCTGCCGATCGCGCGCTTTTTCAACAGCTCGGGCGAGAGCTACCGCGCGGGCGGCTGGAAAGAGAAGCTGAAGACGCTCAGCCTGCGCGACGCGCTCCGCGCGCTGTCGAAAGACGGCAAGCTCGTGAAGCGACCGATCGTGGACACGGGCACGATCGTGCTCGTCGGCTTCAAGGAAGACTGCTACGAAGACACGTTCGGCTGAACGCTCACGGTGGCGCTCAGGCGTATTCTTGCTCGAGCATGCAGCAGATCGGATTGTCGGATGCGCGTGCGACGCGCAGCAGCGCGGACTTGTCGACGGCCACGCGCCGCAAGCTTACCTGCACCGCGCCGCGCTCGGCTTCTCGGTTGGAGACATCCGATGAACCTGTTGAACCTGTTTCTGATGCTGCTGGCAATGCTGGCTGGATGCTCGGCCGGGAGCACGAAGAGCGGCACGGCGAGCGCGGGCGCGAATGCGTCGGACGCGAGCACTCCCACTGCGGACAGCGGCAGCGACGCGAGCGCAGCCACCGGCAGCGCGACGGCCGCGGGCGCGGCGACAAACGCAGCGCAGACCGATCCGACCTGCACTGCGATCTCGCCGTTCTATTGGGAGATCGGCGATGCCACCACCGTGCTCGGCTCGGGCTCGGTCGGCGGTACGCGCTACACGGCGACCTCCACGATGGGCATCGCCTCGGCCTCGAAGCTCGTGTTCGGTGCGTACGTGGTGGAGCGCTTCAAGGACAAGCTCGGAGACATCGACCTGCGCGCGATGACGATGCAGAGCGGCTACACCAGCCTCACCTACGGTTCGTGCCTCGGGGCGGCGAGCGTGAAGGCCTGCTTCGACGCCGGCAAGAATAGCACGCTCACGGCCGCCGACGTGGATCACTTCTTCTACAACGGCGGTCACTTTCAGAAGTACGCCGTCGACCTCGGCTTGGGCGGCGACGACGACCAGCAGCTGGCAGCCAACATCAGCGCGCTACTCGGCAACGAGCTGCAGATCGCGTACTCGTCGCCGCAGCTGGCTGGGGGCATGCGCGTGCAGCCCACGGACTATGCGCACTTCCTGCAGAAGCTGCTGCGCGGTCAGCTGGCACTCGGCTCGCATCTCGGCGAGCAGGCGGTCTGCACGCTGCCGGGCGCAGCATGTCCCACGGCGATTTCGAGCCCAGCGCCCGCCGCCTGGCATTACTCGTACGCACATTGGGTCGAGGACGACGCGACCGGCGACGGCGCCTTCAGCAGTCCGGGCGCGTTTGGATTCTACCCGTGGATCGACGCGCACAAGCACTACTACGGCATCGTCGCGCGCCAGGACACGGCCGTGGATGCCTACAAGAAGTCGGTGATCTGCGGGCAAGCGATTCGAAAAGCGTTCTTGAACGCGCACTGAACACGCAGCAGCGGCAGGCCGGGAACAAAGCGCGCTAGAATGCGCGACCACCGTGACCTCGAGCGTCGCTCGCCCTCGCCTCCGCTAC
>JADGRF010000263.1 GCA_017881055.1 Sandaracinaceae bacterium
TGACCACTGTAGAGATCTTCGCCGGCCGCGCTCACGAGCGCGCCGAGCCCATCGAAGCCTTTGCGCATGTCGGTCGGCTCGGTGAAGACCATGATCTTCACCGACAGCGGCAACCCGATCACGGCTGTCGTCGCATCACTCACGAACGCAGGCTTCTCCGGCGCCCGGATCGCACGGCCCACGCCCCAGACACCATGGACCGTGGTCGTCGCGCACAAAGCGTGACCACGCGGGGACTGGATGTTTCTTCGGGAACACCGCCTCATCGCCGCGGAGGAGAAAGTTTCCGCGCCCAGGGTCGCGGTTTGAGCCTCTTACCCGCTTTCCGACGAGCGCGAGTCTCGGCAATATGCGGCCTCCCGAGTTCCAGTAGCAAAGCCCCCGGTGTACCCATGATGAAGATCCGCTCCGTCAATAATATTTCTGACCTCGGCATGTCGCTCCTCAAGGGCGGCTTCGAGATCACCGAGGCGGTCGACGCTTCGGTGCACGGCATCGTGCTGCGCAGCCACAAGCTCCCGCCCGAGGAGATGGGCGCGAACCTCTTGGCCGTTGCGCGCGCTGGCGCCGGCGTCAATAACATCGACATCGCGCTCTGCACCCAGCGCGGCATCGCCGTGTTCAACACGCCGGGCGCCAACGCCAACGCGGTCAAAGAGCTGGTGATCGCGGGCATGCTGATGTCGAGCCGCAAGCTGACGGAAGGCGCGATCGCGCTCTTGAACCTCAGCGACAAGAGCGACGTGGCCAAGAAGGCCGAAAAGCTCAAGGCGGAGTACGGCGGCCCGGAGCTGTTGGGCAAGACGCTCGGTATCGTGGGTCTGGGCGCCATCGGTTCGCTCGTGGCGCAGGCTGCGCTCGGCATGGGCATGAAGGTGGTCGGTTACGACCCGTACCTGTCGGTCGCCAACGCCTGGCGCATTCCGAACCAGGCCGAGCTCGCAGGCAGCCTCGATGCGCTGCTCGCCAAGGCCGACTACCTCACGCTGCACGTGCCGGCGCTCAAGGAGACCAACGACATGGTCAACGCAGCGCTCATCGCCAAGATGAAGAAGGGCGTGCGCGTCCTCAACTTCGCGCGCGGCGAGGTCGTCAACAACAACGACATCCTGGCGGCAATCGAGTCTGGTCAGGTCGGCTACTACGTCAGCGACTTCGCCGAAGAAGTGCTGATGGGCAAGAAGAACGTGCTGTGTCTGCCGCACCTCGGCGCATCCACGCCCGAAGCCGAAGACAACTGCGCGATCATGGCCTGCGACGAGATCAAAGACTACCTGGTCAACGGCAACGTGCTCAACTCGGTGAACCTGCCGGCGGCCAGCCTGCCCAAGAAGCCGGGCTCGACCACGCGCATCGCCATCATCCACAAGAACATCCCCAAGATGCTGATGCAGATCAACGATCTCATCGGCGCCGCCGGCATCAACATCGCCGACATGGTGAGCACCAGCCGCGGCGAGAGCGCCTACACGTTGCTCGACACCAACGCTGCGCCGAGCAGCGACGTCGTCGCCAAGATGCAAGCCATCGACGGCGTCGTGCGCGTGCGCGTGATCTGATGGGTCGCTGACGACATCCTCACGTCAACGCCGCCTGCTCATGGCCGGCGGCGTTGATCGCCGTCAGACGCCGCGCACCGCATACCGCACGTGCGTCACGCGCGGCGATACAACGGTCTCCACCAGCTCGACACCGACCTCACGGCTGATGGCATCGAATAGCCGGCGCCCTCCGCCGAACATGACCGGCGAGATCGCGAGCGCGAATTCGTCGACGAGGCCAGCGCGTAAGTACTGTTGGATCACGTCGGCGCCACCCGCGATGCGGATGTCGCGCTCGCCGGCCACGGCGCGCGCCTTTTGCAGGGCGCTGTCGATGCCGTCGTTGACGAAGTAGAACGTCGTGCCGCCGGGCCGCACCCACGGCGCACGGACCTGCGAGGTCAGCACGAACACGGGCGTGTGGAACGGTGCCTCTTCGGGCCACATTGCTTCGCCTAGCTCGAACATGCGCTTGCCCATGATGCTGACGCCGGTGCGCCGGAACGTGTGCTCGAGGATCTGATTGTCGGTGCCGGTCTCCCCGCCTTCGCCGAGCTTCAAGTTCTCGCGGAAGAATCGCTGCGGGAAGATCCAGCTGTGCACCTTGCCCCACTGGGCTCCCCAGTCCTCGAAGGTCGGATCGCTGGCGTGGGCCAGGTCCATGCCCGGCGGTACGAGATATCCGTCGAGGGAGACGCTGACACTGAAGAACACCTTGCTCATCTGTACGGGCCTTTCGCCGTGGGGTTCGGTAGTGTAACGACGGCCGCGCCTGCAGGTCATCGGTCCATGAGCGAAGATTTCGAGCCCTTGATCAAAGCCGCCCGCGGCGGCGACGAACACGCGTTTCGCGCGCTGATCGAGCCGCTCCGCCGCGAGCTGCACGCGTACGCCTATCGCATGCTCGGCGGCTTCCACGACGCCGACGACGCGCTCCAAGAATCACGGCTCAAGGCGTGGCGTGCGCTCGCGACTTTTCGTGAGACGGCGCCGGCGCTTCGCGGCGGCGCCTCGTTCGAGCCGCGCGCGAGCTTCCGCGCGTGGATGTACCGGATCGTCACCAACACCTGTCTCGATCTGCTCAAGCTGCGCTCGCGCCGCGTGCTGCCACAGGATGTGAGCCCGTCGATCGCGCCGGGGCCACCCACGACCGCGCCGCGCACGGACATCGCGTGGATCGAGCCGTACCCGGACGCGCTGCTGCCTACTGCGCCCAATCCCGAGCAGGCCGTGCGACTGCGCGAGAGCATCCGGCTCGCGTTCGTGCGTGTCGTGCAGATGCTGCCGCCACGCCAGCGTGCCGCGCTGATCCTCCACGATGTGCTCGAGTGGAGTGTCGTCGAGGTTGCCGACATGCTCGAGACCAGCGAGGCCGCGATCAACAGCGCATTGCAGCGAGCACGCGCCACGATCGCGCGCCCGCCCGCTGCGTCATCAGCGACGTCTGTGCTCGCGCCGCGTCACGTAGAGGTTGTCGAACGTTTCGTGCGCGCTTGGGAGAACGGCGACTTCGATGACTTCGTCGCGCTGCTCGCGACCGACGCAGTCATGAACATGCCGCCCTGGGAGTACTGGCTCGACGGCAAGGATGCGGTAGTCGCCACGATGCTTTCGCCCGGCACATGGGATGGCGAGCCGCGCCCGGGCCGCTACAAGATGGTGCCCGCGCCGATGAACGGAGAGCCCGCGGCACTGGCATATGTCCGCGCACCCGACGGTCGCTACTACCCCGTCTGCCTCAACGCGCTGTCGCTCGACGCCGACGGCCGCATCGTCGAGCTCACGACGTTCGTGCTGCCCGAGCTGTTCGCGGCGTGGGGCTTTCCGGCAGTGCTCGACTAGCTTCACGGCTGGCCGACGTGGCGCAAGGGCCTATGATTGCGCTGAGCACGGACCAACCGGTGCCCGATGGAGGTCACATGAGCTTTACAGCGACGGACGGAACGCGAGGTGCTCGACAACCCGGCGGCGGCTTCCTGCGCTGGATGAACAAGTGGATGATGAACAGGATTCGCCGCACCGGTAAGGCGCCGTTCATGGGTTTCGACGGCGCATAGCCGGGATAAACACCATCCAGTCTGCCAGCCGCCCCGCGCTGCGTCACCCACCTGAGCAGCTACCCCCGGCGGCGGTCACTAGGTCCGGGGTGGCAGGCGCGGAGCCGGACATCGGAGAGCGCTAGCGCAGCTCACGAGCCTCGATTTTTTCGCCCCGCTGACACGAGGATTTTCAAGCCCACGTCCCGTGTGGCCACGACCCCAGAAAACAAGGGGTGGGCGTGAGGTGGATGGGGAGCGTGTAGCGCATTTGCAGCAGGTCGCGACACTACGGGTGAGGTTTCCGCGGACTGGGGGGAATGCGTAGGTGAGCGACGACTCGGCCGCGCCGCGTGAGCCGGTGACCTTAGCGCGCAACGCAGAGGTTACGCCGCGGGCACCGGCGGTCGCGCGGCGTGATGCGGCCGGCCCCGGTGCGGGTACCAGCGTCGGTGTATCGCTTTTGGTGGCGACTGGCGACGGTTCGCGCGATTCTCGAGTCAGCCCGCACCATCAGCAAGCTTCGGGACTCAGCTCAACAGCTTCGCGAGCATGTCCGGGTGGAAGTCGTAGCCGAGGAATCCCGATGTGCCGAGGGCCACTCCGAAGAGTGCGAACGCCGCTCCGACTGCGAAGAGCCAGCGTTTACGAGTGAGGGCTGTCACGCCGAGCAGCGCGATGCTCAACGACAGATTCGCATCGGCCATGTCGAACTGGTCGTCGTGGAAGTTAAGCCGGTCGTATTCGGTCTGAAAGCGTTCGGCCGACTGCTTGATCTCCGCCTTCTCGGATTCGTAGACCTTCGCGTCTGCGCTGTACTGGGCGATCTTGCGATCGAGTAGAGCGTGCGTCTCCAGGGACGCTGCTGACAGCGTGTCGCGCTGGATGGTCAACTGGTCGACCATGCTCTCCGCGAGGAGCTGCTTGGTGCCCTTGGCCTGATAGTATGCCCAGGCGTCCACCGAGTGTGCTTGCGCTTGGGCCATTGCCTGCCCAATGTTGCCGTCCTTGACGTTACAAAGAGCGATGAAGGTTGCGGTGATCGAGACGAGCACCGCAATCGCGGTGTTCAGCCGCGACTCGCCACCGGCTTCTACGGCGTCCTTCACCTGGTCTACAATGTCGCTCATGAGCGCGACCATGAGACCACGATTCCCGCCAAGTTGGCAGTGATGCGGCTTCCGTCGGCGTTGCCGAGGAGTCGTAGTCAGGGGAGCTCAAGCTGGCTTCGCGGCAGAATGCTCATGCTGACGCTCGCCAGTCCGATCGCCTCACACTCGCAAACCTCGGGATCGCCGACACTGTTCAGGGAGCTCATGGCGGATGACCTTCAGAGGACCGGAGCAATCAACGACGATTCGAGCTGTACGCAGCGGGACTCTGGCGCTGGTCCTTTGGAGCTGCGCCGCAAACCCGCCGAGCTCATCACCTCACGACACCTGGGTCGCTTGTACCGTGATGGCCGATTGCTCGGCAGTGATGAGCGCCGTCGCCTGCGAGCAGCGCCACTGTGTCGATGCACACGGACAACGCATCGCCGTGGGGTCTGCGCCCATGACCGACGGCGGAGCCGACGCGCGCGTTCTCGGTGATTCGAGCACGGCCCACGCGGACGCAGACAGCGGTGTCCAAGGCGGTTCCGGCTGTCGCACCCAGACCGACTGCGCCGACGCCGGTGTTGGCAACGCCGCGAACGTCGTGTGCGTCGCACCCTATCGACCAGATCCCGCCTCGGGATGCGGTGGCATTGCTCCATGGTGCGGCGTGTGCGGGTGTCCGCCTCAACCGACGCCGCCGCTTGGCAACGGCCAGACGTGCCAGACAGCTGCCGACTGCCCTCAGTCAGCGCCCGCGGGCGGGCGATTCGCAGGTGTCTGCGCTTCCGACAAGAGCGCCCCATCGCCAACGAACGTCTGCCAACAGTGTGCAACTAACGCCGATTGCTCGGGCGCGCTGCCGGTTTGCGGCGGGGAGACCGAGTCCTACCAGAAGACCTACCCCACCTGCGTGGAATGCAGCATCGACACCGATTGCCCGTCGACCCGTCCACACTGCGTTGCCCAACCTGGGCTCGGTGGAACGTGTCGCGCGTGCGCAAGCACCGCAGACTGCAGCGAAGGCGTGTGCTCGGGCACGGGCTGCATCCCCGGATGCGCGCGCGACAGCGACTGCCCCGATCCACTTGCGCCCTGCTCCGCGCACAAACGCTGCGAAGCAATTCACTGCACGACGACCACGAGTTGCCCCGTCCACTCGCAATGCTCCGCTGGTGGAACGTGCGAGCGTGCGCCCTGCGCGACCGATCACGACTGCGGGACCGGGGTGTGCGTCGAGGGAGCGTGTCACGAAATGCTCGGGCATTGCTTCAGCCAAATCTTCGCCCCGTGAGTAGACTCGCGGAGTCATGTCCCGAAAGCCGCAATGCCAAGCTCCGGGCACGTTCACGCGCCGCGTGAAGTGGCTCGGCCTCACGGCAGTACTCGTCTCCTGCCATGCGGGTGACTGTGCATCGTCACCTGCGCCGCCAACGCCGACGCGCTCCTCCAGCACCACGCTCGAGAACCCCGCACTCCCGGGCTTCGCCAACGCAGACGGCGCAGTCACGAAGCGCCTGCGTGCGGCATTGCGCGCGAAAGGGCCGACCTACGTTCCGCGTACGCACCACCTGAACCCCGATGGCTCGCCCACGTATGTCAACCGCTTGATCCTCGAGACGAGCCCGTACTTGCTCCAGCACGCACACAATCCTGTCAGCTGGTACGCGTGGTCCGACGAAGCGTTCGAGCGTGCGCGCCGCGAAGGCAAGCCCGTGTTTCTCTCGATCGGATACTCGACCTGTCACTGGTGTCACGTGATGGAAGTCGAGTCGTTCGAGGACGAAGAGGTGGCGCGCTATCTGAACGAGCACTACATCGCGATCAAGGTCGACCGGGAGCAACGCCCTGACGTAGACGCGGTGTACATGGCCGCCGTGCAAACGCTCACGGGCGGCGGAGGTTGGCCCATGACGCTCGTGGTCACGCCCGATCGCAAACCGTTCTTCGGTGGGACGTATTTCCCGGCGCGCACCGGCGATCGCGGCGCAGGGGCGGGCTTGCTCACGATCCTTGCGCAACTCGCAGGCGAATACGCAGAGCACCGCGATGCCGTGCTCGCACGCGCGCAGGAGCTGAGCTCGCGCATTGCCAGCATGGCGATACCCTCGGCGCCTGCAGGGATGCCGGACGCAGCCCTCATCGAAAACGCGGCGCAGAGCTTCATGCAGACCGCGGACCCGGTGTGGGGAGGCTTCGGGCGCGCACCGAAATTTCCTGGGCCGGCGGTGCTCGAGCTGCTGCTGCGTTACCACCGACGCAGCGGTGATCATCGAGCACTAGACTGCGTGGTGCGCACGCTGGAGCAGATGGCACGCGGGGGCATCTACGATCAGATCGGCGGCGGCTTTCATCGCTACGCGACCGATGCGCGCTGGCTCGTGCCGCACTTCGAAAAGATGCTCTACGACAACGCACAGCTCGTGAACGCGTATCTCGCCGCGTACCAGGTGACGCATCGCGAAGACTTCGCGCAGATCGCACGGGAGACACTGCGCTACGCGCAGCGCGAGATGGCCGCAGACGCCGGCGGTTTCTATTCCGCAACCGACGCCGACAGCCGTGCGCCCTCGGGACGCGACGAAGAAGGCTACTTCTTCACGTGGAGCCCCGCCGAAATCGAAAGCTTGCTCGGCCCTACCGATGCGGCGCTCGCGAACGTTTATTATGGGGTCACAGCCGCCGGAGCTCTCAACGGCCGAAGCATTCTGCATCGCGACGCGAACGACGACGACCGCGCCGCGCAACTCGGTCTCACGCCCGAGGCGCTCCGCCGGCGCATCAGCATCGCGCGCGAACGAATGTACGCGGCGCGACGTCAGCGCACGCCTCCCGCGCGCGATGACAAGATCCTCACCTCCTGGAACGGCCTGATGATCTCGGCCTTCGCCAGAGCCGCGTTCGTCCTGAACGATCCGAGCTACGCGGCGCAGGCAACGAGAGCCGCGACGTATCTGCTATCCCAACTGCGCTCTGCAGATGGCCGCTTGAAGCGCGCTGCAAGCACCGAACAGAGCACCAACGTTGCGTTCCTCGATGACTACGCGTTCACGATCGAAGGTCTTCTCGACCTGCATGAAGCCGACGCCGATCCTCGCTGGCTGTCGTCCGCGATCACACTGCAAGCTCAGCTCGATCGGCACTACGCGGACGACGCACGCGGCGGTTACTTTCTGACGGCCGACGACTCCGAGGCACTGCTGCTTCGTGACAAGCCAAGCTACGACGGGGCGGAGCCGTCAGGGAATTCCGTCGAGCTGTCGAATCTGCTGCGCCTCGCGGCACTAACCTCGGACGCCACCTATCGCGAGCGTGCGGAGCGCGCGTTCCTGACGTTCTCGCAAGATCTCGCGCGCTCCCCGGTCGCATCACCGCGCATGCTCGCCGCACTCGATTTCCGGCTCGATCGACCGCGCGAGGTGATCATCGTTGCGCCCGCAGGCGGTGGGGTACCCGAGGCGCTGGTTTCCGTCGTTCGTCATGCGTTCCTGCCAAACCGAACGCTCACCATCACGAGGGAAGGAGATGCTCTCGCGCGCATGACTCAGCTGATGCCGATGCTCGAAGGCAAAGCCGCGCTGCACGGCACGGCCACCGCGTTCGTGTGTGAACAAGGTCACTGCGAGCTACCGACCTCGGAGCCCGACGTGTTCGCGCGTCAACTTGCGGTCGTGATTCCCTTACGTAGGCAGCCGACTCCGTGAAGAACGACACTCACTGCCTTATCTGAACCCAGAAACGCCAACCGCGCGTGCAGGCGTGAGCCCCGCATGGACGGTCGCGACGAGATTGTGTATGCCGCGGTCTCTTCTCGATCACCATGAGGTCGTCTCCATGAATCGCTACACCGCGCTCGCAGCACTCCTGGCGTCGCTCACCGTACCCGTCTCTGCATCCGCGCAGGCGTCGGTCCCGCGTCCGCCCCAGTTCGTGCTGTTGGCCTTCGACGGTTCGCTGAACCTCGATCGGTGGCGCGACACGTTGCAGTTCGCGCAGGACAACGACGTCAAGTTCACCTACTTCATCAGCGGCGTGTACTTCTTGCTGGACGCAAAGCGGAGGCTCTACGTGGAGCCCACGCACGGCCGCGGACGCTCAGCGATCGGCTTCGGAGGCAAGACACCGGCCGAAATCGCGCAACGCATCGATTGGGTGAACAAAGCGTTCGACGCAGGACACGAAATTGGCAGCCACGTGAACGGCCATTTCGACGGGACGAAGTGGACGCTCGAACAATGGCAGCAGGAGTTCGACCAGTTTCCACATCTCGTCTTCGACGCCGTTCAGAACAACGCCATCAGCAACGTGTCAGCAACGCCCTATCACTTTGCAGCCGAGCGCATCGTGGGTTTTCGAGCGCCGCTCCTCGGGCAAAACTCGGAAATGTACCGGATGATGGCGGAGAAGCATTTTACCTACGACACGAGCAAGAGCGCGGAGATGTCCTATTGGCCGGAGCGCGAGCACAGCATCTGGAACTTCCCGCTTGCGCAGCTACGCATCGCCGGCACCGGCAAGCGCACGCTGTCCATGGACTACAACTTCTACTTTGCGCAGTCGGGCGGCCAAGAGGAACCGAAACGCGAAGAAGAATTTCGTACCGAAATGCTCAAGACGTACATGGCGTATTTCGCCAACAATTATCTCGGCAATCGCGCTCCGGTGCACATCGGGCACCACTTCGGTCATTGGAACGGCGGCGCCTATTGGAACGCGCTGCAAGAGTTCGCCAAGCTCGTGTGTCATCTGCCCGAGGTGCGCTGCGTGACGTATCACGAGCTGGAATCGTTTCTCGAATCGCAGACGCCGGAGACGCTCGCTGCCTATCGCGCTGGCCGCTTCGATGCGGCTCGTTTTGCCGAAGCAGAGCAAGCGCTGGCACGCGCCGAGCCCGGCCTCGAAGCGGATCTGGCACTGCACGGCGCTCCGGACTCCAACGTCGTAACGGCCGAGGTCAGCGGAGCCCACGCTAGCAAGGTCGCCCCGGAGACCGGTACCATCACGACGTGGAAGATCGACGGCAAGACGATCGCCAGCGGCCCTGACAGAACGCTCGACCTGTCGAAGCACCGTCAGCGAATCTGCCCGCACTCGAAGCTGACGGTGAACGTCACCAAAGACGGCAAGGAATTGCTCAAAGCCACGCACGAGATCACGAAGGTCAAGGGTGGTTTGCAGCTGTCCGATGTTCCAGAAGAAGCGCGCGCGCTCGGTGGCAACTTACCGGCGCCGGCCCGAGTGGCGCACGCACATCGCGTGGCACACTGATCGCGCTCGTGACCGCGGGTTCAGAGCTTCGCGAGCACGACTTGGCGAGAGCTGCACAGTTGCAGCTTGCGCGGCGAGTAGGCGCGCTTCCGCTACGGCTTTGACTTGCTACCAAGGAGCTGCTCGATCCAGCCTGCGACGCGTGCCTCGTACCCGGGCCCGTAGCCGTGGTTGATCCTACGCACGACTCCGTCTCCATCGACCAGGTAGGTCGTTGGCAGCTCATGCGCCCCGAGCGCACGGTACGCGCGCCTGTCCGGATCGAGCAGCACGGACCCGCCAA
>JADGRF010000004.1 GCA_017881055.1 Sandaracinaceae bacterium
CGAGATGAACAAGGTCATCAGCGACACCGCCGAGTACGGCTGCTACCTGTTCAGCCACGCGGCCGTGCCGCTGCTCAAGGACTTCATGTCCAAGCAGAAGACCGACGTCATCGGCAAGGGCTTCGGCAGCGGCAGCCAGCAGGTGGACAACCGCCGCCTCTTGCAGGTGAACCAGGCCATCGAGTCGCACCCCGTCGAGCAGGTCGGCGCCGTGCTGCGCGGCCACATGACGGCGATGAAGCAGATCGCAGTCGGCGGCTGAGCCACCGATCATCAGCGTCCCGCCTACGGTGCCGCGATGCCGAGTCGCCGCAGTCGGCGCGCGAGCGCGCCACGACCAATGCCGAGCTGTGCGGCGGCCTGGCTCTGATTGCCGCCGCAGGCCGCGAGCGCCTCGCGGATCAGCTTGGCCTCGGCCTGCGCCAGCGCGCCGGTCGGCTCACCGTCGGCTTCGACCTCGTCCTGCGCGCTGCGGCCGACGAGCTCGTGCGGCAGCGACTCGATCCCGATCGGGGCGTCGTCGCTCGCCAAGATCATCGCCCGCTCCATGACGTTGCGCAGCTCGCGCACGTTGCCGGGCCAGCCGTACTCGAGCATGTGTCGCTCGGCCTCCGGTGTCAGCCCGGGAACATGTTTGCGGAAACCACGATTGAAAGTAGCGAGGAACATGGCAGTGAGCGCCGCGATATCCTGCCGCCGCTCGCGCAAGGGCGGGATCTCGATCGGAAATACGTTCAAGCGATAGTAGAGATCCTGGCGCAGCGTCTTGTCGGAGAGTGCCT
This sequence comes from Sandaracinaceae bacterium, assembly GCA_017881055.1. Taxonomy (GTDB): domain Bacteria; phylum Myxococcota_A; class Polyangia; order Polyangiales; family JAFGIB01; genus JADGRF01. The sequence continues at coordinate 783 of JADGRF010000004.1, forward strand.
TGTCCAGATCACGATTGGTCGCCGCGATGATCCGCACATCCGTCGTGATGTCGCGGCTGCCGCCAAGGCGGCGAAACTTACGCTGTTCGAGCACCTTCAGCAGCTTCACCTGTACGCCGAGCGGCGCGTCGGCAATCTCGTCCAGGTACACCGTGCCACCCACGGCAAGCTCCAACAGGCCACGCTTCTGCACCTTGGCATCGGTGAACGCACCGCGTTCGTAGCCGAACAGCTCGCTCTCGAGCAGCGCTTCGGGGAGCGCACCGCAGTTGATGTCGAGGAAGAGCCGTTCAGCACGTGGGCTCGTTTCGTGAATGTGGTGCGCCAGCACATCCTTGCCGACGCCGCTCTCGCCGTGAAGCAGCACCGTGGCCCCATCGTGGCGAGCCGCCGTGGTCGCAAGCTCGAACACGCGTTGCATGGCCGGTGAGCTCGCGATACGCGCCGGGTTGTCAGCGGGGTGTTCACGGGAGCGCAGCACACGGTTCTCTTCTCGCAGCGCCACTCGCTCTGCCGCTTTTGCGATGCTGTTGAAGAGCTTGGGGAAATCGAAGGGTTTGGTCACGTAGTCCCACGCGCCCACCCGAATCGATTCGACGGCGGTCTCCAGCGCCGTGACCGAGGTGATCATGATGATCGCCGTGTCTTCACGAACAGCATGCAATTGCGGTATCAGCTGCACACCGTCAGCGTCGGGTAACCTGATGTCGAGCAGGATGACGTCCGCAGGCTCGTCTTGCTGCAGCGCCAGGGCTTCGGCGGCGGTCGCAGCCGTGCGCACGCCGTAGCCAAGGCGCGAGAGTTCCTTCTCGAGCGACCATCGAATCAACTCCTCGTCGTCGACGATCAACACGCTGGCTTGCGCCATGCAGCTACTCCTAGTCCGTCGCTGCTTGGGTCGGCATCCGGACGGTGAAGACCGTGCCTTGACCCAAGTGGCTCGTCACCGTGATCTGACCACGTTGAGTTTCCACGATCTGGCGAGCCACGTACAGACCCAGGCCCGTGCCGCGCTCCTTGGTCGAGAAGAACGGGGAGAAGATACGCTCCAGGTTGTCGCGCGCAATCCCAACGCCTTGGTCAGAGATGACGACCTCGATGACCGAGTCGCTGGGCGCACGCACTTCGATGTCCAACGTGCCACCGCCAGGCATCGCTTGAATGCCGTTGAGCAGGATGTTGAGGAACACCTGCTTCATCAGATCGGGATCGACGTGGGCGCGCGGTAGTCCCGCGGCGTAGCGTTTGCGCAGCGTCACGCCCTGCTCGGCGCCTTGCCGCTCTACGAAGAAGATGGTGCGCTCGACGAGATCGACGACGTCGACATCGGCCATCGCTGGTTTCAACGGCCGCGCGAACTCGAGCGATCGCACCACGGTTTGGGAGAGCCGCTCCATCTGCGCGAGGATCTTGCCGAGAATGGGCTTGTTCGGATCGTCGTTCCGTGCCTCAGACTCCAGCACCTTCAAGGCGCCGATGATGCCCGCGAGCGGGTTCTTGATCTCGTGCGCTATGGATGAGAGCAGTTGGCCCAGCGTGGCGAGCTTCTCGGCGTGCGCAAGCTCCGCATGGTGCGTGCGATTGAGCTCCTCTTCGGCTGCGCCGATCGATGCCGCCATGCCATTGAGACTGGTGGCGAGCTGTGCCAGCTCGTCGGTGCCCACGATCGTCGCCCGTGCGCTGAGGTCGCCCGCCTGGATGCGTGCAACTGTCTTGGCCAGACCTCGGATAGGTCGGTACACGAGCAGGACCTGCACCAAGATCAGGATCACGGACAACACCGCGGCGACCACCACGCCGCCGATCAGGTTCATGCGCTCCTGGTCCACGACCTCGGCTTCGGCGGACGCGAGCGGTGCATCCACCGCGATGTAGCCGATGCGCTGCCCCGCTACGTGGCATCCCACGCAGCTCGCTCCGGCCACGACCGGCTTGACCTGCCGTTCCCAGGTCGCGCCGCCATACCTGACTCGCTCGCCCCGGGTCTCTCGTCCTGGCAGGATCGTTCCACGCAGTGCATCGCTGCACGAAAAGCGTACACGACGCTCTCGATCGGCGACCAGCGCCACCGTTTCGTTGGCGCGGCACAAGAGACGCAGCACCGGTTCGACTCGCGCATGACCGGCTGCGCTCTCGCCACGAAACTCTTGTTCCACCGTCTCGATGAAGTGTCCGGAGCGGTCTTTCGCGCTGTCCTCGTGGGTGCTCGTGAAGATGCGACCGAGGATGTAGCTGGACAAGAGGCTCGCGCCGAGCACGAGCAGCACCGGCGGCAGGGTGATCTTCAAGATCAAGCTGCGACGCGCCCACGCGACGACCCGGCGCAGCTTTCCAACAGGTTCCATTACGGCGCGATAGTACGGCATGGCGTGGCCAATCCAGAGAAGCGGATGTTCACGCAGCACGAAAAAGCCCACGGCCGCATCGCTTGGAGACACGGCCGTGGGCGGGAGCGCGTGACGGGCCGCCTAACCGACCCGCCACGCAAGGTGTTGACCAGCGCGCTCTAGGGCGCCGTGTTGGACGTGAAGCAGCTGCTCCAGTACGCGTCCCCGCGGTGCTCGCTGAAGGGCCAGAAGGTCGGCCACACTGCCGCGTTGTCCGGACACACGAGCGAGGCGCGGCGTGCCGTCGCGTGGCACTTGCTGCACGAGTTGGGCATGTAGCCAAACATGTCGTACTTGACGTTGGTGCTGCTGACGAGCTGGCCGTAGTAGCCCGATTGGAAGCTTGGGCCACCGCGACTCAAGGCCTGGCTCTGCCACGGCCATACCACATCGAACACGTGTGAACCCTGGTCGCCTTCGATGAGCGCTTTGTTCGAGCTCGCGTCGACACCCGTGGTGTAGCCGCCAGACTTCGCGACCTTCGGCATGTGGCACGAGGTGCAGCGACCGACAGGCGTCGCGTCGTTCTGCGGATTGTAGACCGCGATCATGTTCGCCTTCTCGTACATGTGCTTGGACACGACGTCGGCGACCGCCAGCTGCGACTGATAGACCTCTTCGGAGGTGGGCGCTACCGCCACACCGTTCTTGGTGACTGCGCCGCCGGCACCGACGTGCACGTTGGCCACGTCGTCCTTGGAGATGGCGGCGAACTCACCCGCCACCGGCATGATCGAGAGCGGTCCGCCACTGGCGTGGCAGCTCAGACAAAGCACGTTGTCGCGGTAGTCGGCCGATGCGAAGTTGTACTGGTCGCTGGTGCCTGGTGACTGCACCTTGGTCGTGCCGAGGTACTGCGTGTGTTGGTCGTGACAGCTGGTGCACGTGGCCTTCACGTAGGGGTTGTTGGTGTGCACCGACTGTTCGAGCATCGTGTACTGTTGGCGGTGGGCTTGGCCGTAGAGCTTGCCACCCGTCGCAACCGGGTCCCAGAACGCTTCGTCGTCGACGGCGCGCTCGTCCCAGTTGTCGAAGAAGGTCGCGACGTCGTAGACGCCTGGCACGAAGTCTCCGCCGCCGACTTTCCCCACGTTGTTCGAGTTCCAAGGAAACTCGAAGCCGTAGTCTTGTGCCGGGTTGGCGTTGGTGGCGTCGTCGTAGCCATGGCACTTCGCGCACGACTGACGCTGGGCTTTCGCGGTCATGTACTTGGGGTTGATGATGGCGTTGCCTGCACCGCCGAGGCCGGCCACGTGCTCACTGCCCGGACCGTGGCAGTGCTCGCAGGTGACGTTCTCGTCGATGAAGCTGTACGCCTTGACCGCCGCAAACTTCATCGGCGAGTTGTTGGGTGCGCCATCACGTCCGAACGGCAGGGTCACGGTGACCATGTCCCATGCGATATTCAAGCCCACGTTGTGACAGCCGGCACACGCGTGCGAGAAAGTGCGCGTGCGTTGCGTCCACGATTCACCGGGGAATTTCTGCTCCGTCGGGTGGTAGCCATTCATCTTGAAGCCACCGCTGACGCGGTCGCCAGACTCCAAGAACTGAATGGGCAGGGTGAGACTGTCCACGTTCTTGCCGACCGTGTACGTCCACGAGTCTGCAGCCTTGATGTCCGAGAGACGACCCTGGAAGCGTTGCTTGAACACACCCATGTTCGCATGCTTGTTGCCGGAGCCGTCCTTGTCGCCTTGGCCACCGTAGATGACGTCGATGTGCACCAAGGGCACCGCAGGCGCCGTGACACCGTTGTAGAAGCTACCGTCGGCGCAGGTGTAGGGGTTGCCGCCGAACTTCTGCACGTAGTCGTCGTTGAGATAGGTGACGCCGTCTTTGAGGTTGCAGAGGTATACGTTGACCTGTCCATCGGCGTACTTGGTCGTGCCACCTGCAGCGCAGGTCGTGGACGCCGCCGCATTGCCGTAGATGCACGGATCGTTCGCGTCGTAGTTGGGATTGGTCGCCTTCACGCCCGGCCACGCCGGCGCAACCACGTCGTTCGAGTCCTCTGGAAGCATGTGCGTGTACGTTCGCGACAAGCGCGCGACGCTGAACTTCGCGTTCGCGAGCGTCGTGAAGGTGGGTGCCAGCGTGGCCGCGCTGGTTAGCGTGACCTGCGCATCGCTGTCGACCGAGGCGATGACGCCGAGCTTGTTCCAGACCAGGCCCGTCGGCGTGTAGCCAAGCTCATCGCCAACTTGCAGCGCGACAGCTGCGCCGCCGCTGCTGAAGAGCGTACCGACGCCGGTCACGATTGCGGAGCTCGAGCTTGCCGACACAGTGCCGGTCAGCGGCACCATCACGCGGCGCGGCGAGCTCAGCGTGACGTTCAACATGCCGGAGAACGCACCCGCCATGGCATAACCGCTGCCGTCGCGCTGAATGCGCGTGAGCGAGCGATAGTGCGCGGAGGTCTTGTGGTTGGTCGCCTGCGCGGCGTGACATAGCGCACAATTGTTGACCATGCCCACGTAGGTCGCGCTGTCGCTCGGTCGCGCTGACATCACCAGCTGCACGCCGGAGATCACGCCCGCCGGTGTGGCGAGCAGCGCTTGCTGCGTCTCGGTGTCGAGGAGCGTGGCGTTGGGCGCAGCGGCCGCAAGGAACACCGGTCCAGGCGGAACACCGGTCAGATCGAAAGCGCCATTGGCGCCAGTCAGCGCGGTGATGCTGGTTCCCTCGACAGTCACGGTCACGCCTGCAAGTGGCGTGTGCGTCGGCTTCTTCGAGTCGGTGACCGTGCCGGTGATCTCGGCAGGCGCGTTGCTTGCAATACCGATGACGAGACTGACGTTGGTGGTTGCACCTGCGGCAACACCGACGTTGGCCAAGGTGAAGGCCCCGTAGTTGGCCTTGGCAGTGGTGACCGAGTACGAGCCGAGCCCCACGTTCGCGAGTGTGAACGAGCCGTCGGCTGCACTGTTGACCGTCACCGAGACAGGCACGGTGGCGATAGCAACACCAGCCACCGGTGCGCCGTTGGTGTCTTTGACCGTACCTGCGATGGCACCGGTCACGAGGGCATCGCTGCCTGGCAAGCCCATCGCGCCCATGGCGCCTGTGGCGCCTTTGGCGCCGTTCGCGCCAGTCGCGCCGATCGCACCGGTCGCGCCCGTGCTGCCTTTGGCGCCGGTCGCACCCGGGGATCCTTTTGCGCCGACCGTGCCGTCCTTGCCTGGCAGACCCGTGGAGCCCATGTCACCCGGCGTACCGCGGGGCCCTGTACCGCCGGTCTTGCCGGCAGAGCCCGAGCAGCCAAGCGCGCTGACCGAGATGAAGATTGAAAACGCTAAGACGCGGACTTTGATAGTCATGGGACCTTCCTCCGAAGCTGCTGCTACCTGGACTAAGCACCCAGCGTGCCAGAGGACCGCGACCGCAAATGCGCAGCGATCGGCGCGCATTCGGGGCGTGCGCAGATGACGAACAGTCGAGCGTTGCACGGAAACGTGCAGGTGCAGGGTGTTGGCTGCACGGAACCGCGCAGCTGCCCGCACGCAGCGCTACGGCTGGGCCGGCGCGAAGCCGCGCTTGCGCATCATCGCGTCGATGCCCGGGTCTCTGCCACGGAAGGCGCGGTACGCTTGCGCGGGGTCGACGGTGTTGCCCGCCGAGAACACGTACTGACGCAGCCGCTGCGC
>JADGRF010000264.1 GCA_017881055.1 Sandaracinaceae bacterium
ACAAGCTCGAGCGCTGCTACCAGCAGACGCTGAAGCAGAGCCCGCGCGTGCACGGGGAGCTACCACTGGTGCTCGGCGTCGCCAAGACCGGGCGCGTGACCACCACCAAGACGCTCAAGGGTGAGGTGACCGACCGCGCGCTACTGCGCTGCACGCTGCAGGCCGTGCACGCGGCACGGTTCGCCAAGCCGGGCAGTAAGCCGGCCGAGGTCCGCGTGCCGCTGGAGTACGTCAAGCAGTAGATGTGCGATGCTCGAGTGCTTAGGTTGATCCTCAAGTGCGTGCCGCAAGGGGTTCGGTGCGGCGACTTGACGTGGCCAAGCGATTGCTCGCCTTCAGGCCCTTTCACGGCCAGTCATTCCGAAAGCAGCGCGGAAAGCTCGCGCGCGAGGGCGGCCGGATCCACAGTTCCATCGTACCTTCCGGCGATACGCCCGTTGCGATCGATCAAGAACTTCGCCGGTAACCCGAGCACACCGCCAAAGCGCTCAGCGAGTGAGGCATCGCCGAGCGCGACCGGATAGTTCATGTGCAACTCGCGGTGGAACACCCGCACCAGCGCAGCGTCGTCGTCCATCGAGATACCCACCAGCTGCACGCCTCGCGGGCCATAGACGTGCTCGAGCGCGATCAGCTCGGGGATCTCATCGCGGCACGGACCGCACCACGTGGCCCAAAAATCGATCAGCACAACCTTGCCGCGCAGCGCGTCGAGCCGCAGCGGCACGCCGTCGAGCGCGGTCAGCGTGAACGCGGGCGCCAGTGCGCGTGCACCTAGGTCTCGGTGCGTAGCGGCCAAATACCCGACGATGCCCAGCGCCACCAGAGCGAGCGCAGCGCCAATCAGCAGCATACGCGAGCGCCTCACAGTGGTTACAGTCATGCGCTAGTCGCCCTTGGCGACCGCGAAGCCCCTGTCGACCCAGTCGGTACCCAGGTCTTCGGGGATGAACAGCACCTTGGCATTGGTGAAACCCAGCTCGTGTAGCAAGCGGTAGGCGGGCTTCACGTTCGGGCAGCGCTCCCACGGGCAGCAGCCACAGTAGATGACGATGTTGGTCGTTCGCGGCAGAGCGGCGACGCGCTGACGCAGGCCAGCGAGCACCTCATCGTCGGAAGTCGGGCCCAGGAACTCCGAGCCGGGGATGTGCGCCTGCTGGTAGAGCTTCCTGAAGCCAACGTGGAAGAGCAGCGGCTTGTCGCCGGGGTGGCTCAGTATGCGGGAGAGCTCCTGCGGCTGCAGCGAAGGCATGTCGCCCGCAGACGTGGTTGTCACCGCCTGGCCAGTCTTCTGTTCGTGCGACGCATCGCGGTGACAGCCGCTCGCGTCGAGGAAGACCAGCGGTGCGAATAGAAGGAGCGAGATGCGTGCGAACGGCAACGTCATAGATGCACCGAGGCTAGTTCCTTGGTTCGCGGGCAGCAAGCAGCAACGCGCACAAGGCACTCAAGCGCGAACGGTCGCGTGAGGCACTCCGCCGACGGCGATTTGGTCGTCGATTCACGCCACCAGAACTCACCACATGCCGTGCATGTGGCTCGACGTGGAACACATCATCGGCTCGCCGTGATCCCATCCGTCTATCTCGTTCATCATTGTGTCGCGACGCGCGGACAACTGCATCATGCGCTCTCGCATTGTGTCGCGGTGGGCGCGTTCCTCGGCCCGAGCGGTGTCCAGGCTCGTTGCAGCTTGCATGGCGTCATGGTGGCGCGACATCTCGTCTTCGGCAGACTGCATCATGTCGGAAAACGCGGACGAATCCTGAGCCCACGTGCTCTGCTCTACGCGCGAGTGCATGCCCATCGCAGCGCAAGCGCCGATGCTGCCTTGTGCATCGTGCATGCGAGCCATGATCTGTTGCACGCGCAGCGTGTGATCTCGTTCGAGGCTGCGCAGCGCAGTCATGTTCTGAGCACCCAGCGCCGACTGGTGATGCGAGCTCAGATCGGCCTGCACTGCGTCGACCGACTCACCGACCTCCGCGACGTAGTGCTGCATCGTAGGGCCTGACTCGCCACACGACACGATAGACAGGCCCGCGACCACGATGAACCAACGCTCGGTGTTCATGACCTACCTCCATCGCTTGAAATAAGCGCCAAATTGACGTTGTCACGCCCGGGGCTGGCACCAGCGCGCAGGTGAACTGGCGTGCGTGGGCCACGCGTATCCGGTTCGGATACCGAGCGTGATTGGCGCGGCAGGTTGCCCACGCTTCTGTGGTGCGTATGGCTTTTGCATGAGGTTGGCGGAGCGAGAGCCGTCACACCAACCACCCGCGCCAGGGAGACGAAGATGCCTACGCAGAACTACACTGTGCTTGCAATGTTGGCGTTGCTGACCTTGGCCGCGGGGTGCGGATCCCCGTCCCGTGTAACCGCGCCCAGCCCTCAGCCGGTGCGGAGCGCGCTTGCCGGGGACACGCCAATCCCAGCCACGCCGGCGGCGGAAGAGGTCGCTGGCCTGACGCGCGTTACCGATCCCAGCAGCGTCTGCATGGTCAACAACCAGTACATGCACAAGATGCAGATCCCGATCATCGTCGGTGGCAAGACGTACTTCGGTTGTTGCGAGATGTGTAAGGCGCGCTTGGCGCGCGACGCGAGCGCGCGCATGGCAACCGATCCGGTGACCGGTTCCTCGGTCGACAAGGCCACTGCTGTGATTGCGCGCGATGCGAAAGACGCCGTGTTCTATTTCGAAAACGAAGCGACATTTCGCCGCTACGGCGGCAGCTGAGCGCCCGCGCATCTCGGACCGCCGGACGCCCTCGATCCGTAACCGCCGCGGTCACAATCGAGACCGAGCGGGTCACTGATCCCCATTGCGAGAGGCACTCAACCACCGCCGCAAGTTGTGCTAACTACGCACACTGTTCTGGCCGGGCGATCGCTACGTTCGCGATCACCGGGACAGGAGGGCGATGTGAAGATCTTACGGGTTGTCGGTGCGCTCATCTCGGTTGCTGCGACGGGCGGGAGCGTTGGGTGCACGCCTGCGACTCCGACACGCGCCCCTGCTACATCCGCGCTGTCGTTGCGCGCGCAGCCCGGCGCGCGCCCCATCATCGCCGCGAGCTTGACGCATGATCCGCTCGCGCCGCCGCCGACCGATCACGCCAACGCTTCGGCACACGACGCTCACGACCATTCACTCCGTACGGCGGACCAGACCGGGAGCCCGCGCCCATGAGCCGGTGTCGCAGCACCGTTGTCGCCGCCCTACTCTTGTCGCTCGTGACGACTGTTGCCTGCGTCTCGAGCTCGACACACGGCGACTTTCAGGCCGTGAATACGCTCGTCGATCAGCGCGCGCAGTTACGGGTGATCGAGCGTTCGCCTGAGCAGTTCGAGGCGCCCGATGACGACGCGGCCCGAGTGCTCGCTCAGCCGCTCACCATCGAGTCCGCTGTGCGGGTCGCGCTGCTCAATAATCGCGACTTACGCGCCGACTTGCGTGACCTGGGCGTCGCGCGCGGTGAGCTCGTGCAGGCCAGCTTGCTGCCCAATCCGGACTTCGAAGCGCAGCTGCGTACCCCGCAGTCAAGCCCGTCGGGGCCAGCGCGGTGGGACCTTGGGATCGGCTTCGATCTCACGCGCGCGATCCTCGTGCCGCTGCGCAAGGGCGTCGCGCAAGCCGACCTGGAAGCGGCGCGCTACCGAGTCGCCGGCAGCGTGCTCGATCTGAGTTACCGTGTGCGCCTGGCGTTCCGCACACTGCAAGCACGACAGCAGCAGGTCGAGCTCGCGCAAACCACCCTGAGCGCATTCACCGCGAGCTACGACGCAGCGCGTGCGTTGCACGAGATCGGCAACCTCCCCACGCTCGATCTGGAGACCGAGCAAGTCGCGTACGAACAAGCCCGCGTCGCAGTCACGGAAGCCGAAGCCGCGCGTGACGATGCGCGCGAACGTCTCAATGTGCTGCTCGGTGTCTTCGGCGCGGCCACTCACTGGCAGCTGGCGGAGCGTCTTCCGGATGCGCCCGAGCAGCCAAGCGACCCAGACGACCTCGAAGCCCAGGCCATCAAGAACAGCCTGGAGTTGGCGGAAGCGCGCAGCCAATTGACCGCACAGGCCCGCGCGGTCGGGCTCACGCAGACCGCAGGTTGGCTGCCGGATCTGAACGTCGGCGTGCACGCGGATCGCGACAATGGAGTCTGGGCGGTCGGACCATCGGTCACGGGCACGCTGCCTGTGTTCGACCGCTTGCAGGGCCAGCGCTTGTCGCTGGAGTCCGAGTTCTGGGCGATGCGAGAGCGCTATGTAGCGACTGCGGTTGGCCTGCGTGCGGCGATGCGCGCAGCGCGCAACCGCTTGCTGTCCGCGCAGACACGTGCGCAACACTACCGCACTGTTATCCTGCCGCTGCGCGAGCGTCTGGTCGCCGAGACCAGGCTCCATTACAACGCCATGCAGATCGGTGTCTTTCAATTGCTGCAGGCCCGCAAGGACCAGGTCGAATCAGCCGCTGCTTACATCGAGACGCTGCGCGAGTACTGGCAGGCACGCGCCGCGTTCGACCAACTTCTGGCGGGACGCGTGACCGGCACGCTGGACTCCGTCATGAGCGAACATTCCCACACCCCGAGCTCATCGAGCGCAGGCCAGAAGATGCATCTGACGCGGAGGGACGCGCCATGAAGCGTCGCGACTTCATCGAGATGACGGCGTTGAGCGCCACCGGCGCGCTCTTGCTGCGCAACACGGCGCGCGCGCAAGACCATGTTGCCCCCGCAGCCGCGAGCACCAGCGCGTCCGCGGCCAAGCCCGCGCTGCCTCCCACAGCTGCGCATGGCGCAATTGCGCGCATCTTTCCCGGTGGACAGCCGGCGGTGATCACGCCCAATGGCAGCACACTGCCGTGGCGCACGGTCGGTGACGTGAAGGTCGGCCATCTGATCGCAATGCCGATCGCTCACACGTTCACGCCGGGTTTGGACGCCGACTGCTGGGGCTACAACGGCGGCACACCCGGTCCGACGATCGAAGCCGTCGAAGGCGATCGTATACGGATCTACGTTACCAATCGCCTGCCCGAGGCGACCACCGTGCACTGGCATGGCGTGCTCTTGCCCAACGGCATGGACGGTGTCGCAGGCCTCACGCAGAAGCCGATCGCGCCTGGTGAAACGTTCAAATACGAGTTCACGTTCACGCGACCCGGCACGTACATGTATCACCCGCACTTTGACGAGATGACGCAAATGGCGCTCGGCATGGTCGGCATGATCGTGGTGCATCCGAAGAGCCCGCGCGGGCCGCGTGTCGATCGCGACTTCGTGTTGATGACGCACGAGTGGAAGCTGCGCGTGGGAATGCACCGCCCCGATCCCAGCGCGATGCTCGACTTCAACGTGCTCACCTTCAACAGCAAGGCGTATCCGGGCACTGCACCCCTGGTCGTGGGCCACCGCGAGCGCGTGCGCATTCGCATTGGAAACCTCAGCGCGATGGATCACCACCCGATCCATCTGCATGGCCACTACTTCCACGTCACCGCAACCGATGGCGGCGAGATTCCTGTCGCCGGTCAGTGGCCCGAAACGACGGTGCTCGTGCCCGTGGGCAGCACCCGCACCGTCGAGCTGAGTGCGGATGCGCTCGGCGACTGGCCCATGCATTGCCACATGACGCATCACGTGATGACACAGATGGGTCATGAGCTACCGGTGATGCTCGGCGCCGACGCGCGCCGCATCAACCAGCGTGTGCGCCCCTTGGTCCCCGGCTACATGAACATGGGACAAAATGGCATGGGTGACATGGGCGACATGAAGATGCCGATACCCGACAACAGCCAGCCGATGCGCGGCAGCCCGGGTCCATTCTCGTCCATCGACATGGGCGGCATGTTCACCGTCTTGAAGGTGCGCCAGGACCCCGAGCGTGAGGGCAGCGGTTGGTACGCACATCCGCAAGGCACGGTCGCCGATCGCGCAGATCCGCAGCAGTTGGCAGCCGACGGCATCGACCCCGACGCCAAGCAGTGAGCAGCGCCCACGGGGCGTGTTTCATGGCGCCGGCCGCGTCCAGCGCTTGTATAGCTCGACTGCGCTCAGTGGAATCAAGCCTAGCGCCACAGAGAGCGCACAGTCCGCGAGCGAGATGGTTCCGAGATCGAAGAGCTTCTGTGTGAACGGTATGTGGTGAATCGCGATCTGCACGAGGCTCGAACCGACCACGACGCCGAGCAAGGGGAGGTTCGACAGCATCCCAACTTCCCAGAAGTGGCGGGTCGTACTGCGCGCCCCGAAAGCTCGGAATAGCTCGCCGAACACGAGCACCGTGAACGCTTCGTTGCGCGCCTCTTCGACGTTGCGGTCACGCAGGGCCCATACGAACACGCCGAGTGTCACTGCCGTCTGGATGATCCCAGTGAAGATGATCAGGCGCCACTCCGCGCGCCCAAGCATCGCCTCATCCGGCTTGCGCGGCGGGCGCGCCAACACCTCCGGGTCGGGCGGGTCGACAACGAGTGCGAGGGCCGGCAAGCCATCGGTCACGAGGTTGATCCACAGCAGCTGCAGCGGCAACAGCGGCAAGGGCAGGCCCAGCAGCGATGCGCTCAGCATGACCATGAGCTCCCCGGAGTTGCCTGCCAGGAGGTACACGAGGGTCTTGCGAATGTTGTCGTACACGCCGCGGCCCTCGCGAACCGCGGCCACGATGCTGGCGAAGTTGTCGTCCGTCAGGATCATGTCCGACGCCTCGCGCGTGACCTCGGTGCCGCCCTTGCCCATGGCGATGCCGATATGGGCCTCGCGCAACGCGGGTGCGTCGTTCACGCCGTCGCCGGTCATCGCCACGATCTCACCGCGTGCCTTCCAACTGCGCACGATGTCGAGCTTCTGTTGCGGCGTCGCGCGCGCATGAACGAGCTCGCTCGCATCTTCGCCGGCACGCAAGATGCCGATCTCCCGCGCGATCGCGTTTGCTGTCACTGGATGGTCGCCGGTGATCATGACGGTGCGAATGCCTGCTGCACGTGCTTGCGCCACTGCCTCGATGGCCTCGGTGCGCGGCGGATCGGCCATGGCGATGAGACCCAGCAAGTCCAGCTCGGTTTCTTCAGAACTGTGCCCCACCGCGACCGCCAACACGCGCAGACCTCGCGCGGCCATGTCAGTCGCAGCCTTGAGCGCTGCGTCCGAGTTGCCGCTGCACACGGGGACCAGCAGCTCCACCGCACCCTTGACGTAAAGCACTCCGTCCGCACGGAGAATCGACATGCGCTTGCGAATCGAGTCGAAAGGGTGCGTCTCGCGCCTGGGGTTGTCGCGCTCGAGTTGTGCGCGATCGATGCCGCGCTCGGCCGCCGCCGCGAGGATCGCAAGCTCCGTGGGGTCGCCCGTACCCGGCTTGCCGTCCTTACCGAGCTCCGCGTCACAGCAGGCCGCTGCGGCCATCAGCACCTTCGTGTGGTCGGCGCCCCACAGCTCACGCACGGCCATCACGCCCGTGGTCAGCGTTCCGGTCTTGTCCGTGCAAATCACCGTGGTGCAACCGAGGGTCTCCACCGACGGCAGGCGTCGAACGAGCACGTGTCGTTGCACCATGCGCTGCACGCCAACCGCGAGCGCTATCGTCACGGTAGCCGCGAGCCCTTCGGGCACCGCAGCCACCGCGAGTGAGACTGAGGTCAGCAACACTTCGAGCCAGGGCCGGGCACGCAGCAGCCCGACCAACGCAACGACGGCCACGATGCCGAGGCAGAGCCACAGCAGGCTGCGGCCCACTCGTTCCAGGCGCTGCTGCAAGGGCGTGGCTTCGTCAGTGGTCGTCGCGAGCAGGTGCGCGATCTTACCGAGCTCGGTCTGCATGCCGGTGGCGACGACCTGGGCGACGCCGGTGCCGGTGGCAACCGCGGTGCCCATGAAGACGCGGTCGCTGCGCTCCGCAAGCGGGGCGTCATCTGCGACAGGCGCCACGCTCTTCTCGGAGGGCAGGCTCTCACCCGTCAGCGCAGCTTCGATCACAGTCAACGCGTGCGCCTCGATCAATCGTGCGTCGGCAGCCGTGATGTCGCCTGCTTCGAGCAGCAGCAGGTCATCTGGAACGATCTGCGTCGCCGCCAACATCTGGGTGCTTCCATCGCGCAGCACGCGCGCGCGTGGCGCGGTCATCGAGCGCAGGGCGAGCACCGCCCGCTCGGACCGGTACTCCTGAAAGAACCCCACGAGCGCATTGATCACCACGATCGCCAGGATCGCGATGGAGTCACTGATTTCACCAAGCACAGCAGACAGCACGCACGCGCCGATCAGCAGCCAGATCATCGCGCCCTTGAACTGACCCGCGAAGATCTTCCAAGGCGACACGCCCTCGCTTCGCGTGATCTCGTTCGGACCGTACTTGCTCAACTGCTCGCGCGCGGCGTTCTGTGTCAAGCCCACGCGCACCGCAGATGACTGCGGTTGTGGCGATGCAGTGACTTGCTGTGGGCTGTCCATTGGGGAACCAACGCTGCAGAGCGGTCACGCGACCGGGCCACGCGACCGCTCTCGCAGCCACCTTTCGTTCGGAGCTACGGTTTGAGAGCTTGGACGCGGCGCCAGATCTCCGCAGCGGTAGCGGAGTCATCCGAGGTGATCTCGACGGCGAAACCATCGCCGGTC
>JADGRF010000265.1 GCA_017881055.1 Sandaracinaceae bacterium
AAGTGTCATTGAGCGTCTCCTGCTAAATGGATTCCGACATGCCTGGCGTTAGTTCGCGTCGGCCAGTCGATATGGGCCGGACTGTGCAAGGGACGAGCCAAGCGCGAATCGCAGCGCATGCGCGCAATGCGTGTGGCAATAGCGCTTGGCTAGCGTGTTCACGTAGCGAAACGTCTCGCGCTGGCAGAGCGCGGCGAGCGTTCTCGGGGCGCTTTTCGCTGGTGCGTTCCTTGCGTAGGCGGCAAGTCGAGAAGAGGCGAGGGGCAGTCATGGAAATCGTTGCCTTCATAGGGTTTGGGTTCATCGTCGCGATGGCCGGCTGTTCACTGCACGGGGCGAAGCACGCCCGCATGAACATGCTCTGGACGTTCGTGCTCGGCCTCACCGGGTCGTCGGCAGGTGTCCTACTCAGTACACAGCTGCTGCATCTGCAAGCGATGGCGCTCGTTTCCGCGTGCCTCGTGGCCAGCGTGCTCGGCGCGCTCGCTGCCGTGTCCAGTGGAGATGCGCTGGTCGCCGTCGGCTTGCACCAGGACCGAGCTCACTCCTAGCGGCGCGCGAGTCCGGGGGTACACTGCACCTCATGGACAACAAACCAAATCGCCCGGCCCTTCGTCGTCGTGATGGCACGGGTCACCTCGACCGGCAGTACGCGGAAGAGCTGCGTGCGCTCGGTCGCGAGACCGCGGCGCCGCGCGACGACGACGCGGCCTTTCTCGAGGCAGCTGCCAGCGGCGAGGAGCTGTCGCAGCAGCTCGGCGCAAGCTTCGTGAAGACAGCGACCAGCGGCGAGGACTGCGCCGAAGACGTTGCCAATGAAGTATCCATCGCGGAGAGCGGCGGACCGTTCGTGGAATCGTCGGGCAGTCGCGAGTTCGCGCATGGCACCGACGAGTCGAATCCGGAAGACGCCGAACGCGAGCCGTTCCCGAAGACCTGAGACGTACGCTCTAGCGTGACGGGCCGGAGCGCGGCATCACGACGCCCACGCTCCGACCACTGCTAAAGCCCGTCAAACCGCCCGTTACCGCAGCTTGCGTGCGTCTTCGACGTGCGTCTTGAGCGCGTCCACTTGAGCGGTCATCGCGTCCTTCAACTTCGTCAGGTCTGTCGCGGCTTGCTTGTCGATCGAGGCCACTTCGTCGTGCAACTCGGTGCGTTTCGCCTGGATGTCAGCCATCGCGCGCTCGTAGTCGGCCCTGACCTTGGCTTTGGGGCTCGCCTTCTGTGCGTCCACCTGGACCGCGTCGATGGCGTGGTCGACCTCGTCGAGCTTCTTCTGCGCCCACTCGCGCAGATCGTTACGCGCCTTGACGATGTCTTCGGTCGCCGCGCGAATCGTGTCGTTCGCGTTGGCTTGCGCCTTCGCACTTTCGGTGGCGGCTGTCTTCTGCGCTTCGGCGATCTTCTGGTCCGCCTCCGCTTGCACTGCTGCGGTGTCCTTCACAGCCTCTTGCTTGGCCTCGTTGATCTTCTGATTGGCTGCACCCTGTGCCTCCACGGCTTCGGTCTGGCTCGCCTCAGGTGCCTTGTTGCACGCACCTAGCAAGAGCAGGGACGAGGCGGCGGCGGTGACCACTAACTTGCATCGAGTCATACGTTTCTCCAGTTCTTGTTCGCGATTCCGCGTGGTTGCTTGTGACCAGTGCGTTTCGCGCGACCTGCTACGCAAGGTCTGGGCCAACCCGAATATCCGGCGGCGCGGGCATGCCGCCGCGCGCAGATGAGTCGGCATTTCTGTCGCATGGGGCAGTTCGTCCCGAACCCCGCTGCTGGAAACCTGGTGTTTGCGCAGAAGCTGGCTGTTTAGGGCCCCCGTTGGTGCTGGCACGCGCTGTGCTGAGAGAGCCCATCACAAAGGGACTTAAGCCAATGGCCAAGAGACGCGACAGCAACACCGATGCGACCGAATCACTCTGGAAGACTGCCAAGAGCGCAGAGATGTTGAGCATCGAGGACGAGGCGCTGCTGGCCCGTGCAGCTCAGGCAGGCTCGCAGCCCGCATTCGATCGGCTGCTCAAGTCGCACTTGCGCCTCGTGCTCACCTTCGCACGCAAGTTCAGCAGCTACGGTGCGGCGCTGCAGGACTTGGTCGGTGAGGGCCTGCTCGGGCTCGTCGAAGCGGCCCGGCGCTACGACCCCGATCGCGGTGCGCGTCTATCGACGTACGCGGCCTGGTGGATCCACGCGTACATGCGGCGCTACACGATCATGAATCGCCGGATCGTGCGCGCGCCCACGTCGCGTCACGGCTGCAAGCTGATGGCGCACCTGCGCACGACGCAGCGCGAGCTGGCGCAGCTGACGGGCGAAGCCCCGGATGCAGAGGCCATCGCGGAAGCGCTCGGAGTCGGTGTTCGCGACGTGGAGGAGATGGAGGCCGCGCTCTCGGGTCGCGACATTTCGTATGGCGCGGATGCCGATGGCCACTCCTGGGAGCTGCCTTCCGACCAAAGCACTCCCGAGCAACAGGTGTCGGACGCGGAGCAAGAGCGTGTCGTGAGCGACGTGATCGCGCAGACCATGACGCTCTTGCGCGATCGCGATCGCACGATCGTCGAGCAGCGCTACCTCGGTGAAGAATCGAAGACCTTGGCCTCGCTCGGTCGCGACCTCGGTCTGTCGCGGGAGCGGGTGCGGCAGCTGAACGAGCAGGCGTGCAACCGCTTGCGCGTCGCGGTCTTGCAGTCAGGCGCCGGAGCAGCTCCGTGAGCGAATACCACGAACCGGAGGCTGAGCTATCCGCGCTGACGCGTGACTTCCATCGTGCGCTGCGCAGCCTCGCCGAGGAGATCGAAGCCGTCGACTGGTACCAGCAGCGCTTCGATACGTGCGGCGACGCGACCTTGCGCGCCGTACTCGGGCACAACCGTGACGAAGAGATGGAGCACGCCTGCATGGTGCTCGAATGGTTGCGGCGCACGATGCCGGGCTGGGACACGAACTTGCGCAAGTATCTGTTCACGGAAGGCCCTGTGACTGCCATCGAAGGTGGAGCGGAGAAGCCCGGCGCGACGAACGCACCCCCGCAGCGCGCCGGTGACGGTGAGGGTGACCTGGGCATCGGCAGCTTGCGGAGCGCGCCATGACGAATTTCTTGCGACGTTCCCAGGCTCCGCTGGCTCAGGCTTCGTGGGATCTGATCGACGAGCAAGCGCGCGAGTTGATCTCCGCCACCGTGTCGGCGCGCAAGATCGTCGCCGTCAGCGGACCGCATGGCAGCGAGCTGGCTGCGCTCAACCTGGGCACGCTCGACCCGGCCCGCGTCGATGCCGGAGCCGGGGTCTCGTACGGTATTCGTAAGGTGCAACCGCTCGTCGAGGTGCGCGTGCCGTTCGTGCTCGACCTCTGGGCGCTCGACGACGTGGCTCGAGGTGCGCGTGACCCGGAGCTCGGGCCGTTGCTGGAGGCGACCGGCAAGTTGGTCGCGTTCGAGGAGCGCACCATCTACAACGGGCTGCCCGGCGCGGGCATCGTCGGCATGCGCCAGGCATCGCCGCATCCGCGTCAGCTCTTGGAGCGTGACGTCCGCACTTGGCCAGAAGCGATCGCGCGCGCGAGCGTGTTGCTCAAGCTCGCGGGCGTGAAGAAGCCGCACGTGCTGGTCACCAGCTCGCACGTCTACGAAGCGATCGAGCAGCATGCGGGCGAGTACCCGGTGCGCAAGCAGATCGAATCGCTCATCGAAGGCGGCATCATGCTTGCACCGTACATCGACGGTGCGTACCTACTGCCTGTGGCAGGAGAACGAGACTTCGAGCTGTTGCTCGGCCAGGACATCTCAATCGGGTTCGAGCAGCAGCGCGGGCAGGCCGTGTCGCTCTATCTCACCGAGTCATTCACGTTCCGCGCGCTCGGGCCTGCTGCCGTCGTCGCGTTCGAAACAGTCAGCTAGTCGATCGCGGCAGAGCGATCGCGGAAACGCGGCAACGCCGCAACAACAGGAGGCTCTCATGCTTTGGACAATCGCAGTGGTTCTACTCGTGCTCTGGGCGGTCGGCTTGGTCAGCGCATACACGATGGGCGGCTTCATTCACATCCTGCTGGTCGTGGCCATCGTCATGGTGCTCGTGCAGATCGTTCAAGGTCGTCGCGTCTGAGCGCGACGGCTCGCCGTCTGCCGAGACACGTGCGGACGCGCCGAGGGTTACACTCTCTCGGCGTGGTCCGTCATGCGTCCCAGAACGCGCTGCCAGCAGTCTGAGCAGCGGTACACTTGGATGCCGACGATCTTCAGCACGCGCCGTACCAGGCCGCGTCGTCGAGATCTCAAGAGGACGCCGCTCTCGCAGCGTGGGCAAGTGCGAGCGGCGAGACGGCTTTCATCGTGGATTATCAACACTTCTGGGTCCCCGCAAAGCAAGGCCTACGCCAAGAGCGCGGGGCGCAGTAGTGCGCCCGAATACGGCTGGCTCTCCCAGCGCTGTGCGACAACACCGTCTCACGACCGCGTACGCGTGGGACAAGAGTGCGCGTGCGTGCCTGCTACGCAGCCAGCCACACTGCCACCGTGGAGACACAGGCCGTCAGCACGCGCAGCGAAATGGCTCGTGCGCTGCGGGACTTCACCCGCGTCGCGAGCGTTTTGGGCTGCACTACCGGCAGCTCCTGAACGCTGCGTCGCGCGCGGGGTAGCGGGATCGGCCGGGTCGACTGCGTGCGTGACGGCGTCGTGGCGAACACGCGCGTGAGCGTGTTCACGAAGTCTTTGGCGCTCGCGTAGCGCGTCTCCGGATCGTGCGCGAGTGCCTTCTCTATGGCCGCATCGAGTCCGGGCGCGTGCAGCCCGTGCGTGCTCGGCAGTGCTGGCGGCGCAACGCGGACTGCCATCACGACCTCGAGGGGCGCGGTCATCGGGTAGGGTGGCTCGCCCGTCAGCAGCTCGAGCGCCAACGCGGCGAGCGAGTAGATGTCAGCCGGAAACCCACCGCGCTCGCCCTCCGCTTGCTCGGGAGCCATGTAGAGCGGTGTGCCGACCACCAGCAGCGGCGCGTCCACGTCTCGCGTGGCATGCCTCGATCGGTACGCAACACCGAAGTCGACGAGCTTCACCGAGTCGTTCGCTTCGGCATCGACAATGATGTTTTCGGGCTTGATGTCGCGATGCACGATGCCCTGCGCGTGCAGGTAGTCGATGGCCGAGGCGATTTGGCGCAAGATCCAGAGCGCACGGCGCGGCCGCATCGCGCCGTGCTGCGCGATCCACGCGGCCAGGTCGATGCCGGTCAGCAGCTCCATCACCAGGTAGTGCAGCTCGCCGTTTCCCGACCCGAAATCGGACACCTTCACGATGTTCGGGTGCTGCAGCCGCGAGACCATGCACGCTTCCTCGAAGAAGGAACGCACGGCTTCGGCATCGGCAGGCTCGATCAACGTCTTGATCGCGACCAGGCCTCCGAGCGTCACGTGCTTTGCGAGAAACACATGGCCCATGCCGCCGCTCGCCAGGTGCCGCAGGACGCGGTGACGGTTCCCGAGCAGCTCGCCGATCCATTTCTCGGAGGCGTGTGCGCCCCGCCCCGCGTGATCGGGAGTAGGGCCTTCTGGGCTCGTCGAGCTGTCGGTTGTAGAGAGGGCTAGACTCACCAGTGTTTGCTCCGTGCAGTCCTCCCTGCCTGTGCAAGGTCAATGCCACGGAGTCAGAACGTCGGAATTGAGCTAGCAGGCGCGTTCGTCGCGCCGGCGAAAACGAGCCGAGGCGCCTCGATGGGCCATTCGCGCGCGGGGGCATTCGCGCGCGGGGGCATTCGCGCGCGCAACCTCAGCGATCGTCCGGGAACGCCCAACGCGGCCGCCACCAGCGGCGTCGATGCGTCCAGTCGAACGGCTCGCCGGCTCCGCGTCTTCGGCGTGGAACTAGCCAGGCCAGCACGAGCACGAGCACGATCGCGGCAACCATGACGAGGTAAATCACCTGCAGATCGTAGCACACGCGTGGAGCACAGTTGTGTTCCCGAGCGTGTCAGTGTCATCGAGTGGCAATCCACGCTTCGGTCGCTACATGACAGGCCTGAGCTCGAAGGAGGAACCACCATGGAAACGCGCCAGCTCTACAAGCAGAAGTACGAAGCGCAGATGCACGAGTGGAGCGCCAAGCTCGATCTGATGAAGGCACAGGCCGACAAGATGACCGTGCAGGCGAAGCTCGACGTAAAGCCGCATCTCGATGCCGTGCATGCGAAGCTGGACGCGGCGAAGGCCAAGCTGAGCGCGATCACGAGCGCAACCGACGACACCTGGGAGAGCGTGGTCAAAGAGCTCGATCACACGTGGAGCGATCTCAAGGCTTCGGCGGCCCGTGCCTACGATGCCTTAAAGGCCCACAAGGGCTGACCACGAAAAGCCGGGAAAGCCTGCGACGAAGGCACTTCGTCATGCCCCGATGCCACGATCATGGGACGTTTGCCGTTCGCCGTAGGAGCAGTACGGTCGGTCGTTCGAAGAGGCACCAGGGAGCGCATGGAAGCAACCGAAGCAACCGCGCAGCAGTTGGCGGAGTTAGCCCAGGGACACCGCAAGCGCGGAGATCTCTTCTGTGAAGCAGGCGAGCTCGACGACGCCATCGAAGCCTACGAGCAAGCGCTCGAAGCCGAGCCGGATCTCGACGCGACGCGCGGCCTCGCCGACCTGTTCGCGAAGCGCGCGCGTCCCGGCGACGCGGAGCAGGCCGCGGATCTGTACTACGCGGTGGGCGACGTGCTGGGTGATCCGGAAGGGCTACCCATCCTGGAGCTGGCGCTCGATCAGGTCCCAAGTCATGGCGAAGCGCTCTCGCTGCTCGAGAATCTCATTCCACGCGAGCAGCAGGCCGAACGCCTGTCGGCGCGCTGGGCCGCGTTCGTGGCTGCGTCTTCGGACAAGCAGGCCGTCGCCGCGCGTCGTCAGCTGCTGATGCGAGCGCAGGCCGAAGCCCGCGGCGGGCCCGCGGCGCAATCCGGCCGGACCGTGGTCGTGTATCGCGTCCCGGTCGAGGAAGAGAAGCGGCGCGAGCTCGCCACGCACGACGGCAAGCGCATTCCGGCGATGGCCGAGGTCGAGGCCGCTGCGCCCGCGCCGGTGTCCTCCGTCGCGCCGACGCACCCCGTTGCAGCTGCTCGTTCCGTCGCGCCGCGCTTGGTCGCACCCGCGGTCGCCGCCGCCTCGGAGCACTTGTCATGGCCGGCCGCGCGCATTCCCCCGTCGCGTCCGCCGAGCGCGCCACACGTCTCGAGTGTGGCGCCGTCAGCTGCAGCGCTGCGCAGCAGCGCGCCACTGCCGAGGGTGAGCGCACGAAGCAGCGCTGCTCCGGCTCCGGCGAGCACGCCGATCGCGGCGGTTCCGACGTCGGCACCGGCGCCCACGCCAGCGCCGCGGTCCGTTCCGCCGTCCGCGGTCGAGCTCGAAGTCGACCCGGTCGAGCTGCCGAAGCCGAGGTTCGCGCTGCCTGACAAGCGCTGGTTGATCGGCGGCGCCGTGGCCAGCGCCGTCTTGGTATCCGTGATCGTGTTCAGATCGTCGTCGTCCGCGCCGCCCTCGGTGGCCGCGGGCAGCAGTGCGTCCTCTGCAGCCGTCAGCGGCAGCACGGCGACTTCGACACCGGTGGCAGCGCCCGCGCCAGTGCCTGCTGCTGCTGTTGCGCCGATTGCACCGGTTGCGCCTGCCGCAGCAACGACGGAGGTCGCGGCAGCGAAGGTCGAACCGTCGCCGTCGGACGTCAAGAAGACCGCGGCGCATGCGGGTCCTCACGTGCATGCGAGTCTCGAGCTCGCCTCCGTCGCTGGCGGCAAGCTCAGCGACGAGCAGCTGGCATCGGTGCTCGACAAGGTCGACGGCAAGCTCGAGCATTGCTACGCGCAAACCCTGAAGAAGAAGCCGCACACCCAGGGTCGCATGACGCTCGCGTTCACCGTGCGTCCGAACGGCCGCGTGGCGGGCGTGCACAAAGTCACCAGCACGATCAAGGATCCTGCGCTGTATCGTTGCACGGCCCAAGTCATCGCGACGGCGCGCTTTCCAAAGCCTCCGAAGAAAGCGGCTACGGTGAAGGTGCCGCTCGACTTCAAACAGTAACGCCTGGACCGCGATCCACTTCGCGATCCGCGCTTGGTTTGGGGTTGGGGCAGCGCCTCGCTCGTGTCTCGCGGCCCATCCGTCACTGTTTGAGACTTTGGTCTCTCGCCATCGACCAGCGGCGATCCGGGAACGTGGGCTGGTCGAGCCCGCTTAAAAGCAAAACGCGGACAGTCGTTGGACCGCCCGCGTTCCGTTGTGTGTGCCGAGCTGCTTGCGCGCTCGGCCCGTGATCACCAGCGACCGCCGCCGCCGCCACCGCCGCCGCCGCCACCGCGACGACCGCCACCACCACCACCACCACCGCCACCGCCGCCGCCGCCGCGCTGCTGACGCTCTTCAGCTTCGTTCACGCGGAGCGCGCGACCGTCGAGCATCTGACCGTCCATGGAGCTCATGGCAGTCTTCGCTTGCGCGTCGGTGCCCATGGTGACGAAGCCGAAGCCGCGCGACTGACCGCTGTCGCGATCCGTCACGATGTGAACGTCCGTCACTTCGCCGAACTGCGTGAACGCTTCGCGAAGGGTTTCCGTGGTGGCTTGAAACGAGAGATTACCGATGTAGAGACGATTACCCATTGTGTCCTCGATCTGCCGGCTCCGAAAGAAACCCTATCATCCAATGAGCCGCAGGGACCGGATGAAGGGCCGCGGATAGTTTCTCCGCGCCCACGCGTCTTCGTTGCCGTCGCAGCGAGTTTCGCGGTCCCGAAATCGAGAGAGCGTCGTCGTCGTCACCGGTAAACGTGAGTAGTGAGTGCGGGTAGGGTAGGGGTCGCCGACTGGACATGCAAGCTAGGGGATGTCGATTTGTCTCCGCATTCCGGCCTGCTCTGGGCAGAAACATCCCATTAACCTCGCAATCGTACGCGCACGCTCATTTGCGATCGACAGTCAATCCCTGGCGCAAGACCCATAAGAGTGCTTCATTACCGCGCATGGCTGCAGTCGAAGTGCGCGTCGCCCGAGAAATCATGAAGATCCTCGATGGCAAGTCCCATCCTGAGATCGTGTTTCAGAGCGATCCACGAACCGCTACCTACCGCGCGCTCGAGCAGCGCCTCCGTGCCGGCGACGATCGCGACGCCGCGGGGCGCTTGATCGCGGCCGCGAAGAAGGCGCTGCAGAGCAACGCGCAGGCAAAAGCCGCGCTCGAGCAAGTGTTCGAGGACTGGCCGCCGGGCTCCTACGCCTCGGTTCGCAAGCTGCTTACTTGATTGGGTTCCCGGAGCAGCCGGCGAGACGCACGCAGTCGTCGTGAACGCGCTCTTGTTCGCTCTGCGGTAGCGCAGCGAAGCGTTTCTCGTCGACATAGACGAGCAGGATGTATTGCATGGGCGTGCTCCGTTCACTTCGCGAACGTGGCGCTCCAGGTCGGCGCGACCCGCTTGATGATCGCGACCAGCTCCGGAGGGATGTCCGACGGGCCCGTCATCGGTCGGATCTCGAGCACCTCGCCACCGCCGTAGAAGCCTCCCGGATAGCGCTTAGCCCAGTCGATGGCTTCCTGCTTGGATTTCACCTCGAGCAAGTAGAAGCCACCGACGAGCTCTTTGGTCTCCGCGAACGGACCGTCGAACACGGTGTGCTTGCCGGCGATCACCTTCACGTGCGCGCTCTCACCGGCCGGGTTCAAGCCCTCGGATGCGACCAGCACACCGGCCTTGTGCATGTCCTCGTTGTATTTCATGTGCGCCTCGAAGACCTGCTGATCGAACGGCGCATCGCCTGCGGGCTTCTTGCCTTCGGGGTGTGGCAACTCGGTGATGGTGATGATGAATCGCATGATCGTCTCCTCAAGCTTGCTTCGAGCGGGTTTGCTGCTGACGGGAGATTTCTTCGCGCAGCGCGGCCTCGTCGCCGGCTGCCTTCTGAACCTCTTCCGGGAAATCCGAGAGGGCGTAGACCTGGCGCAATTCGATCTCGAACTTGCCGCCGAAGTGATCGACCTCGTTGCGCGCGCCCGGGATGCGCGAGGCCCACGCGATGGCTTCTTGCTTGGACTTCACGTCCAGCATCCAAAAGCCGGCGATCAGCTCTTTGACCTCTGCGAACGGACCGTCGGTGACGGTGACCTTGCCGTGGTCGAACGTGATCTTCGCGCCCTTCGACGTCGGGTGCAGACCTTCGCCTGCGAGCAGCACGCCCGCCTTCACCATCTCCTCGTTGAACTTGCCCATCGCGGCCGCCAGCTCGGGGCTCGGGGCAACGCCCGACTCGCTCAGCGCGTTCGCTTTGATCATGACCATGAATTGCATCGTGCTCTCCGTGTTTGGGTGTCTCACAGGTAGGTCGAGCGAGCGTCCCCGAGATCGACAGCCCACGCAGCTTTTTTTCGAGGACGCGGCTCTTTTTCGAAGATCGACATGATTCCGGCGGGTTACAGCCTCCGCTCGGCACAATGAGTGGCGGCCCGGATGGCCCGTCCAAGCGGGACTATGCAGCGCTCCATCGTCGGGTTTTGGGTTTCCTTGGTCCTGGTCGCGAGCCCGCTCGCAGCGGCGCACGCCGAAGCGCCCACTGCTGCGTACGACGCGCGCAAAGACCGGCTCGAAGGCTTCGACAAAGACGAGCTCGAGCGCATCGAGGGCCTACTTCCGCAAGGCCCGCTGGCATTGGTCGAGCTGACCGACGACCCGGAGCAGCTGTCGGCGATCAACATCGCGCTGCACGTGCACGCACCCGCACGCACGCTGGCGGCTGTGGTCAGTGACCCGGCGCAGTACCCGCGCTTCATGCCCGCGCTCGACGAGGTCGACGTGGTCGAGCGCCGTGCGAACGCGATTGTCTACGATTGGGCGTTCGAGTTTGCGGCGCTGCGCCTGAAAGGCCGCAACACGATGACGATCTTCAGCGCGCCCGCGTCGCGGCCGGATGCCGCCACGCGCGTCACGATCGAGAGCACCGAAGGCGATCTCGGACATGGTCGCTTCTTGTTTCGCATCGTGCCACGCGGCGCGAGCGACTCGCTGCTCGTGCTGTCGATGCGCCTGGACCTGCGAAAGGCCACGTACGTGCTGCGCCAGCTCGCGAACACGGCGCGCAGCGTGAACCGCTCGGCCAACGTCGCGCTCGCGGTGTCCATGGCGCAGCACCTGGCGCGTCAGGCGGAACAGCACGCGGGCGTGCCGGTTGCAGCCGGTACGGCCGCTGCATTCGTGAAGCCGAACGTGAACGTGAAGCAGCTCGCGCCGCTCTTGGTTCGCGGCGATGTGCTGCTGTTCGGCATGAACGGCGATCACCTGCAGCAGCTGACGGTGCTGGGTGTAGTGCCGGAAGAGACGGACAAAGTGCACTCCGCCTTGCGCGACGCGCGTGCGTTCGGGACGGCGCTCGTTCCTGGCAGCACGGCGGAGATCGTTTCGGAACGAGCCGGCGTGACCACCTTCGACTGGGCGATTCACGTTCCGCTCGTGGGTCTGTCGGGCCGGATGCAGATGAGTGAAGCCGAGGGCGATGTCGCGATCGACGCGACGCAGGGGGCGCTGCACGGTGGCCGTTGGCGCTTTGCGTTGCGCCCGCTCGCCAAGAAGGCCACGCTGGTCACCGGCTGGGCGGCGTTCGACTTCCAGGAGTCCAACTGGGTGCTCGAGAAGATGGTCCGCGACGACGCGTACCTCGGCAACGGCATGAGCGCCGCGAGCGAGCTGATGCTGCTGCGCTCACTGCGCAAGCTCGCGACCGAGCGCTGAGCCGCGAGTCGCTCCGCAATAGCCCTTGCCGGGCCCCCCAAAGCCGCGTTTGATACCGGCGCGATGAAGCTTCTTGCCGACCTGAGCGACGCCTTTGGCCTCGGGGCGACGCGCGCGATGCAGGTCGCGCACGTGATCTGGGCCGGCGTCTTCGCCGTGATGACGTTCTTGTTGCTCGCCGGCTACATCCACGCCGTGCCCTACCACGAGTACCAGACGGCGGGTCAGCGCTGGCTCGCACATCAGCCGTTGTACGACCTCACGAACATCGACGGGTTTCAGTACTTCCCGCAGGCGGCGCTCGTGTTCGCGCCGTTCGCGAAGCTGGGCTGGCCACTCGGCGACGTGCTCTGGCGCGCGATCGGCTGGGGCCTGTACGCGCTTGGGATTTGGCGCCTAGCGTGCCAGCTGAAACCCGCGCAAGCAGCCATCGTCTACCTCTACGCGACGGTGCTCGCGATCGGACCCGCAATCGGTAACCTCGTGAACGGCCAAGCCAACCTGTGGCTCGCGGCGCTCTCGCTGCACATCGCCGTCGACTTGATCGAGCAGCGCTACTGGCGCGCGACTGCGCTCCTGGCGTTCGGGTTCGGGCTCAAGCCGCTCCTGGGTGTGCTCCTGCTGCTGGTGCTCGTACTGTATCGACCGATGACCTGGCGCTTGCCGTTGGCGCTTTGCGTCGTGTTCGTGAGCCCGTGGCTCCTGCGTGACCACGCGTACGTGATGACGCAGTACCGCGAGTGCCTCACGAAGCTCGCGCTGTGTGCGCAACCGGACCGGCAGTTCGAGGACGTGCGAGGCTTGTTCTCGTCGCTCGGCTGGACCATGGAGCAACCCGCCTATCTCGTGCTGCGCGCGATCGCAGCGCTCGGCGTCTTGGCGTTGTGCGTGTTTGCACGACGCGCGCTGCGTGAGCCGCAGTCGAGCTTCTACGTTACGGCCTTCGCCACCTCGTATTTGATGTTGTTCAATCCGCGCACGCTCTCGACCTCGTACGTCATGACCGGAGCGCTCGGCGCGCTGCTCACGGCGCGCTACATGCTCGAGCGGCGCACGCGCGCGGCGTGGATTGCGCTCGCCGTCATGCTGGCGTGGACCATCAACTACCACGTGCTGCCGTTCGTGGAGCACTGGCTGCGGCCGCTCGCGTGCCTCGTGTTTCTCGCGCTGCTCGTGTACGAGATGCGGGCACAGGCTCGTTCGCAGGAGCTCGCGGGACTCTGACCGCTTTCGGTGTGCGGTCATCTCGCATAGCATGCCGCCCCGTGACCGATTCCTCGCGGCAAGACCTGTTGTTCGATTCGCATGGCACCCGCTGCGCGGCGTGGTTCTATCCGGGCAAGGGCCCAGCGCCGCTGCCTCTGGTGGTGATGGGGCACGGCCTCGGCGCCACGCGCGAGCTCGGTCTCGATGCGTACGCGCAGCGTTTTCAAGCAGCCGGCTTCGGCGTGCTCGCGTTCGACTACCGGCACTATGGCGCCAGCGAAGGTGCGCCGCGCGACGTGATGTCAGTTGGAAAGCAACTCGAAGACTTTCGCGCCGCGATCGCGTTTGGGAAGACCTTGCCCAACGTCGATCCGGCGCGCGTCGCGATCTGGGGCTCGTCGTTCGGCGGTGGACACGTCTTGAATCTGGCGAGCGAGAGCTTAGGCGTCGCGGCGGCGATCTCGCAGGTGCCGTTCAGCAACGGCCTGGCCAGCACGCTACGCATCCCACCGCTGTCCGGGCTGCGCATCACGTTCTTCGCCGTGCTCGATCTCGTGCGTCAGCTGCTCGGCCTTTCGCCGCGCTACATCGGTTTGGTCGGTCGGCCGGGTGAGGTCGCCATGATGACGGCAGCCGACTGCTACGAGGGCTACCTGCGCCTCGTACCCGACGGTCTCGAGGCCAGCGGCTTGTGGCGAAACCGGATCGCGGCGCGCGCGGGGCTCGCGGTGCCGCGGTACATGCCAGGGCGAAACGCAGCGCGCATCGCGATTCCGATTCTGATCGCGATTGCAGAGCAGGACACGATCGCACCGGCGAAGGCCACGCATGCCATCGCCGCGCGCATCGCGCGTGCCGAGGTGAAGAGCTACCCGCTCGGGCACTTCGACTACTACAAGGATGCCGGCTTCGAGCAGATCGTGCTGGATGAGCTGGAATTTCTGAGGCGGCACTTGCAGCGAGCGTAGCCGCGGTTGGCTGCGGGCACGCGACATCCATCTGCGAGGCCCACGATACGATGTACAGGAAGCGTCTTCGTGCTCGCCTGCATCGGCGGCACGGCCCCGAACCGAGGAATTTGCGACACAGGGTCGCCGAATCATGAGCGTTAACGAGAGCTTTGCGGCCTTTCCAGATTTTGGTCTCGGCTTCACGTACGGCGTGGCGCGCGATCGCTTGAGCTCCGGCCTTGCCGAGTGCTTCGTGCAGTCGGGGCCCGATGCGGCGCTCGCGCAGTTCCTGCAGCACGCGCGCGCGCAACGAGCTGGCACGCTCAAGACCTTCGTGTTTCGTAGCCTGCAGCGCGTGCTGAGTGACTACGACGCGTACGCCACGCTGCGCATGTACCGGATGCACCTGCTCGGTACCGAGCAGTGGCGCGCGCTCTTGGACCGCGACGTCGGCACGGCTTGCGGCAGCCTGCTCGACATCGGTGCGGGGGATGGCGGCGTCACGCACTACGCGCGGCCCTTGTTCGAGCGGATCTGCGTCACCGAGAGCTCGCGCGCGCTCGCGCGGATCCTGCGGCGCAAGGGCTTCGAGGTGTTCGATCACGACCTCGGCGTCGCGTCATGGCCGAGCGCGCAACGCTTCGACGTGGTGAGCATGCTGAACGTGCTCGATCGCACGCTCTTTCCGCGCACGCTGCTCGCGAACGCGCGCGCGCTGCTCGCGCCCGGGGGAACGCTGCTGGTGTCGGTACCCTTGCCGCTGCGGGCGCACGTGCACGTCGGGCCCCATACGGTCGATCCGGAGGAGAGCTTGCCGGCTGCGCGAGCCGGCTTCGAGGAGAGCGCCAACGCGCTTGCGGAGGAGTTGCTTGTGCCCGCCGGCCTGTGCGTGCGGCGCTTCAGCCGCGTGCCGTACGTGAGTCACGGGGACAGCCGCCGCGCGTTCTATGTGTTGGACGCCGCGCTGTTCGCGTGCGAGGGATAGCTCGTCGAGCGTGGCGACTTTCGTCAAGCCGGTGTAGGGAGTCATGTATCTTGCCGTCGATGCCCCGACCCCGCCAGCTTCGCGTACGATGGCGGGCGTGAACGAGGCGGCAGAGGCGCGCTACCGGCGCACGACGTGGCTCGCGCTCGTGCTCGCGCTGCTCGCCACCGCGCCCTCCTTGGGCTTGGGCCTTTTGCTCGACGACAACGGGCACAAGCTGTTCCTGCAGTGGCATCTGGCGTTCGGTGGCCCCGGCTTTCTCGACATGTTCGATGTCTGCGGGCGTGCTGGTGGCCCCGCCGAGATCGCGGCGCGCATCTTCGCCGGTCAGCTGCCATGGTGGACGTTGTCGAATCTGTCGATCGCGTTCTTCCGGCCGCTCGCGGTGCTCACGCACTACCTCGACTACTGGCTGTGGCCGAGCGTGCCCGCGCTCATGCACGCAGAGAACATCGCGCTGTATCTCGCGCTCGTGTTCACCGTCGCCGTCTTGTATCGCCGTCTGTTCGGAGCGACCTGGACCGCGGGGCTCGCGCTGCTGTTTTACGCCGTCGATACGGCGCACGCAGAAGGTGTGGCGTGGATCGCCGGTCGCAACACCTTGCTCACGGCTTTGTTCACGATCCTGACCGTGCTCGTCTACGACGTCGGCCGACGCGATGGCTCGCGCCGTGCACGTTGGCTCGGACCGCTCTGTCTGTTGTGTGCTTTCGCGAGCGGTGAGGGCGCCATCGCGACGTGGGCGTATCTAGTGCCGTATGCCTGGCTGCTCGATCGTGGCCGCGTGCGCGAGCGCTTGCTGGCGTTGGCGCCGCTCGCGGGCATCACCGTAGGGTGGCAGCTGCTCTATCGCAGCCTCGGGTACGGCGTGCACGGCAGCGGCTTCTACCGTGACCCGTTCGATGCGCCCTTCATCTTTCTGACGCGCCGGCTGCCCGAGATCGGGCCCAAGTTTCTGCGCGCCCAGCTCGACCTGCCGGCGATTGCGCTCTTCCGCTACGACGTGCTGCACCAGCCGCTCGCGCTCATCCTGACCGGCGTCGTGGCGTTCGCGAGCTTGATTGCGTTGGCCACGGTCGTCAGCGACCGGCGCATGCTCGGGTTCTGGCTGTTCGCGCTGCTCGCGAGCCTCGTGCCGCCATCAGCGGCAGGCGTGCAGACACGCCTACTCTTCATCCCGGGCGTCGCGGCGTTCGCGCTCTGTGCAGAGGTCGTGGTGGGCCTCGTGTCGGCGGCGCAGCACACGCGCGTGCGCCTCTCGCGCTACGGCCAGCTCGCGCTTGCCGGCGTTCTGTGCTTCGTGCACGGCCCGCTCGCCTTGGCCTTCGCACCGATGACGGCCGAGCACCTGGCGCAAGTGGATGCCGTGGTGCGGGGCAGCGCGCTCATGCTACCGACCGGTCCCGACTCACGCGGCGCGCGCGTGTTCATGCTCGACACACCGGTCTATTTCGGCACCGCGCTCGCGCCTCTGTACCGCGATCGGCGCGAGCCGCCGATCGAGCTGCACGTGCTGTGCGCCAGTGGCAACGTGGTGAAGGTGACGCGCCTCGACGCCGAGTCGTTCGCGCTGGAGCCCGCAGGAGGCTTCTTGCTCGAGCCCACGAGCTGGCTCGTGCGCGGGCCGGAGCATCGCTTCACCGTGGGTCAGCAGATCGCGACGCAGCGCTTCGAAGCGACAGTCGAGAAGATCACGGGCGATGGTCGTCCGTCGCGTGTGCGCTTTCGCATCGCCAACCTCGCGGCCAAGGAGAACTGGTTCATGCGCTGGCAAAAGCCACGCTACGAGCGGCTGCAGCTGCCGGCGGTGGGGCAAAGCATGTGGCTGCGCCCGTGAAAGAAGCACTATCATGAGCGCCATGCGCGCCATGGTGTTCGAGCAGGCAGGACAACCGCTTCGGTCGTGCGACGTGCCGTCTCCCGTGCCGCGAGCCGGAGAGTTGCTGCTCGAGGTCAGCGCGTGCGGGATCTGTCGTACCGACTTGCACGTGATCGATGGCGAGCTGCGCGAGCCGAAGCTGCCGCTGATCCCCGGTCATCAGATCGTCGGCCGCGTGGTCGCGATCGGTGAAGGCGTTGCGGACTTCGAGCTCGGCGCGCGCGTCGGCGTGCCATGGTTGGCCAGCGTGTGCGGCACGTGCCGGTACTGCACGACGGGCCGCGAGAACTTGTGCCCCGACGCGCGCTTCACTGGCTATCAGCGCGACGGCGGCTATGCCGAGCTCAGCTGCGCCGACGCGCGCTTTTGCTTTCCGCTGCCCGACAGCTATTCCGACGCGCAGGCGGCGCCGCTGTTGTGCGCAGGGTTGATCGGCTATCGCTCGTTGCAGATGACAGCTGATGCCAAGCGCCTCGGTCTCTACGGCATCGGAGCCGCTGCACACATCGTCGCGCAGGTTGCCGTGCATCAAGGGCGCGAAGTGTTCGCCTTCACGCGCGACGGCGACGTCGCGAGCCAGGACTTCGCGCGCTCGCTCGGCGCCGTCTGGGCGGGAGGCTCAGGTGAGCACCCACCTTCACAGCTGGATGCGGCGATCCTGTTCGCACCGGTCGGAGCGCTGGTGCCCGTAGCCCTCGCGGCGGTCGTCCCGGGCGGAGTCGTGGTATGCGCGGGCATTCACATGAGCGACATCCCATCGTTTCCGTACGAGCTGCTGTGGGGCGAGCGCAGCCTGCGCTCGGTCGCGAACCTGACGCGGCGCGATGGTCGCGAGTTTCTGGCCGTTGCAGCAGCTGCGCACCTGCGCACCGAGGTCACCACGTTTGCACTGGCGGACGCCAACCTCGCGCTCCAGGCACTGCGTGCCGGGCGCTTTCAGGGCGCCGGTGTGCTCTTGTGTCGCTAAGCGCCGCTTCGAAGCAGCGTTCTCGGAATGCGCACGGCACGGCTGCGCTGTCGCCTGCTCACCTGCTCACAGGAAGCATGGATCGCGAATCGTTTGCGCCTGGTGCACCGGTCGACGTCGTTTCTTGCGGCGCAAGCTGCGGCGGGCAGGGGTTCTGCGCGTTTCTTGCCGTAGGCACGCGTCGTGCTTTACCCCAAGTGACGCTGCTGCTGGGTGTCAGGAGATCCGATGACCTCGTACGAAGGCCGGCGCGAGAAGTACCAGAGCGAGCGGCAACGCATGGTCGAGCGGCTGCAACAGCGCGGCATCCGCGACGAGCGTGTGCTGGCGGCGATGTCCCGCATTCCGCGGCACTGCTTCGAGCCCGAGTTCTTGGGTAGCTCGAGCTACGAGGACTGTGCCTGGCCGATCAGCGCCGAGCACACCTTGGGCCGTCCATATCACATCGCGCGGGCGTGCGAGCTGGCTGGCCTCTCGCCGCATGACCGCGTGCTCGTGATCGGCGCCGGCAGCGGCTTCCAGGCCGCCGTGCTTTCGCAGCTCTGCGGTGAAGTGACGCAACTCGAGCTTACCCCGGAGAGGGCAGAGAGCACCCGTCGCACCTTGGCGGAGCTTGGTATCGCGAACGTGAGCGTCGTGCTCGGTGACGGCAGCCCCGGTCACGCCGCCGCCGCTCCGTACGATGCCATCCTCGTGGCTGCGGGTGTGCCACGGGTTCCGGCGCCGCTCGTGGACCAGCTCGCGCGCGATGGGCGCTTGATCGTGCCGCTCGGCAGTGACTTCTTGCAGCACTTCACGGTGCTACGCAGGACCGAAGCGGGCACCGAGAGCCACGCGTTCGAAGCGTGCACCTTCACCCCGCTGCGGCGTTGGAAAGAAGCGACGCACGAGGGCCATGATCGGGCGCGCCCGCCCCAGCAGCACGTGCGCTCGTGAGCGTCAGCAGCGACGCGCTGCGTGTGCAGCTGCGGCGCTCTCTCGAGACGCGAATCGGTCGGCGCGCGCTGTCGCTGATCGCAGGCTATTTCCACGCGAAGCTCGAAGGGGCCGAGCACATCCCGCTCCGCGGTGGTGCGTTGATCGTCGGCAACCATGCGCTGTTCGCGCTCGACTCGGCGGTGCTTGGTGCGTTGATCGTGCGCGACCTCGGCCGCTATCCGCGCTTCTTGGCGGACCGCAACCTGTGGCGCCTTCCGGGGTTTGGCAGCTTCATCGAAGCGATCGGCGCCATCCCAGGTGAGCCGTCGAGCGCGGAGCGCTTGCTGCGCGCCGGTGAGCTCGTGATCACCTACCCGGGCGGCGTCGACGACAGCCTGAAGACCGACGACCAGCGCTATAGGTTGCAGTGGAAGGACCGCATGGGCTTCGCGCGCTTGGCGCTGCGCGCGCAGGTGCCGATCATTCCGGTCGTCGGCCTCGGCATCGACGAGATGTATTCGGTGCACAGGCACGAGCACTGGCTGGGTCGTCATGTGTTCGGCAGCGCGCGCTACGACTTGCCGGTGGCGCTCGGCGCGTTCGGCACGCTTCTGCCGCGACGCGTGCCCCAGCGCTACGTCGCGCTGCCGCCGATTCCGTCGGTGGGCGATCCCGCGCGCGCGAGCGACGTCGAGCAGCTGCGCGACGAGACGCGCAGCGCGCTCGAAGGCTGGCTGGAGCAGGAGCGAGCGCGCCTTTCTGCTCACGAACGGTGACTTGCGGACACGTCGCCTGTCACAAAGATCTGCGCGAGATCGCGCGCGACACGGGTGTGGATCGCAAGACGGTGCGTCGCTATGACGTCGATGCCCAGGGTTCGCGCAACCATGAGAATTCGCCGTCTCGCCTCTGCGATCCGGCTCCGCGCGCGGCGTTCGGGGGCCGGTCCGTAGCTCGGTGGCGACGCAGTTCGGGCCCGTCCTTCCCATCTACCGAACTCGAGCAAATCGGAACAGTCGTCACCACGGGATTCGCTCCTGGCGCCCCCTCGGCGTTGTCCTTGATCGAGTGCATCGGGTTCACTGGCGGAGCGTGGCGATCTCGATCCCAGCGCCGCGTGCGAGCACTCTGCCATGCTGTTGCACCCAGCGATAAGTGCGGCTGTTGCGCTCCTCGTACACCGCGTGATGGACAGCGTAGTGCTGCAACAGGCCGCGGCGTACCGGCCAGGGCGTGTCGGCCGCGTTGAGCACGCTCAGATCTTGCCGTCGCGATTTGAGATCCGGCACACGCGTGTGTCCGCGGTCGGCCGCTATCACAAAGCAATCACAGAGCATGACAAGCGGACGCGCCAGGCGTGCGTCGACGAGCACGGTTGCACCGCGCGGCACGTTGCGGTCGAGCAGCGCGCGTTGCGCACTGAGCGTGTCGAGTGTGGCGTGGCGCTCGGCGGCGGGCGAGAGTGCGGCGTGCACATGTTCCACAAACCGCAGCGGCGCGTGCCCCGGCAGGCGTGTCGCCGCGAAAACTGCAGCAACGCAGAGCGCCGGCCGCAACACTCGCTGCGCAGGTAAGCGCTCCGAAACCTCTACTACTGCGGCAGCTAACCCGACCAGGAGCAGCGTTGAGAGCACGGTCGAGAGACGAGCCAGAGCAAACGGTTCCGGCAGCAACCGCAACGCGAGCGCGCAAACACTCGGAACGAAGAGCAGCAAAGAAAGCTCTGTCGCGATCACACAGGTCCCGAGCCACGCCTGACGGCGGTCAGGTTGCGCGTACGCCGCCATTAGCAGCGAGAACAGACCCAACACAACGAAGGGCGCTCCTCCCATGTGCTCGGGCAAGAACACGTAGCGACCGTCCGCATTCAGGTTCATCTGCTTTTCGAGGTGACCTCCCCCGGCGAGGACTGCAGGTGACTTCGAATGAGTGACCCAAGCGGGTGGCGGCTGCGGTGCTGGAGCTGCAGTAGCCGGGGCCAGTGCATCGCTCACAAGGGTCGCTGGCGCCGTTGGGATGAAAGCGTATTTCGACACCAGCACGAAGGGCGCAGCGCTGAGCAGCGCCAGCATCGCCCAGAGCACCCACCGCGGCCGTTCAGGTTGCAGCAGACAAACTGCGAAATACAGCGCGTAGAGAGGCACGAGCAACATCCCCGCGTAGACCGCGTACAACGAGTGCACTTGGCCCATGAGAAAGCCGAGCAGCGCCAGCACCATCAGGGTGCGCGTGCGGGTAGAGTTGTCTTGCGACGGCAGCAAGCACAGCCCCGTGCCCAGACCCATCGGTAGCAGCCATCCCACCGCCAGCGTGTTCGGATACAACGAGTAGGCCTCGCCAGCGTTTGCGGTCACGACCGTCAGCGCCGTGAGCCATCCCACCCAACGCTTTCGCGACAACGCGTAGCCCAGTGAGTAGTGACCCGCTGCAACCAGCAGCTTTGCCCACGGCTGCGTGTAGAACCAAGCGTCGAGGAACGTCTGATGCGTGAGCTGCGCGAGGCTCGCGTAGAACGCGTACAAGATGTTCGTGTGGTAAATCGCATGAAAATGGT
>JADGRF010000266.1 GCA_017881055.1 Sandaracinaceae bacterium
GTGCGCGCCGCGCTCAAGTCCGCGGGCTTCCCCGACGCACAGATCCCCGCCGCGCTCGCGTACGCCGGCTACAAGTCCTGAGCTGGAATCCGGCGTGCGCCTGGCCGAATTGGCCAAGTAGTTGGTTGCCCAGATCGCGCTCGGCTGCCCGATCAGCAGCCGTGGGAGGAGCGCCATGGCTCGTGATCTGCCGGAAAATAGTCAAGTCTATGTCCGTGTCGAAAGTCAGGAGTGTCGACCGAACGATCGGGCGACGTTGTTCAGCGTGTCACCTGTGGCTGCTGTTGATTGCGTGCGTTGCCTGCAACAAGGCCTCCGGGAGCGCGCCACTCTCCGTCGATAGCAGCGACGCTGCGTCGGACAGTTGCGCGAGTACAACGCTGACCTCGTGTGGCCCACGCCGTTCCCATTCGCAAGGTCTCGGGGGCAGATCGCCGCGAGCGCGCACCTTCATGATCTCTTAACGTGCGCTGGCGTTGGCGCGACGCACAGTAGTGAGAAGCGCCACAGCGGCGCGAGGAGAACGCATCACATGAAACGCACCACTGGTTCGTCTGCTCTCGTGCTCGGTCTCTGCACGCTCGCGGCTGGCGTGGGTGCAACCACCGCCCTCGCCCACGACAGGCACCCGCATCAGGCCAAGGTCGCCCTGTCCGATGCGCGGACGATGGCGCTCGCGCGAGCACCCGGCACCATTGTCGACGAAGAGCTCGAGCACGAACGCGGTCGTTGGATCTACTCGTTCGAGATCCGACCGCAGGGTGAAAAAGGTAGACTAATCAAAGAGGTGAACGTGGACGCCGATACTGGCGTGATCGTTGACGTGCACACAGAGAACGACTGAGCCACATCCCCGGCTCAGCTCGGCTCTGCCTCTCGCAGCTGCAACGTGAACCGTGCACCGCCATTCGGCCCCTGACCACCCCACCACGATGCCACCGATCGGCTTCGGCCCGTCAGACCACGCCTGCGCTTTCGCGTGCACGCGTGACGCGGACTGTCATGCGCCGCTCACATGCGATGTCTCCTCGGGAAAGTGCAGGCCATGAGTGAGATGGACCGCCGCCGCTTTCTCTTGAGCACGGCGGGCACGGTGCTCCTCGGTTGCGCCGGCAAGACGGCGAGGTCGAGCACTGGATCGCCGTGCGCAAGCGGGAGCGACGGTGGAGGTCTCGGCTATTGTCTCGTAGAACGGAGCAAGCTCACTGTGCCGGGCGCACACCAGCTGACGGTGGGTGAGGCGACGATCATGGCCATCGACGATCAATCGGCAGCCATCGTTGCGCGCGATGATCAAGGCCATTACGCGCTGAGCGCGACCTGCACGCACGCCTGCTGCACGGTGACGCTGTGCGCGGGTCAAGCGTGCGACAGCCCTGTCGTGAGCGAAAACGACTGCGCGCTGCCTAAGAAAGGCTTGCTCCCTTCAAGAGGCGCGGCGTTCCTGTGCCCTTGTCACGGAAGCCAGTTCACAGCGGACGGGAGCGTGTTTCTGGGCCCGGCTCGCGTGCCGCTGCCTGCGGTCGCGCTGGAGTTCGTCGGCGACGATGCGATTGTAGATCTGGCCACGCCCGTGCCCACGTCGATCCGCGTCCGCGGAACGACTGCCTGCTCTGGGTGAGGCACGAGAGCTCAGCGAGAGAGTATGGTTCGCGGCGGTTCGCCACCTTGACGCCCGCAGACACGTCACCTACCAACGCCGGCGCCACCGGCAATGCAACTAGGAGCACGATGACCACTGAGACCAAACAAGACGGCGTCGTGCGGATGCTCTGCAAAGTTCCCGAAATCACCCTGTACTTCTGGATCATCAAGATCTTGGCCACCACCGTCGGTGAAACGGCCGCGGACTATCTGAACACGAACCTCAAGTTGGGTTTGACCGGAACCTCCGTGCTCATGAGCGGGTTCCTTGCCGTTGCGCTGTTCTTTCAGTTCAGGTTCAGGCGGTACGAACCTGCAGTCTACTGGATTGCTGTGGTGCTGTGTGTCACGTCCAAGACACTACATGCTGGGTTAGGTGACGGGCTCGCGCACGAGACTTCAACCCTCTGAATCTGATGATTCCCCCAACCTGTCATTTCATCTGGCTCGGTAGAGCCTTTCCGTGGCTGAACGTCCTGTCCGTCGTTTCGGCAGCGAAGGCCGGCGGCTTCGAGCGCATCGTTCTACATGCGGACAACGAAGTTGGCGGCATGCCGTATTTCGCCGCGCTCCGGCGTCTGCCGAACTTCGAGGTGCGACGGGTTGATCTCGGCCACATGGCGCGCGGTGCGGGCGAGCACGAGAGCCGCGTCCGTGCGTTGTACTCCAACATGCAGGGGCCTGCAGCGCGCTCGGACGTGCTGCGCGCGCTGATCCTGGCCGCCGAAGGCGGTGT
Organism: Sandaracinaceae bacterium; assembly: GCA_017881055.1. GTDB lineage: Bacteria > Myxococcota_A > Polyangia > Polyangiales > JAFGIB01 > JADGRF01. Next base: position 2,381 of record JADGRF010000266.1, read on the forward strand.
GTACCTCGACATCGATACTGTCACGGTGTCGTCGTTCGACGGACTCCGCTCGTCGCCCGCGTTCGTCGGCGAAGAGGCAATCTGCTTTCCGGAATGGAGCACGCGCCGCCACTCGTTCGCTGACGCCTCGCGTGCATATTCCCTCGCCGCGCTCCGGATGGCACTCCGGCTTCTGCCGGAGGGTCACCGGATCTTCCCGCGATTCGAGCACTTCTTCACATTGCAGGTGAACAACGCAGTGCTGGGCTCGGAGGCTGGGCACGTCTTCATTCAAGCGTACCTCGAAGGCATGCTGACGCTGTCCCCTACCGTCGCTCGACGGCCTTTCGCGGTGGGGCCGGATCTACTGGCCCGCGTGTGCCGCGATCACGCCCAGTCATTCAAACGCCTTTCCCCAGCGCACTTCTATCCACTCCCTCCGGTGATTGCGGATCACTGGTGGTCTTGGTCGCTCGCGCCGGACCTTGAGCGCGTGCTCTCGGACGAAACCGTGGTCGTCCACTGGTATGCGTCCGTCCGCAGCCGCGCACTGGCAGAGAAGGTGGACGCCGCGTACGTGCAGCGACACCGTGATCGGCAGCTCTTCTCCATGCTGGCATCGCGTTACGTGGACGCCTGCTGAACGATCTGCCATCAGCGTCAGCACTCGTTGCAGCTGTCGGTTTCAACGATCGGCAGCGGCGGCAGAAAGCGCGAGCGCAGCGAAGCGATCTCCAAGTGCGCGCCACTCGTAGCGCTTCGCTTCGGCATGCGCCGCCGTGGAGAGGGCCGTCGCCAGCGCCGAATCGCGCCAGAGTCGTACGATCGCCCGCGCGTGCTCCTCATCCGTGTTCGCCGCGAGATAGTGTTCGCCTGGGCGCAGGTCGAAGCCCCGGACACCAAGCTCACTACTCACGAGGGGAATGGACGACGCGAGCGCTTCGGCGATCTTGAGCGAGCTCCCGGCGCCGAGACCCATCGGGTTCGCGTAGACGCGCGCATCCCGGAGGTAGGGCCGCACCTCTGGGACGAAGCCTGGTAGCTCGATCCGGGCCCTCTCGTTCGGTTTCAACGCGCCTCCGGCGGCCGAGAGCGCTGACGTTACCGGTCCCCCGACGACAGTGAGCCGGACCCCGGGAAGCTGCTCCCAAACGCGAGGCATGATGCGTTGCAGCAGACGCAGTGCCGCCTCTTCGTTGGGCTTGTGGTGCATGGATCCGACGAAGAGCACGCCACCACGACGGGCGACCACTTCAGACCCGAGCCCGGGCTCGAGCTCAGCACCGTTCTCTACGACCACCGGCTCCGCCAGCAACGGTGCGCTCGAATCGCCGTGTTGCCCCACACGGCCGGCGTTGCGCACGGCTGCAATGACAGCGCAGTCGGCCCGGCTCACGCAAGACACAGCGGTCGCCGTCGCCCACGCCTTCCGCTCCCATCGCTCGATCTCCGCAAGCTCGCGATTCACGCGCGGTCCGGCCTGCTCCCGGGAGCGGTACCAGTCGCGAAAGTAGTGGCTCTCGATGTTGTGCTCGTCGAGTAGCCAGGGTAGCCCGAGCGCCGAAGCGCCGAGTGCGGCCCAGCTATGCGCCACCACGACCAGATCGACGCCGACCTTACGGTGTAGCTCAGCAACGGCGCGATACATCGATGCGGGGCTCCCACTGCGCACACGCCGCGACGCCGAGACGCCTTTGGACTGCGGAAGATAGTCACGACCCAGCCACGTTGTAGCGAACGGCGCGAGCCCACCGTGCAGGCGACCCGCTTCCCAGACTTCGCCGCGGGCGAAGAGGTGCACATTTGCGTGCCGGGCCAGGGCCGCAGAGAGCTGCTTCTGTCGGATCACACCTCCACTGGTCGCGGGAGCCGGCAAGTAGGGACTGAGCCAGGCGACGTTCACGGCGCTCCTCGGCTCAAGCTTTGACCAGCTCCCGAAACACGCGAACCATCTTCGCTCCAATCTCGGCGGGCTCGAGCATTCGCAGGTGCGCGCCGTCCGTTCTCTCTGGTAGCGCCGCCGTTGCCGCGAGCGTTCGTGCGAGCGTGCTCGCCTCGAGCTCTCCAGTATACGTTTGCACCCACGGTGGTCCGAAGTCTCGCGCGAGATCGAGCCCGGCGCCATGGGCGGGCAAGAGCACGGGCCTGTCGAACGACAGCGCGAGGAGCGCGGTGCCGCTGTTCAAGATCTCACGATACGGTTGCACGACCAGATCTGCCGCACGAAAGTAGACCTGCGCGTCTGCCGCATCGATGAACTTCAGGTGATATCGCACGCGAGGATCCCCGCCTCCCGCGCTTTCGAGCGACCGCTTGATCTGCTGGTTTCTCGGCTTGCCAGCAACGACGACGGTCCAATCTTCTGCAGGCGCCGAACGCAGGGCGCGCAGCAACGCCGGCACATTCTTGTATTCGTACATGCGCCCGAACACGAGCATCACCCGGGTCGACGGCGGGAGGCCGAGTTGCAGGCGAGCCGCGCACTTGTCGAGCGTGTCTGGATACTGGCCCCGATAGTGCGGATGGGGGACGATCCACGACGGCTTCTGACTGAGCGCTGGGAACCGATCGCGAGCTGCCTCCAGGCCCGCGTCCGTGAGCGCCACGACGCCGTCCAGCTCGGCGACAAAGCGCTGCCAGAACCGCTCTTCGAAAGACGTGTGCACGTAGTCGTGCGCACGCAGATTGTGGATGGTCCAAAGGAGCTTCGCCCCTCGGGCTCGGGCTTGGCGGGCACCAAAGAGCAGGCTCTCCGTTGTCGGCAGCGCTTCGACCAGCGTGTGGTCGAACACCGACTCGGGCCAGTGCACGTGCAGCACATCCCACTGCCCGAGCGCTGCCCGATGTGGCCAGTACTCCGCCACCGAGAGACCCGCTCGCTCCACCTCACGATAGATGAGACTGGTGTATGGATTGTCCTTGAGGCTGCTGCGCGCGGGCCGTGCGAGGATGCGCAGACTTGGTTCCGATGACGGCATGAGCGCAACATAATGCGCTTTGCTGCTTCCGGCATCGATTCGGCGGCCTGCACAAGCTGGAAGCCTCGCCTTGACGCCGCTACGATGTGTTGACTATGCCTTCGCTCGATGCGGTTGTACCCGTCCTTCCCCGGGACTTGCAGCGCTTCTCTTTGATGGCGCGCTCGCTTCAGCGCTTCCTCCCGGAGCTCGGTCGGCTTTATGTCGTCGTGCCGGACGCAGCCTACCTGGCACTCGTTCCGCAGATCCGTCGGCTCGCCGGCACTCTGGATGTCGAGATCGTGCCCGAGCAAAGGTGGGTTCCGGAGATGAAGAGCTTCGCGCATCTGCCGGGCTGGTACCGACAGCAGCTCGTCAAGCTCGCGGCGGCGGAATACGTCTCGACCAGCTACTACCTGACGCTCGATGCCGACGTGGTGTGCACCCGCAGGGCTACGACCGCCCAACTCCTTCCCGGTGGAAGAGCCGCGTGCTTCGTGATTCCGAGAGACGATCACCCGGACTGGTATGACGGTGCGGAGGCGACGCTTGCGCTGCGGGCACCGCGCCGTGGTGTCCTGCACAATGTCACGCCAGTGGTCTGGGCGACGGAGGCCGTGCGTGACCTCCTCACGCACCTGGATGGCGTCGCGGAGCGGCGGTCCTACGCGAGCGGCGTTCGCGGCCTGCAGCAGCGTCTCTTCTTCACGCTGCATCGACTGGGCCCGCATCGTCAGCAGCGGCCGTGGCGCGGCTGGCTCGCCGCCTCCGCGCCGTGGGCCGAGTACGCGATGTACTTCACCTGGCTCGAGGCCACGGGGCGCTTCGAACGCTACCACTTCCTGAGCGACTACTGCATCTACGACATCGAGCGCAGCATCTGGTGGAAGTCCGATGACTTCGACGGCTCGGACCTGACCCCAGTCTTCGAGGGAAGCGGGCCGCCATTCTTCATCGTGATTCAATCGAACACGCGCATCGTGCCAGGAAAGATCTGGCAGAAGCTCTCGCCGTGGCTGGGGCAGCCCGAGCTCACGTGACTAACCTACCACTTCACTGCCGAAGAGATCGTGGGCTTTCGTGCGCCGCTGCTGGGGCACGACGAGGCCACCTATGAAGCGCTCGCCGCCAAGCACTTCACCTACGACACGAGCAAGACCAACGAAATGGGGTATTGGCCGCAGCGCGAGCGCGGCATCTGGAACTTTCCGCTCGCGCAATTGCGCATTGCCGGCACGGGCAAACGCACGCTGTCCATGGACTACAACTTCTACTTCGCGCAGTCGGGCGGCAAGGAAGAGCCCGCTCTGTCCAAGCACCGGCACCGAATTTCTGCACACTCGCGCCTGAGCGTGAGTGTGATCAAGAACGGCAAAGAGGTGCTGAAGTCGACGCACGATATCTCGACGTGGAAGCGTGGCCTCAAGCTGTCGGACACGCCGCACGAAGCGCGCGCGCTGACTGGCAACTTCCCGGAAGCGCATCGTGCAGAACACTCACCGAGCACCTCGCACTGAGCATCACCTCGACTGCGTCACCCGGTCGCACCAGTTCCTCCCAGAAGACCCATTGCTCCGGACCGGTCGACGACCGGGAACGGTACTCCCAGCGTCTCATCTGTGGCGTCGACTCGCGGGGTTGCCACGGCTGCGCTCACAGGCAGTGCGTCAACACGAGCGCTTGCTTGGCTCCTCTGGCATCGGTGTACGAAGCCAGGCCACAGCCGGTGATGTCGAGCGTCTCGGTTCCGGTGCGACTGCCACTGAGCGTCGTGGTCACCGTGCCGCTGATGGGCAAGCAGCCGCATTTCACGAAGTCGAAGGCCAACCCTTGATTCTTTCGACCAGAGTGTCTCGATCATAACCGACCGCGGAACCAGTGGTTGCGGCGGCCGCGGATAATTGTTCGCGAAAGCGGTCCCGCGTGCCAAGCCGCATCGGCGAAATGCAACCGACGCGAGGCACGACGCCGCATCTCGTCCATCGCGGCAGAAGCTGTCCGAGTGGTTCGTCAGCGTCGTAGACGTCAGTTGTAAATCAGCTGCGGCGATGCGCAGCCGGCAGTAGACGCTCAGCTCAGCTCTGCCGAGCTATAGCCGAAGATCGCGCGCGCGATGATCAGGCGCTGGATCTGCCCGGTGCCCTCGTAGATGTCCGTGATGCGGCCGTCGCGCAGCCACTTCTCGAGCAGGTACTGTCGGCTCGTGCCAAGCGCGCCGAGGATTTCGATACAGCCCTGCGGCACGCTGCGCGAGACCTCGCCACCCTTGGACTTCGAGATCGACGCCTCGAGGTTGTTCTCCTGGTTGACGTCGGCGAGCCACGCGGCCCGCAGCGTGGCGAGCGTTGCAGCTTCCGTGTCGGCCTCCATCTGGATCAGGCGCGCGCAGGTGGCGCTGCGCGCGTTGCGGCCGCACTCCCAGTCGATGGTCA
>JADGRF010000267.1 GCA_017881055.1 Sandaracinaceae bacterium
CACCGGAGTGACCGGAACCGGCGGTACCGCCGCCCTGCCCCGCCACGTAAGAACCGCCGCCATCGGTCTCGTGACCGCCGGTGTCGGGCGTCTTCGGACAACCGGCCAAGGCCGAAAGCCCCGCACACAGAACCGCAGCCAGCATTGCATTTCGCATCTTGTTTCCCATCGTGCACCCCATGGCTGAGTCTTTGCGCGCGCGGAGCGCAGTACGAGACTGAGTGGCCGACCCGGCGCCCATCCGTGAAGAAAGCCTAGCCTGTGACGCGCAAGAGCGACACCTTGAGGTAGTCACCCTCCGGAAACCCCAGCAACTTCGGGTGATCCGCGGGGGCGCCGCTGCGTTCCAGGACTTGGACGTGGCGCCCCACCCGGCCGGCCGCGGCGGCCAACGTGGCTTCGAAGTCCGCCCGCGTGATGTGGCTGGAGCAGGACGCGGCCAGGTAGTAGCCACCGGGCGTGAGCACGCGCAGCACGGCGCCGTGCAGCGTCTCGTAGGCGTGTCGTGCCGCTTCGCGCGCGCTCTCGCGGGGTGCAAAGTTCGGAGGGTCGGCGATCACCAGCTCCCAGCGTCCGCCGCCGTTAGCTGCAGCGGTGACGTGCTCGATCGCATCGGCAGCGATGCTCTGGTGACGGTCGGCAGGCAAGCCGTTCTCGCGCCACGACGCATCCGCGAACGCAAGCGCGGGCTTGGCGATGTCGACCGTGGTGACCGCGCGCGCGCCGCCGAGGCCCGCGGCGATCGAGAAGCCGCCCGTGTAGCCGTACAGATTGAGCACGCGTGCCTCGTTCGCGAGCGAGCGAATGCGCGCGCGCGACTCGCGGTGATCGAGAAAGAGGCCCGTCTTCTGACCTTCGAACAGGTTCGCGCACAGGCGCATGCCGTGCTCGCGCACGACGAGCTGCGCCTCGGGCGCGGGGCCCCAGGCCAGCTCCACCTGCGCGTCCTCGCGGCGACCGCTACGCACGAGCAGACTGTGCACGCCAAGCTTCGGCAGCTCGTTGCGCAGCGCTTGCTCGATCCGTGCGCGATGGGCGAGCGCGGCGTCGCCATCGAGCTTCAGAACGGCAAACGCGCCGTAGCGATCGCACACGAAGCCGGGCAGCAGATCGCCCTCGCCGTGCAGCAAGCGATAGGCATCGGTCTGCCGCGTGTCGATCAGCGGCGCGCGCAAGGCGAAGGCGTCGCGCACGCGGCGCGTGAAAAGCGCGTCGTCGATCGGCTCGTCGCGTACGCTGAACACACGGACGCCGATTGGGCCGGCCTCGGCGAGGCCGACGGCGGCGAAACGGCCTTGGCGGTCGAGGATGCGCAACACGGCACCGGGCGCGGCTTCGAAAGGTTCGAGCGCGTCGCGGAAGATCCACGGGTGGCCCTGACGCAGCGTACGCTCGAGCGGCCTGCGCAGGCGTACGCCCGCAGGTCCCGCGACCCGTGTTCGCGAAGCCCCGACGGGCATTCCGCGGCCAGCACCACGCGCGGGCGCGATCACCGGTCGGTCACGCCAGGCACTGCCAGGTTTGGGGGGTTTCGCGTCTGCGGTTTTCGCGTCTCTCGATCGCTTGGTCATGGACGGCCGAGTGCCGTTTAGCGCGGTTCGTAGCGCTTGTCGCCGGCCCGCAGGCCTTTGTGAACCACGGCGAGCTGGAGCAAATCGGGGCCGCCTTCCGGCACACGGAAGCCGTGGCTCGAGCCCGGCGACATGCGCGCGCTATCGCCTGGGCGAAACACCTCGCCGGTGACCGAGTCGACGTAGCTGCCTTGCAGAATGAGCACGGTCTCGTCGCCGAAGTGCTCGTGCTCGGGAAAGACGACGCCATGCTGGACGCGCACGAAGCCGCGCACGGCGTTCGCGAGAGCGGGCCCGCCCTCGACCCAGCAGAACGAGACGCCGGGCAGCTCGACGTTGAACTGACTCGGGTCGTCGACGCGCGCGAGAATATCTTTGGCTTTGTCGACGCTGACCTGCAACAGCTGCGCAACAGCAGAGGCGAAGCGCGCGAAGCGATCTGCGGGAATGGCGGCAGCGAGCAGGCGTTCACGCAGCGTGGGCTCCGGCTGAACCTCACCCAGCAGGGTCTCGGTCACGCCGACCAATGCTTCTTCAGCGCCCCCTTCAGCGCCCCCTTCGACGCCTTCGGCGTCGCGCAGGAACGCGTCATCCCCGAACGACTCTGACTTCACGCGGGTCATGACACATCCTCGCGTGGCTTCGCTGGCACACCGAGCTCGGCACGCAACTTCACCATCGCAGCCGATACGCGTGACTTAACCGTTCCGATCGGAATGCCAAGTCGATCCGCGATTTCTTGAAACGAGAGGCCGGCGAAGTAGCCCAGCTCGAGCACCTCCCGTTGCCCCTGCGGCAGCTCATTCACGAGCACACGCACACGCGAGCCATCGACCGTGCGCTCGGCTCGGTCCGCGGCTTGACCGCGCACGGGATCCGTCAGCAGCGGCTCGACCCGCGAGAAGCCATGCGAGCGAACACGATCGAGACAGCGCGAGCGCATGCGCAAGAGCAGCCACGTCTTCACGCTGCCGCGACGCGGATCGTAGTCGCCGGCATGACGCCACGCTTCGAGGAACACGTCGTGCAGCAGGTCCTCGACCTCGCGACGCACCGCGACGATGCGCAGCCCGAGCGCGAGCATGGCCGGGGCATGCCGGTCGTACAGCACGCCCAAGCTCTGCGCATCGCCGTTCGCCACGGCGCGCAGGACTTCGCTGTCGTCCAAGGCCCCTTGCACGCCGGCAGAATGGACGATCCGGCTGGGCCAGGCAACGGGCATACCCCACATGCTGGAATTACGGGCGAGTCGACCGCTCGGTTCAAGCCCGTTCGCTCGCCAGCCGCTTCGTTCACTTCAGCTGCACGAACAGCTCGCGCGCTTCGGCTTGGTCCACGCGCCGACAGAAGTCGGCGAACGTAGCGTAATCCTTCGGCAGCACGCGTAGCGCCGGCAGAAACAAACTACGATCCACGAGCAGCGTTCCGTCCTTGTAGGCGTGGGTCTGCGTGAACGAAGGGCTCTGCGAGAGCGCGGCGCGGAGCGACGAAGACGCCGGCAAACCGGGCAGCGTGGCGCCGGCAGGCAGCGTGATGCGTGCGAGCAGGTGGTTGCGCACCGGCGCAGGCACGAGCTCGGTGGTCTTGCGCGTGGCGGTGCGCGCGAAGTTGCCGGACAGCTCGGTCGTGAGCAACGGCGGCAGCGCCAAGCCGTGGTTGAGCGGCCGCCCGTAGCTGGTCACGTCGACCGAGTACTTCAGCGTGAGCTCCGGACGATCCTGCTCGCGGCCCGTAACCTGCAGCGACACGAGCGTGGCGCCCGGGAACAGGCGCGCGACGTAGTCTTGCTCGAATTTGCGCTCGAGCTCGGCGCCGGGGATCTGTTCCAGCTGACTACGCCACGAAACGGCTTCGCTGCCGCGCACGGTCTCGAGCGCGTCGATGCGCGCCGAGCCGTCCGCGTGCAGCTGCACGGCCAGCTGGAATTCGCGTCCGTCCTCGCCGAGCAGGCCCTGCGTGACCTGCACCTTGGTCGCGGCGGCGTCGAGCACGAGCGCGTCCTGGCCGCGCAGCGCCGAAGGCATGAAGCCGAACGGCGCCCAGCGCTCGACGGTGAAGAGCCAGATCGGCTCTTTCTCGTTCGGCACGTGGATCCGCAAAAGGAGGTGGTCGAACGTGTCGGCGTCGGCCATGTCGCTCGGGGTCTGATCGCCGGTGAAGTTGCGCGCCAACGCGAGCTGCGACGGAACGCCCGCGAGCCCGAGCAGGTAGTGCAGCACGCGCGCCCGGTTGCCGCTGTGCGCGCGCAGCATGAGCGCAGCTTGCGCGAACACTTCGTCATTGTTCTCGATGTTCTCGAGCACCCACGAGTACAGGCGCTCGGCACGCGCACGGTAGTCCGTGGGCGCGGCCTCGCCGACGATCTGCTTCACCAGCGCCGCGTAGTACGGGTCGTACAGGTCGCGGTCGGACAGCGCATCGCGCAGGCTCTCGATCATCGCGGGATATGTCGCGTGCACACCTAGCTTGACCGAAGGAATGAACTCACGCGCCGACACGGATGCCGGCTCCTGAACCAGCGGCACGCTCTGGTCCACCTGCCACGTCAGCACGCGCAGATCACCGTCCAGCTTCTCTTCGAGCTTCGGTGCATCGCCGCGCGGGTCGACCTTGTACGGCATGTCCTTTGGCAGGATCACGACCATGTGGCTGTGATCGAACGGCACCTCGAAGCTCTTGAAGTAGAAGCGATCGCCGAGATAGCCATTCGGAAAGCCGTCGGGCGGCGCTGCCGCTTGCAGGTATTCCAGCTCGACGAAGTCGCCGGTGGCGACGTTGGGCAACGAGACGCTGTCCTTGCCGGCGATCGCGTCGGCTTCAAGACGCGTGCCGTCGGGCTTCCAGGCCCGCAGCGTGAGCACCTGCGCACCCTCGGGCACTTCCACCTCGGCGAGGCCGTTCACGGCTTCGTCGCTCTGCGCCTTCGTCACGGACTGCACGAGCTGCAGCGACGAGCCGTCGTCGAAGATGCGCAGCGCGAGGTAGTCGAGCACGAGCACCTGCGGCCCGTCGTAGCTGTGTCCGCTCTTCACGAAGGCATCGATCGCGGCCTTGCCGTCCTTGCGATAGGCGGCGAGCACGTGCTGGCCACCGAGCACGGGCACGAGCCGATGCAGCGTCGCCATCGACGCAGGCTCCGCGTGCAGCGCGCTGGTCAGCGCGGCCAGCGCTTCGCTCGGCTTGGCTTGCGCCGACGCGGCGCAGGTTCCGTGGCCGAGGCAGCCTGCGTACAGCTGATCGATCTGCTCTACCGCACCCGCGTACGAGCGCGGGTAGCGCGCGCGCAGCTCGGCGATGTTGCTGCTGACGGCGGCTGCGTCCCCCCGGTTCTTGGCGAGCGACAGCTGCGCCAAGAGCCACGAATAACGCGACTCCTCCGGCTCGAGCGCGACCAGGCGCGCGAGCTCGTGCTGCGCGGCTGCGTAGTCGCGCTTGCCCAGGTACACGGCGTAGAGCGAGTTGTTCTGCGCGTCACAGCGAACGAGCGCTTGCGCAGTGCGCTCGGCGTCGCGGGCACGCTGGCGCGAGCGCTCCATGTCGAGCTGGGCGGCGAGCGGACCGCACGCGTCGGGGATCAGCTCGCGCAGTCGGGCGATCTCACGCTCGACGTCGGCGTCGAAGCTCTTGCTGCGCAACAGATCGATCAGCGCAAAGCCGATCGCGGGCGCCTCGGGCCAGCGTTTCTCCGCGTCGCGCAGGGCGGCGATGGATTCCTTCACGCGGCCGCTCTTGGCGGCGAGCGTGGCGAGCTGAGTCGCGGGCGCCCAGAGCGCAGAGTCGCGCGCGAACGCTTGTGCGAGATAGCGCCGGGCGTCGTCGTGCTTCACGTCGTCGGGCAACAGCGGATCGCCGAGCGCCACGCCGGCGCGCTGCAGCAGCATGAGGGCAGCGGCATCCTTGGCCTCGCCCGCCGTGGCTAGCATGTTGCGCGTGGCGAGCATGTCACCGCGCAGAAGCGCAATCATGCCGCGCACGTAGAGCGGAAAGCCATCGCGTGGAGCGGTCTTGCCGAAGGGCAGCGCGCTGGCTTCGTCGTCGCCGGCGACAGCCGGCAAGAGCGAGAGCGCCAGCACGGGGTTCGGATGACGCGCCGCGACCATGAGCGTGAGCACGTGCGCGCCCGCCGTCAGCTGCGTCTTCACGAACACGACGCGCGAGCCCAACGCGCGACGCCGGTCGATGCGCGAGATCGACCGGCCGTCGACGAAGAGCTCGACGCTGTTCGGGGTATCGACGCGCACGACGTACTCGGCGGTCTTCGGGGTCGTGACCCTGGTCTGCGCAAAGGTGGTGCCGGCATCGGCGATCGGGCCGGCACCGAGGTGCACTGCGCAGCCGCGTGCATGGACCGTGCGCGTGTCGCGGACGCCGCGCGCGGGGCCGAGGTCGTAGTGGTCGGCGAGCGGCTTCTGCGGGTCGACCAGCGTCGGCGAGGCGTCGAAGCCGAGCAGCTCGCGCGGACCAAAGGGGCCCGCGACGCGCAGCTCACTGATGCAGCCGACGGCGGCAGCCAGCTGCGCGGCCTCGGCGCTGTCACCGGCGCGTTGAGCGAGCGGCAGAAGCACATCGACGAGAGCGGCACGTACGGCCAGTGGCAAGTCGGCACGCGCGAGCAGCGCGCGCAGGCGCGGCTCGAGCTTGGCTGCGTAGCCGGTCACGTTGCCGTCGAGACCGGCCACGGCGTAGATGATGGCCTCGGTCAACGCGAAGTGACCGTCGTCGTGATTCGTGAGCGATGCATCCAGCGCGTCGAGGTACTGATCGAGCGCGACGCGCGGCTCGCCGTGTACGTCGTGCTCGAGCGCTTCCGCGAAGCGTAGCGCCGGCGACGCCGGATCGAGCTTGCGTGCATGGACGAGCGCGTCCGGAGCGCGCTTGGGATCGCCGCCCTGGGCGAAGATCTCGGCGAGCGCGACCTCGCGCGCGGCACGCGCATCGGTCGGATGCGCCGCAGCTGCCTCGCGCAGCTCCTTGATGCCAGGCTCGTGCGCGGTGGCGCTGTGCGCACCGCAGCCGAACAGCGACGGGAGCGCCGCGGCCAAACACAACCCCAACGACAGACGCGCGCGCTTCATGGCTCACCTCGACGCACGCCGATTCGTTGGCGTAACAGTTGATCGGCTTGTTCGATCCAGCGCCGAAACGCGGGATACTCGCTGGCAGTCACGCGGGCGCGCACGAGCGTGAATTCGGTGTGGGCTTTCACGCTGCTCTTCTGCAACGAGTAGCGCAGCAGCAGCTTGCCCCATTCCGAGCTGGCCTCGCCGCCTGCGGGCAGGCTGTCGGCGCGCAGGCCGCTCGGCAGCTCGATCGTGCGTTCTTCGACGTACGTGCGCGCGATCGACAGATCGAGCGGCTGCACGCGCGTAGGCGTGCGCGCCATATTACGGACCAGATCGCCGAGCACGCTGGGCGGCACCTCCAGCTCACTGCCGGACCAACGACCGAACTCGGGCACGCGAATGCGATACGAGTAGCGCACCGGCTTACCGAGCTCGCCGAGCGGCTCGAAGCGCTGGCTCTGCAGCTCGACTCCGGGATACAGCTCGCCGAGTGTGCGCTCGAAGCGCTCCGCGCGCGTACCGACCGCTTGGTAGTAGTCGCGGTAGCCTGCGGCTTCGTCGCCGGTCACTTCTTCGTCGCCATCGACGCGCGCGGAACCATCCGCCGATAGCTGCACCGCGAGCGTACGCGTGCGCCGGTTTTGATCTGCGGCGAGAATCGGCGTCCGCTTGAGCTCGGCGCCATCGGGCCAGACCTGCAGCACCATCACACCTTGATCTTCCGAAGGCAGCTCGGTGATGCCGCTGTGCTCGGCCGTGCCGTCGAGATAGAGATCCAGCTCCGGCACGTACGTGATCGCGTGGTCGAACACGGCGAGCGACGCCGGCATGTCTTCGACCGCGCCGTTGTGGCGCGTGCGCACCAGCACCAAGCGCGCGTCGATGCCCGCTTCGCGCAGCATCGTGTACATGAGCGAGGCTTTGTCTTTGCAGTCGCCGAAGCCACGCTGAACGATCAGCGGCACGCGATACGGCAGAAAGCCGTGGATGCCGAACTCGAGCGCGACGTAGCGCGTGTGCCCTACGGCCCAGTCGTGGATGCGCTCCACCTTTTGCCGCGTGCTGGTCGCATCTTTCACCAAGTCGGCGACCGTGCGCTTGAGCGAGGCGTCGGCGTACAGCTGATCCTTCACCAGGCCCCACCACCAGCGACCCACGTCCTGCCAGCTCTTGTACGTGGACACGTGCAGGAACGGACTCGACTCGGTCATGCCGGGCATGCCCTCTTCCGACACGAGCGCAGACACGTTGAGCGCGGTGTAGCGATCGATACGGCGCTTGCCGTCGAGCTGCTGCGTGTGCGTGAGGCCGGCGAAGCGCGGCTCGTTGCTGTAGATCTGGCGCGAGATCGGCGTCACGAGCACGTAGTCGGAGCGCAGCACCGGCACGAAGTCCTGGAACATGTGCACGTCGCCGAAGTAGTCCGCGTACAGGTTGCGATGCGCCACGTCGTCGATCCGGTAGCGCACCTCGACCACATCGCCCGGCTCGAGGTCGGGGAACACCACGATCACAGCGCGCGTATCGTAGTACGTACGGTACCACGGCTCGCCGAGCTGCTCTTCGTACGTGCGCACGGACTCCAGCACGCGCCCGTCCTTGCGGTACACGCGGGAGAGGCGCAGATCGACGTGCTGCGAGTCGGGATCGTATTGAAACGAGTGCGTTCGAAAGCGACGCGCGCCTTCCGAGTCGTTCACCTGCACCGCCAGCTGGCGGAACGTGGTGCCGAGGCCGTTGTCGAACACGGTACGAACTTCGAGATCCTGCAGGATCGTGTACGGGTAGCCGCCGCTCTGCGTGCGCCGACCGAGCAGCTCTTCGGTCGCGATCGCGTAGGCTTCGTCGGTGCGCGGCTCGGGCTTCACCGAGTCCAGCAGCTCGCGCGCGTCGGCGTCCTGCGGCTTGAGCGCCAGCGCTTTGCGCAGCGCGTCGGTCGCCGCTTGCTGCTCGGGTGTGCGCAAGAGAGCACGCGCATAGGCGACGTACACGCCTGCCGCGTCGGGCGCGAGCGCCATCGCTTCGCGGTAGGTCGCGAGCACCATGTCGTCGCGACCGAGCGCGTCGTATAGGCCCGCGACGTAGAGCAGCGTGCGTGCGGAGCCGGGCGTGATGGCGCGCAGCGCATCGATGTGATCGAGCACGTGCTGGGTCTCGCTGCGCGCGAGCGCGTCGTCGATCAGCGCGTGCCGAGCATCGCTGTCGTCGTAGCGCAGCGCGAGCAGCTGTTCGCGTGCGCCGAGCGCACGATCAGGATGCGCCGCGTCGGACTCGGCTGCGGCCAGCGCACGCAACATTTGCGGCGTCTCGCCGATGCGCGCGCGTTGCTCCGCGACCAGCGCGAGCGCCGCCTCGGGCAGCTCGAGGTCGTGCAGGATGTTCGCGTGCAGCAGAGCGGCCGCGCTGCCGTGCTCACCCGCGGCATCGATGCGTGCGAGCACGGGCAGCGCGTCATCGGGCGCGGGCCCCGAGGCCAGCGCCGAGGCTTGCATCATCAAGACCGAGCTGTCGTTCGGGAACAGCTTCACCGCGCGATCGGTGAACCGTAAGACTTCGGCGCGCTCTTCGGAGAGCTGAGCCGCCAGCTCCAAGTCGTCGACGGTCGGTGCAAGCTCCGCAGCGCGTTCCGCGAGCTGTTTGGCGCGGCGCTCGGCGGGGTCGTCGCTGCCGCTCAGGCTGAGGTAACGCGCGAAGTCCGCGAGCAGCTCGGCCAGCTTCGCATCCTTGGCTGCGTTGCTGGGCAGGGTGGGCGGGCGCGCAGCGTCCTTGGCCGTGAGCTCCGCTTCGAACCAGGCCAGCGGCGCGACCGGCGCTTTCGGCATGTGCAGCTTCTCGTGGCCGGGAGCGATGTCGAGCGCCGTGGTCGTGTTGGTCGCGTAGCCGAGGCCCTTCGCGATATCACCATGCTCGTCGCCGAGGCGCAGCTGGAAACCCCAAGGGCCATTGGCCGTGCATACCTTCACGAGCACGCGATTCCAGCCGGCATGCGCCCCGACCATCACCACGTCGCGATCCGGGCTCGGCTGCCGATATGCCGCATCACGCAGCACGGGCGCGCCGTTCCAATACACTTTCACTGCGCCACCCGCGCCCACCCACAGGCTGAGCGGGCGTGCCTTGTCGCTCTTCACGAACGTCTCCGCGACGCCGCACACGTTCTCCAGCGGGCGCAGGACCGCACCCATCGACACGAAGCCCGAGCGCACGATGTCCGGCAACTCACGCCACTCGACCAGGTGTTCGCGACCCTGGTAGTGCGCCAGAAGGTCGGGCGCCTCCATGCGCTTTTGCTCGGGCGGAGTCTCCGTGTCGAAGCCAGCTTTGCCTTCGTTGTCGAAGGGACCGATCACGCGAAAGTGCGTGACGTAGCCGAGGTCCTCGAAGCGCTTGTGCACCGCTTCGGGGTCACCGAGCCGCAGACGCGCTTGTGCGAGCATGGTCTCGACCTGCACGCGCCGATCTGCGGCGAGGCGCTTGTCCTTGGCGAGGCGCCCCAGCTGAGCAACCAGCAGCTTGGGCGTGCTCTCGTCCCAGTGGTCCCACAGCGTCAGCAGCGGAACGATGCCGCGTGGCTCCTTGCCGGCGCGCAGCACGCGCTCGACGAGCTTCGCATTCTCCGCGTCGACGGGATTCTTCGGAGACGACGCAGCGGGGCTGGGCGCCGCCGCGGCCGGAAGTGCGAGCAAGCTCGTCAGTACCAGGAGAGATGCGCGAGCGAGACCGCGCGCAACGCGTCTCCCTGCAACCGTGGTTTTATTCGTGGAAGGGGCCACTCGGGGCGGGATCATGGCACGCCTGCACCCCTACCTGCACGCGCAACGCCGGTGCAACGCGTTTACGGCGCGCCGCCGTAGGCAGGCAGCACGAGGTCCGCGCCGTCGTCGTCCGCCCCGAGCGGCTCGACCGGCACCGTCGAGCCGTCGCCCGACCGTTCCGTAGACGCAGACAGCACGTGCACGCGAGAAGCTTTCAGTGTGGCCGCGAAGAAGCTGGCAAGCTTCTGCGCGCGCGCTTCGGCCAGCCGAGCGTGCGTACCGGTGCCGCCGCTCGCGGCGTGGAGCTTTACCGCTACGTCGCCGTGAGGAAACGCAGCCAGCAGATCGCGCAGCGGCGCCAGCTTGCGGCTCGCCGCGGGAGCCAGCGCAGCACCACCGCGCACGAACGCTGCGGGCAACGGGATGGTCAGGCCGCTCCGACCGCGCACGCGCGACACGGAGAAGCCAAGCTCCTCGGTGCGCGCAACCAGGTCATCCACCTGCTCCGGCGTCGTGACCGCAGCCGCGGCTCGCGCGGACCCGAGCGCGCACAGAGCGGCGGCGAGCGCACGCTGGCTCGCCAGCAAGCCGACTGACGCCGTCGGCTTGCGCTCGTGCTGCTCGCTGACGACCGCGGCGATGGCTTGCTCCGCCTCTGTCAGCTGCAACTGTTTCGCGCCCAGGGCGCGTGCCGCCGAGAGCGTGAGTCTCGCCCGCCCCACCAGAAACTCGCGAGCAGCAGCGCGCTCCGGCGCGTTCGAGACGGCGCGTGCATCGTCCCGCTCCAGCTCGGCGAACGCGCGCCGTGCTCTTTCCGCCGCCAGCTTCGCCGCGTTCGTGGACGCCCGCTCCGCTGCCAGCTGGCGACGCTCGGCCTCGGCCTTGGCGCTGGCCTTTTCCGCAGCCAGCACGCGTGCTTCGAGCGCGACGCGCTGACGTTCGAGTGCGATGCGATCGGCCTCGGCCACGGCGGCGTCGAGCAGCAGCTGGGCGCGCAGCGCGCCGTCGCCGCGCTCATCCGCGCTGCGCGCTAGACGCACATCGGCCTGCGCGCGCTCGGCCCGCGCGAAGAAGTCCGGCGCTAGCCTGCGCAACCGTTCGAGCTCCGCTCGACTCAGGGCACGCGTCGTGTCGAGAACAGCAGCTGCAGTGCGTGCAGCTGCTGCCGTCTGCGCGTCGGCCTCGGCCTGCGTGACGGCGCCGGATAGCTCACGCAACGCCGCGTCGGCATCTGCGCGCGCAATCAAGCGATCGGCGAGGGACAGTGCCGCCCATGCGCTCTGCTTTTGACGGACCTCCCGTGCGTCCCTGTGGTCGAGAGCGGCCTGCGTGGCCGCAGCAATCGCTCGACCGGCGCTGTCGAGCACCGCTGACGCGACCGCCGCATGTACGCGCCCGCGCAGCTCTTTCACGAGCGCCGACAGCTCGTCGATGCCGGGATCGAGACGTGCTCCGCCGCCGCGCAGGAGCGACGCGAGCGACGTGCCCGCCTGCGCCGGAGCATCGTCTGCGCGCGCGCACGCAGCCTGCCCCGCGATCAGCAGCACGATCGAAAGCAGGACGTGCACAGCGCAGCTCACGCGACGCGTCATGACTCGTGCACCGGTGCCACGGGGCTCATCGAAGCACACTCGGATCTCCGAGAAAAGCCCGAGCCCCGACGCCGTGCGAGAAAGCGCCGCTCACGCGACGACGCGCGCACGATGTGATATGGCAGGCCGCTATTCAAGGAGCACGAGCATGAGTGACGCGGTCGATGGCACCCGCGACGTGAGACCCGGCGAAGAGGTCGATGCGGGCGCGCTGGAGCGCTTCTTCGCGGCGCACGTACCCGAGCTCGCGGGCAAGCCCGTGCACGTGAAGCAGTTCCCGGGCGGACACTCCAACCTCACCTACTTGCTCACGGTCGGCGATCGCGAAGTCGTGATGCGCCGCCCGCCGTTCGGCACCAAGGTCAAGAGCGCCCACGACATGGGCCGCGAACATCGCATCCTGCGCGCGCTCTCACCCGTGTACGCGCAAGCGCCGAAGCCGCTCGCCTACAGCGAGGACCCCGCCGTGATGGGCGCACCGTTCTACGTGATGGAGCGCTTGCGCGGCGTGATCATCCGCAAGGACGTACCCGAAGGCCTGGGCATCGATGCAACCAAGCTCGGCGCGCTCTGCCGCAACCTCGTGGACTGCCTCGCCGACCTGCACGCGCTCGACTACAAAGCCATCGGCCTCACCGACATGAGCAAAGGCGACGGCTACGTCGAGCGCCAAATCAAAGGCTGGACCGAGCGCTACAAGAAATCGCAGACCGACGAAGTCGCGGTGGTCGAGCAGGTCGCGGCGTGGCTCGAGCGCACGCGGCCCGCAGACAGCGGCGCTACGCTGATCCACAACGACTTCAAGTTCGACAACGTCGTGCTCGATCCGAAGGAGCCCACGCGCATCCTCGGCGTGCTCGACTGGGAGATGTCGACGATCGGCGATCCGTTGATGGATCTCGGCACGTTCATCAGCTATTGGGTGGAGCCCACCGACACGGCCATGATGCAGTACTTCCGCAACGGCCCGAGCGACCAGCCCGGCGCGTGGAACCGTGCGCAGCTCGTCGATCGCTACCGCGAGCGCTCCGGCCGCGACGTCAAGCGCCCCGAGTTCTACTACGTGTTCGGCTTGTTCAAGACCGCGATCGTGATTCAACAGATCTACTACCGCTATCGCCAAGGCCTGACCAAGGACGAGCGCTTCTCGGTCTTCGGCATCGGCGTGCAAACCCTGTGCGAGCAGGCCGCGCACACCCTCGAAAAGCTCGGCTGAGCTTCCGTGACCACTCCATCCGACGCGACACAGCCGAGTGCGCTCCGCTGGCGCCTGCCAGCGCTGGCGCTCTGCACGTTCGCGTACCTGTACGTCTTTCCGTACCAAGCGTCGCTCAACAACCCGAACGAGAACGTGCGCTTCTACATGACCGCATCGCTCGCGGAGCTCGGTCGCTACGACATCGACATGCCGCGCGAGCGCTGGGGCTGGGTGAACGACGGCGCCGTGCACGGCGGGCACTTCTGGAGCGTGAAGGCTCCAGGCACGACGTTCTCGGGCGTGCCGGGCTACTTCGTCTACGACAAGCTGAGCCGCGCGCTCGGCCACGCGTTCGATCGCACCGAGGCGCTCTGGGTGTGTCGCGTCACGGGCTGCGTGCTGCCAACGCTCGTCTTCGCGTTCTACTTCTTCGGCTGGCTTTCGCGCCACGCGCGCCATGGCGTTGCAGTTGTCACGGTGTTCGTGTCCACGCTGCTCGGCTCGCTCTTGTACGGCTACGGCATGATGTTCGTGAGCCACACGACCAGCGCCGCAGTTTCGTTCGCTACGTTCATGGTGCTCTACTCGATTCGGCACGCGGAGCGCGAGCCAACGGTCGGCGCGGCTGTGCTCGCGGGCCTCGGCTGCGCAGGCGCGACGTTCTTCGAGTATCCGGGCCTGGCCTGCTCGCTACCGCTGGCCATCTACGGCGCGTACGTGCTGCGCAAGCCGAGGTTGATCGCGGCGTTCGCGCTCGGTGGTGTCATGCCGGCGCTCGTCATGATGCACTTTCAGTGGCGCGCGTTCGGTAGCCCGTTCACACCCGGACACTTGTTCGTGGAGAACGCCTCGTTTCGCGCCGCACACCACCAAGGCTTGTACGGCGCAGTCGGCCCGAGCGCCGCGGCGCTCTACGGCTTGCTGGTCGACCCCGGCGCGGGCCTGTTCCCTATGACGCCGCTGCTCCTGTTCGCGCTGCCGGGCCTGTATCGCCTGTTGCGCGATCCCGCGCGGCGCGCCGACGCGATCGCCGTGCTCGCGATCGTGCTGCTGAGCGTGCTGGCGATCTCGTCGATGAACAACTGGCGCGGTGGCTGGACGGTCGGCGCGCGCTACCTCGCGCTGTGCATCCCGTTCCTCGCGTGGCCCGCGCTCGTCGAGCTCGACGCGCTGGCCGATCGTCTGCCGCTGATGGCGGCAGGCAGCGCGATCGGCGCCACGGCCGTGGGCCTCGTCGCGTCCGGCATTCCTTCGGCCTACTACCCGCACCTGCCGCCCGAGATCACACGGCCTTTGCCGCAGGTGTATCGCGTGCTGATCGAGCACGGCTACGCGCCCATGAACGCCGCGGCGCTGTTCGGTGCGTACGGCGGCGCGACCATGCTGCCCCTTTTGCTGGGCGCGCTGGTCGCGCTCGGGCTGTGCATTGCCAGCGTGCCGCTCGCGCTGCGTTCGCGCGCGAGTGGCGTCGCAGTCGTGTGTGCGCTCGTGCTGAGCATCCCGCTGTTCATGCCGATGAAGCACGCGAGAGGCGTGCCCGAAGCCGTCGCCTTCATCACGCGCCGCTTCTGGCCCGCGGGCCACGACGCCGTCGCGCGCCTGCGCGATACTCTGAAGGCCGAAGCGAGCCCGAGCGCGGACCAGCTAGCGCGCTTGGCCGCGCTGTACCGCGAAGAGGGACGTCTTCCGGAAGCCGAGCGCGCCCAGCGCGGCAAACTCTGAACAGTTTCGGGGCTGCAAGAACGCAGCGAGGTCTCGTGTCAGCGCCGGTGCGCGCGGCCGACGAGCACCTGTCGCGACTCGAAGAGCTCAACCTCCCGCTCTACGCTGATCACGCGCGCCTGTTGCGCACCGCCTGCGCTGAAGCCGAGCACGCGGACGAAGCCGCCGCGTGGACACGCGCCGGGTGCGAGGCAATGCGCGCACGTGGCATGCAAAACCCGATCGCGTTCGCTCGCTTGTATGCGCCGAGCTACGACGGAGCTGCGCACGCCGAGACCCAGTAAGCTCAAAGGACTATTGAACTTCGAGCGCAAAAGTGCGAGACGAATCGCGCGGCACGATCGCTCGATCTAGCGGTTCTAACGGCATGTCATCGGCGTGCCCCGCGGCCCAATCGTCCCACGCAAAGGATTGCTCGCATGTCGCTCGCCCGTGAGTGTGCTCGGTCGGGGTCCCCTGACCTCACGTTGTTCGCACGCGCCGCTCTGTATACGACACTCTGCGTTACCGGCTCGCTCTTCGCAGTGCAGCCCGTAGCGGCACAAGACGGGGCTTCGCTGTCAGCCGGCGCCGCGGTGTCGACCGGGAGCGCACCGGTCTCGGTCGTCGAGACTGACACGAGCAAGAAGGCGGAACGACCCGGCGCCGCCAGCCAAGCTGCAGATCAAGCTGGCGACCAAGCCAAAGACGACGCCGCTGCCGAGAAGCTGCCGTGGGACCTCCTGCATCGCCGCTACAATACCTGGTACGGCCCGAGCGGCGGCCTGTTCCTCGTCGACGGCAGCACCGGTGAAGTTGGCGCGCTGCGCGTTTCGCTCGGGCTCGGCCTGTACTCCGGCGACAGCGTGCTCTTGCGTCACGATCACGTCGAGCAGGACCAGCAGGTGCTCGCGCTGTCCTGGACGGCGGCCAAGCTGTTCGAGGTCTACGCCACGCTCGCCAACATGAGCACCGCGACCAGCCTGCCCAAGGCCGACACGCAGACCAGCCTCGGCGACATGGCGATCGGCGGGAAAGTCGGCGGCAAGGTCGCGCCGCTCTTCTACGTGAGCGGCGACCTGCGCGCTGCGTTTGCGAACCAGGTCGGCGGTGGCGGCACCACGCTCGGCGCGACCAATTTGGGTCTACGCGGTGAGCTCAGCGCGCACTTCGAAGAGCTGTCGCAACCTTTGCCGTTGGTCGTGCGTCTCAACGTCGGCTACCTGTTCGACAACACGAGCCAGATCGTCTCCGACATCGAGGACACGCGCTACTCGAAGCTGAACCCGCCGGTCGCAGCGCAAGCCAACGAGACGCGACACCTGGTGAACCGCTTCGAGCGCCTGGCCATGGGCATCAACCGGCTCGATCGCATGACCTTCGGGTTGGGCCTCGAAATGCCGCTCGAAGTCAGCGAGCGCTTCTACATGCATCCGCTCGTCGAGTGGCGCATCGACGTGCCGGTCAACCGTCAGGGCTACGACTGCCCGTTCGTGAAGAACGCGCCGAGTGGCACGACGAGCACCGCGCAAGACTCCTGCTACGAGCGCACATCGAGCAGCGCGTTCCCGATGAACCTCGCGCTCGGCGTGCGCGCGGTACCGCCGATCCGCGGCGTGTCGGTGCTGCTCGGCGTCGACTTCGGCTTGAAGGGCACGAACCGCTTCGTGCGTGAGCTCTCGCCCAACCTGCCGTACCGCTTGCTGCTCGCGCTCTCGTACGACTACGACGCGCGCCCGGTCGCGCCGCCGCCCGCACCCCCTGCGCCCGAGCCCAAAGCGCCGCCCACCGGTCGCGTGCAGGGCACCGTGACCTCGAGCGAAGGCGGTCCTGTCGCGGGCGCCATCGTCAGCTTCGTCGACCACGACGTGTCGGCGGTGGCCTCGAGCAGTGACGGTCACTTCATCAGCGAGGCCTTTGCGCCCGGTGAAGTGCACATGGAGGCGAGCCATCCGGACTACGAGCCCGCGCAGTGCGGCAGCGTGATCCCCGACCTCGGCGGCAACGTCGAAGCGCAGTGCGTGCTCACGCCGAAAGCGCGCGCGGGCGGCTTCCGCGGCCACGTGATCGACGCCTGGGGCGCACCGGTCAGCGGCGCGCGCGTGCAGCTGGGCGGCCCGACCACGGCGTCTGCAACCAGCGACGTGCGCGGCAATTTCGAAGCCGCTAACCTGCAGCCCGGTGACTACGCCGTGCGCACCGAGGCCGACGGCTACTTCGTCCGGCTCTCGAAAGCCGCGCTCGAAGCGCGCACCACCGGCACGCTCGACCTCACCTTGATACAGAAGCCGATCGAGCCCCGCATCTCCGTCACCGGCCAGACCATCGTCGCCAAGAACCTCAAGTTCGTCGGCGCCACCACCGAGCTGGACGACGCCGGCGCCGAGAGCGTCGCCGAAATCGCCGACTTGATGCTCACGCGCACCGACATGAGCATCCGCATTCAGGGCTACGGCGACGACGCCGTGGCGCTGAGCCGCGCGCTGCTGATCAAGCAGCGCCTGGTCGACGCCGGGGTCCCCGAGAGCCGCCTCGAAGCGATCGGCGGCGGCAGGAGCCGCGTCGCGATCACGATCAACCGGTAGACGCACCGGCAGACGCAGCTGGCGGGGCGGCCGAGACCGCCTTCCCCTTTGCAATCGAGCTTGGGTTTGGCATGCTGCGCCGCATGCGGATCTTCGGTTCGGAAGCACGAGTTTCAGTGATGGTTTCGTTGCTCGGCCTGCCCGGTCTTTTGGGTGGCTGCGCCTACGGTGAGATGCGCGAGGTCGTACGCTCGCAGTTCGCCGCCGAGACGAACTGTCCCTCCGTGTCGGTCGAGCCGCGCAAGGTCTACGACCAGGACTACAAAGAGGGTCAGTACCTCGTCACTGGCTGCGACGTCGTGCGCACGTACAGCTGCTCGGCTGACACAGGCCTCGTTTCGTACGACGACAAGTCCTGCACGTTCATCAACGGCGAGATGGTCAAGCCCAAAGAGCCGCCCAAGCCCGTCACCGGCCCCGCCGAAGGCGAAGACATGGACTCGCCGCCGCCGGCAGCTTCGATAGACGACGAACCGAAGCCCACGGTCACAGCCGCGCCCGCGAAGACCCAGAGCCGCTTCAGCGGCGGCGGCGCCAAAGCGTCCGGCAGCGCGGGCGCCAAGTTCGGCAAGTAATGAAAGCCGACAACGCTGCGCACTCGTCAGAGCGTGCGCTCGAGCAGGCGATCGATGCCGTCACGCAGAGCTACACGCTCGGGCGGCCCATCGACAACCTCGAGAGCACGGCGCTCCCCAATCGCCGCAAAATCATCGAGGCGCTCTACCATCTCGAGCACGTCGCCTTCATGGGCTTCTACTCGACGAAGGCGCTGAGCACGTTCAACCTGCGCCACTACGTCTCGGAGCACATCTACGAGGCCGCCAGCATCTTGGTCGAGCAGATCGCGCGCGCCGTGGTCTACGTACGCAAGTGCGGCGCGTCTCCCGAGCCCACCGACCTCGCGCGCGGCGAAGTGCTGGTGAACGAGCTGCTTGCGCAGATCCCGAGCATCCGGGAAGCGCTCGCGTACGATGTCGAAGCCGCGTTTCGTGGGGATCCTGCAGCCAAGAGCATCGAGGAGATCATCTTCTCGTATCCGGCGATTCAAGCCATCACCGCGTACCGGTTCGCGCACGAGCTGCAGCTGCGCAACGTGCCTCTCGTGCCTCGGATCATGGCCGAGCACGCTCACAACCTGACCGGCATCGAGATCCATCCCGGCGCCAAGATCGGCAAGCGCTTCTTCATCGACCACGGCACCGGCGTCGTGATCGGCGAGACCACCGTGATCGGCGACGACGTAAAGCTCTACCAAGGCGTCACGCTCGGCGCGCTGTCGATGCCGCGCGACGCCGCCGGCGAGCTGATCCGCGAAGCCCGTCGCCACCCCACGCTCGAGAACGGCGTGACCATCTACGCAGGCGCCACCATCCTCGGCGGCGAGACCGTGATCGGTGAGAACTCCGTGATCGGCTCGAACGTGTGGATCACCGAATCGGTCCCGCCGAACACGCGCGTGTCCTATTCGGCCTACCACGCGCACGCCACGCAGCGCGTCGAGACCAGGTAGCAACCCGGGCTCCGCGCGGCTGCAGGACTCACCAGCGCGAGCTTTTCAGTTCGCGACTTCTTCTTGCTCTTTGGCTTTGCGACGCTTGCTCGGCTCGCCGTCGTCGTCGAGCAGCTCGTCGAGATCGCGCACCAGCGCTTCCACCATGGCCACCACGCGCGCCACACGCTTGTCGGTGATGCCGGGCGCCGCTTGAACCGCTTCGGCGAGGCGCTCGGCCAGCACCTTCGTCTTGCGCAAGACGTCCTGCTCGACGTCGCCTTCACGCTTGGGCCTGAAGATCGGATCGAAGCGCTTACGCAGCTCGCCCACCGGCGCTGCGCGATCGAACACGGCGCTGCGCAGCTCTTCCAGCACGGCCTTCGGCGCATCGAGCCGCCGACGCGCAGGCGCGCTCTCGTCGTCGGGATCTCGCACGCCGAGCGCGCGCGAAAAATAGTCGACCGACTCGAGGCTCGGGATCTCGCGCGCCAAGCCGTCGTGCTTCAGGACCTCGGGCGCGTGCGTGCGCAGCGCGCCGTAGGAGAGCATCAGCTTGTCGATCGTCGCAGCCTTCAGGTGAAGCTCTTTTTGGCAGTACTCGTGCAGATCGGAGTAGCCCCAGCGCTCGTACGCGCGGCTCTTACGCAGCTTGGCCAGACCCTCGGCCAGCTCCAGCCACGAACGCTTGAAGCGCTGCGCCCGCTGCACGATGTCCAACCGCTCGCCGTCGCCACCCCGCTCCAAGCGCTCGATCAATGCTGAAAGCTGCTCGTGACCCGTCGTCATGGCGCGACGTATAACACGAGGCCTGCACGCGCGACGGCATCACGAGACCACATCACGCGCGGCCGGACGATCTAGGCCGCGTGCGCTCGACGTAGCGACCTTCGGCGTCGAACGACAGCTCCACCGACCAGCTCGACGGAGCGATCAAACGCACGAGATCAGGGTCGCCGCCCAGCTTGCCGAACAACGGCTTTGCCAGCGGCATCGCAGGCGACTCGGAGCGCAACGAAAGCAGCACCCGGCGCGCACGCGTGTCGTCGCGCTTGGCCTCGCTCTTGTCCTCGCTCTTGTCCCCGCTCTTGCTTTCGCGTTTGGTCTTCTCTTTGCGCGGCTGCTCCTTGCGCGGCACGCGCGCCGCCTGCGCGCGAACCGAGAGTACGAGGCCATTTTCGAAGCGCTGATCGCCGCTCGTGAGCACTGCGAAGCGCCCGTGCTCGTCGCTGTCGACATGCATTGGCAGGAGCGCGACCTCCGAGCCGAACACCGAGATCCGGAAGACGTCGTCTTCGATGCGCCCGCGCACGGCAATCATGGGCACGCCGGCACCGCGATCGAGGTGGGCTACGAAGGGTCGCAGCTTGGGGTGGAGCGTAAGCACCCGGCATGCCTAGCGCGACCGAGCCTCGCTGTCGATTCGAGTCCGCTCAGGAGGCGCGAAACAGTTGCTCGAGCGCGGCGCGGACCTCGCTGACAACCGGCAGCGGTAGTCCCAACAACTGACGTCCGAGCGCTCGATACAAGTCGGCCAGCTCGGCATCCTGGGAGACCAGCTGGGCCAGCTGGGCTCGCACGGTCCCGACGTCGCCGCGCAGGACGGGGCCGGTGAGCGCCGCCAACAGGCCCGGACCCACGCTGCCGCCGTGCGCGGCAGTCACGATGTTCTCCGCTACCCCAAGCGTGAGCGGTGCGAGCGCGGACAGTGCCTCGCTTGCCGGCAATCCCGCCAGCTCGAACAGCCTCGCAGCCGCAGCGTGCAACGCCACGACGTAGTTACTCGCGAATACGGCGGCTGCGTGGTAGCCGGCGCGATCGACCCCCGCCAAGGCAAGCGGCTGCCCGCCGAGTGCTCTGCACAGCACTTCCAACTCAGCGCAGAGGCCCGCGTCCGCTGCTTCGATGCCGACGCGAATGCCAACGAAGCGCGCCGCCCCCGCGCCCTCGGCGAACGACTGCAACGGATGAAACGCACCGACGCGCGCGCCACGCGTGCGCGCCGTTTGCAGAGCCGACAGCCCGAGCGACCCTGCCGTGTGAACCACCGCGTGACTGGCCGTCCAAGGCAGCGCAGCGCAGAGTGTTTCCACCGCGCCGTCGGGGACCGCCAAGAACACCAGCTCCGCGCGCGCGAGCACTTCGTTCGCGGTGCGCACGACCACCTGTTCGAGACCCAGCTCACGCCCTAGCCGCGTGGCCCGAGCGTCGCCAGCACCGATCAGGCCCGTGAGCGTCAGGCCTGCGGGCCCCAGCGCACGAGCGAGCGCGCCACCAAGCCGACCGACACCGATCAGACCTACATTCATCATACGCCCTGCAGGACTCCGCGAAAAAGCGGAGGGAACCGATCGTGCGACAAGCGAGCCACATTCACAATAACAAGAAATTTACAGCGTCGACCTTGTTTAGGAACATGGCATGGGTAGGGTCTAGCCTTGATTCAGGTCAGCCGTTTGGGGGCGAGGCCGGGAGGAAGCGATGCGACGCAGCAGTGCCTACCGAGTCTTCTTGACCCGCAACTCCGAGTACCACGTGCGCGGCCACGTCTGCATCGGCGTGCGTGATCGGCGCAGCGGCTCCTGGCTGAAGGACCACCCCGCCCTGGCGCGACCCTTCTCGCACAGCGTCGTCTCCGCCGACGGCCGCATCTCGTTGCCGCATCTACCCGGTCTCGGTGACCCGCTCGAATTCGACATCAACGGCACGCCACTGCGCACTTCACCCGTGCTCGACATCGAAGAACGCGAGAGCCTCGCCCCGAGCGAGCGTCCGCAGCGCGTGCCGAACCCGCTCTCGCGTCGCCCCGAGCGGGCACCCCGCGTCACGCGCTAGCGGGACGCGAACAACAGCTCACGCGCTAGCGGGACGCGAACAACAGCTCACGCGCTAGCGGGACGCGACCAGACTCAACCGCCGTCGCTCGCGCCGGCGTCGTCCATCGACATCATCATCATCCCGGCGTCCGGCAAGGACAGCGGCGTGCACGCGCAGTCGAGATCGACCGGCGCGCAGTACGGAGCCTTGGGCGAGCGCACACAACACTTCTTGCCCGCGCCGCAGCTGTGAGTGCCGCAGTTGACCGCGTGAGCTGCGCTCTCGCTGCCGACGCCAGCATCCGGCGGCGTGCCGGTGTCGCGACAGCGGTAGAGGAAACTGGGTAGCAGATCGCTGGCCAAGCACGAATAGCCTGCGGTCGCGCACGAATCGCCGGGATGACACATCTCGGACCAGGTCTGGCCGCCAGGACCCGCGTCGGCCTTCTGCAAGCTGCTGCACGTCGTCGCGCAGCTCGACTTGTCGTACGCGCCGTTCTCGTACCGCGCGCAGCACATCTTGCCGGCGCCGCAATCTTCGTCACCGTCGCATTCGAACGTCGCGACCGTCGTGCACGCGCTCGGCGTCATCACCGAACAGCTGAGGTTTGCCGAGCAATCCGCGAGCTGCTGCCAAACCGTGAATTCGAGCGAGGTGGTGCCGTGCTTCTCGATTTCGTCGCGACACAAGCCCGCGCCGTAATAACAATCGTCGAAGCCGCGGCAGCCGGTGCGCGCCGTGCACGCGCGGATCGCGACGCAGCCCGGGTCGTCGTTGCACGCGCTGTTCTCGCCCAGGCACTGGTCGCAGATGCACTTGGCTTCCGCGGAAAGCCCGGCGTCGCTTGCCTTCGCCGCCGCGTAGCATGCCTTCTTGGCGTTGGCCGTGGGACCGCTCGCGCCACCTTCACCGAGACCGCCGTCGCTCACCGCGCTGCTCGCCTCGCTGCCACAGCTGGCAACCAGCAGCATGCAAACGAATGCTGACGAGACTACGCGAAGCAGACGGGGCCCAGACATCGTAAGAAAGCGCATGATCCCGAAAAGCATGCGGGTCGCGCCCACCGCGCGCAAGCAGCGCGCGAGCGAACGCGACCCGAGTTCTACTCACAAGTGGAGCGCGTGGGGCTCAGAACGCGGCGTCGGAGTTGCCGCTATCGTTCCCGCCCGTGCTCGAGTCGTGGCCCGCATCGGCCGGGGACGCATAGTCGCAGGACTTGATGGGCAGCATCGGCACCGCGGCATCGCTCATCAGCGCGCCCATGCCGGAGATCCGGTTGGCTTCGCTGTTCTCGAGACAGCCGACGCCGATCAGACCGAGATCGACGCCGCACTTGTTGTCCTTGCGGCAGCAACCCGTGGTCATGAACGGGAACCCCATGATGGTGGTCGACTGCGACGGGCATTCCGCTTCGGAGTTCGCGGCGCGACCGACCTGGCCTTGCGCGAGGCACGAGCCGTCCGGAATGAGCGACGACTGCGTGACGCCGCAAACCTGGGCGGACGCCGCGCCGGCGCAGCAAACCTCCGTCGTGAAGCCAGCGGCGGCCAACACATCGGCGGAGATCGGGATGTTCGCGGGCAACATGATCGGCGGGGCGGTGCACTTCGAGGCGCCGCACGTGATCATCGCAGGGCCAGCGTCCTTGGCGGGCGTCTTGCCCGCGTCGTTGTTGTTGCCGGCGTCCTTCGCCTTCGAGCCCGAATCATCACCGCAAGCGCCGAGCAGCGCTGCACCCAAAATCACCACTGATAGCCAACGCAATGCCATGTCCGAAACCCTCCAAGAAACCACCCGCCAATGTTTGCTAGATGTGCGGGGTCAGGCTGTATAGCGCGGCTTCACCAGGAGATGAAGATTGGCGAAGAACATTTTCGTACATCGCGGCGCAGGATCCGGAATATTCCTGGCAAACCCCGCAAATCAGCGGAGTTACGCAGCTTTCTGCGCAGTTGCGAGCTTGGCTTCAGAGGCGGGGCGTTCGCGACCGCGCTGACTTCTTGCTACCGTTCAAGACTCGGATGAACAAGATCCACATTCCCATCCGCGCCGTGCATCTCGAGACCGTGTTCGAGGGCAAAGCGGACGCGGCCGTCGTGGGATCGGGCGCGCGTACGAGCTACGCCCTGCTCGAGCCCGTCGGCGACGTCACTCCGCTGCGCGTGAAGTTCAGCGACTTCCGCCAGAAGCTGGCTGGGCGCTTCAGCGACGAGCTGCCCGATGCGCAGGTGGCGCAGCGCCTGTCACAGCCGTCGGATCTCGAGCTTGTCGTGGTGATTCATCTCGGGCGCAAGCCGCTCGGCCTTTGGGATGTGGTCGTGCGGCTGCGCGAGCAGGCGCCGAAAGGCGCGCGCGCCGCAGCCAGTCTGAACGAAGCGCGTCGCAGTCCGCGTCACGCGCCGGAGCAACCGACTGACATCAAGCTCGAGCTCGGCCAGAGCTCGATCGAGGGCACGCTCTACAACGTGTCGGCGCACGGGCTCGGCATCGCGCTGTTCACGACGCAGATGGAACGCCTGGGCTCGTTCCGTGTGGACGACGAGATCGATGTCGTGGGCAACGACCGGCTGCGCGGCAAGATCCGGTCGCAGTACCCAGCGGACGGCGGCTGCGTGCTCGGGATCGAGCTGCGCGACCGCTTTCAGTTGAAGCACGAGGCGTAACCGCCGAACACGAATCCTGCCGCCATCAGCTGCAAGACGGCAGCGACGGTCGAAGCGCGTGGCAACGGATCTTTCCCCTGCCGCAGTGCTACAACTGAACGTACGCCACGTGTCGACGAACCGACGGAAGACCGACAGCCGTCCCGACACTCGTGAGAATCCCGAACACTTTCAGCAAATTGCGTGCATGCCGCGGGGCTGTGCGCTACGCCTTGGGTGCGAAAAACCATGCCGACCTTCGACCGTGTCGCCCTCTCCGAGATTGCCCTCGACGTCGCCCGCGAAGCTGGAGAGCAGGTGCTCCGCGGTTGGCGCTCACGTCCCCAAGTGGAGCAGAAGGGGAGCTATGCGGATCTCGTGACCGAGTTCGACTTGGCGAGCGAGCGCTTGATCCGAAAGCTGCTCGCCGAGCGCACCCCGGACCTGGCGATCGTCGGTGAGGAGCAAGGCGGCACGGCCAGTGATGCGCCGACCTGGTACTGCGACCCGATCGACGGCACCGTCAACTTCGCCCATGGGCACGCGTTCTTCGCGATCAGCATCGGCGTGCTCGAACGCGGCCAGCCAACTGCAGGCGCGGTGTTCGCCCCGGCGCTCGACACGTATTGGCGCGGCGCGGTCGGGCACGGCGCGGTGCGTAACGGCAAGCCTTGCCAGGTGAGCGCCACCGAGCACTTGGACGATGCGCTGATCGCCACCGGCTTCTCGCCGGTGATGCGCCGCTCAGGGCACCCCGAGGACAACCTCGCGGCCTTCGTGAAGGTGATGCCTGCAGTGCGCGACATTCGTCGCTGCGGCTCGGCGGCGCTCGACCTGTGCCTGGTCGCGGACGGAACGTACGACGCGTACTGGGAGCGCAAGCTGTCGCCGTGGGATACCGCGGCGGGCGCCGCGCTGGTGCTCGCGGCCGGCGGAATGCTGAGCAGCCTGCGCGACGGCGGCCCGGTGAACTTCGCCGAGGGCTACCTACTCGCCAGCAACGGCCGCATACACCATCCGCTTGCGGCTCTGCTTACGCCGTAGCGGTGCGCAGGGTTGAAATGCCAGGGTCGCGCAGGTAGAGAGGCGCGTGCGCATGCAGCTCGACAAACACCGAATCACGCATCTGAAGCAGCTCGAAGCCGAGAGCATTCAGATCATCCGCGAGGTCGCCGCCGAGTTCGAGCGACCCGTCATGCTGTACTCGATCGGCAAAGACTCGTCGGTGCTCGTGCGCTTGGCGCTCAAGGCGTTCGCGCCGGCGAAGCTGCCCTTCCCGCTGATGCACATCGACACCACGTGGAAATTCCAGGACATGATCGCGTTTCGCGACACGTTCTGCCGCGAGAACAACATCGATCTGCTCGTGTACACGAACGCCGAAGGCGTGAAGGAGAACATCAACCCCTTCGACCACGGCAGCGAGAAGTACACCGACGTGATGAAGACGCAAGCGCTGAAGCAGGCGCTCAGCAAGTATCAGTTCGACGCAGCGTTCGGCGGCGCACGTCGCGACGAAGAGAAGTCGCGCGCCAAAGAGCGCGTGTTCTCGTTCCGCGACAAGTTCCACCAGTGGGATCCGAAGAACCAGCGGCCCGAGCTGTGGAACCTATACAACGCCAAGATCAACAAGGGCGAGAGCATCCGCGCGTTTCCGATCTCGAACTGGACCGAGCTGGATGTCTGGCAATACATCTACCTGGAGCAGATCCCGATCGTGCCGCTCTACATCTCGCAGAAGCGGCCCGTCGTGAATCGCGACGGCACGCTGATCATGGTGGACGACGAGCGTATGCGGCTTCTGCCCGGTGAAGTTCCCGACGTGCGCTCGGTCCGGTTTCGCACGCTCGGCTGCTATCCGTTGTCGGGCGCGATCGAGTCCGAGGCCGACACGCTGACGAAAGTGATCCAAGAGATGTTGCTCACGCGCATGTCCGAACGTCAGGGCCGCTTGATCGACCACGATCAGGACGCGTCGATGGAGAAGAAGAAGCGCGAGGGGTATTTCTGATGTCGCAGGTTAATCCAGCGGAGCAGAGTCTGATCCGCGAAGACATCGAGGCGTACCTCGCGCGCCACGAGCAGAAGACGCTGCTGCGGTTCGTGATCGTCGGCTCGGTCGACGACGGCAAGAGCACGCTGATCGGGCGACTGCTCTACGACACCAACAACGTCTACGACGACCAGCTGGCTGCGGTCCGCAAGGCCTCGAACCTGGAGGACGGCTCGGTCGATCTCTCGCTCTTGACCGACGGCCTCGCGGCCGAGCGCGAGCAGGGCATCACGATCGACGTCGCGTACCGCTACTTCGCGACCGAGAAGCGCAAGTTCATCGTGGCGGATACGCCGGGCCACGTGCAGTACACGCGCAACATGGTCACGGGCGCGTCAACTGCCAACGTGGCGGTCATTCTAATCGACGCACGCCTGGGTGTGCTGGAGCAATCGCGTCGGCACTCGTACATCGCATCGCTGCTCGGCATCCCGCACTTGCTCGTGGCCGTGAACAAGATGGATCTCAAGGACTACTCGCAAGAGGTGTTCGAGACGATCAAGAAAGAGTTCAGCGCGTTCGGCAAGAACCTGCGCTTCAAGGACATCACGTTCATCCCGGTGTCTGCGTACAAGGGCGACAACGTCGCGCAGAAGAGCACGCGCACGCCTTGGTATACGAACAACGGTGGAAAGACCGTGCTCGAGTACCTGGAAGACGTGCCGGTCTCGGCGGATCTCAACTTCGAGGACTTCCGGTATCCAGTTCAGTACGTGAACCGGCCGAACCTGGACTACCGCGGCTTCTGCGGGCAGGTCGCCTCGGGTGTGGTGAAGAAGGGCGACCCGATCATGGTGTTGCCTTCGGGCAAGACCTCGCGCATCAAAGCCATCGAGACGATGCAGGGCGGAAGCCTCGCCGAGCTCGCTGAAGCCTTTCCCCCGCTGTCGGTGACGCTGCGCTTCGAAGACGAGATCGACTGCAGCCGCGGCGACATGGTGGTGCATCCGGACAACCGTCCCGAGGTCACACGCAGCTTCGAAGCCGATCTCGTGTGGATGCACGAACGCCCGCTCGACACGCAGAAGACGTACCTGATCAAGCACACGACGCAGACGGTGCGCGCGCAGGTCGACAAGGTGCATGCAAAGCTCGACTTGCCGACACTCTCGGAGCAGCCGATTGCAGCGAGCGGCGACGGCTCGCGCGACAAGCTCGAGCTGAACGAGATCGCGCGCGTGACGCTCACCTGCCATCGCGCGCTCTACGTGGACGCGTACGTGAAGAACCGCACGACCGGCGCGTTCATCTTGGTCGACTCGCTGTACAACACGACCGTGGCCGCGGGCATGATCCGCGCGCGTAGTGTTAGTGCCAAGGCGCAGAGCCTCGACGAAGCGCTGAAGGAAGTGCGCGCCGGCTCGGGCCTTTTGCCGAAGACGCAAGTCAGTCCGCGTGAGCGGCGCGAGCGTTTTGGCCAGAGCGGAACCACGGTCTGGCTCACGGGCCTGCCGGGCTCGGGGCGGTGGACTCTCGCCTACGCGCTGGAACGCAAGCTGTTCGATCTCGGACGCACGGCCCACGTGGTGACGCCGTTCGACGAGACGCTGCCCACAATCATCAGCGCGGCGCACGCCTGCACGAACGCAGGCTTGATCACGATCTGCGCGTTCTCCGCGTTCAAAGAGGCGGAGCGCGCGAAGGTGCGGGACGCCGTGGGTGCCGAGCGCTTCATCGAGGTTTTCGTCGACACCGATCCCGCGCTGTGCCGCGAGCGCAGACCGGACGCGAGCTTCGAGGGCTTCGAGCCGCCCAAGTCACCCGACCTCGAGGTCGTGCTCGTTCGCTCCCGCTTGCACGAGTCGATCGAAGCGATCATCGGCCTCTTGGAAAAACGCGGCCAGTTCGACGAGATCTGATGTGAGCTTGGTTGGTCTCCACCGACTGACGGACGCCGAGCTGGAGCGGCTGCTTGGCACGCTGGCCAAGCTCGCACACGGCGACAAGCTCAATCGCATGACACTGGAGCTGTCGCGCTTCGGTCATCTGGAACAGCATTTGTCGGTGCTGGTTGGCCAACAGAAGAGCGTGGCGATCACGATCGTGAGCGCCGTGCTCTTGGAGCGACGCTCGCACGGCGCGAGCGGCTCGACGCTGCTGTGGGCTGGACCGCCGCCGACAGGTCGCGGTGCACGCGAGCCGTACGAGGTCATTAGAGACTGCATCGCGACGGCCGAACGAACGTTCTTCTGGGCCGGCGTGGATCTCCAGCGCGACGCACGCTTGTTGTCGTCGCTGCATGCCGCACAGCGTGGTCGCGAGCTCACCGTCACGCTCGTGTTGGAACGCGCCGGCGCTGCGATCGAAGAGGCAGCGTACGAGCTGTTTCTCGAGCGGCTGCCACAGCCGACGTTGTATGCAGCAGCTGCATCGGACGGGCTCGTGTCGCCGCTGCCGCAATGCATCGTGGTCGACGAGACTGATGTGCTCGTATGTGCGGGCGGCCCCGTCACCGTCGAGCCCGACGATCGCGCCGTGACGCTTGGCGTGCAGGTGCACGAGCCGGCGCTCGCACGCGCGCTGCTCGCGAATTGGTACGACTTGATCGACGCCGGCAAGCTGTCGATCGTGCAATCGCGCTCGAATCGAGCTACATAGAGGAATCTCGATGCCGCCCCGCCTTTCGCTTCGCGCAGCGCGCACCTGTCTTCTCGCGCTAGCCGTCGCGCTCACCGTCACGCAGGGGTTTGCATCGCGCGCGCGCGCGTACTGCCGCGAGAACGTCAAGGCGCAAGCCATGGGTGCATGCAGCGCGTCAGCCGATGTCCCCGACCTGTTCTGGACGCGCTCGTGCATGACATACGTGTTCAACGACCAGCTCGTCTCCCGCTTGCCGCTGCTGAGCGAAAAAGAGCTTCGCGATGGGTTCAACGAATCGTTCGCGACCTGGCAAGCAGTGGACTGCGGTAAGGGTCGCAAGCCGTTCTACGTGGAGCAGACGACGGGCTTCACGACGACCGACAAGGCCGAGTTCTTGTTCGATGTCATGAACGAGTCCGTGATCATGGCGAAGACCCGCGACGAGTGGGCAACGCTCGATCAGGATGCGAACGCGCTCGCGCTCACGTTGCTCTGGCACGACAGGGACACGGGCGAGATCCTCGACGTCGACATGGAGCTGAATACGGGCGCGGGCCGCTTCGCGAATTGCGACAAGCCGTGCGGCCGCGACATGATGGACCTGCGCAACACGATCACGCACGAAGCGGGTCACGTGCTCGGCTTGGGTCACAGCACCGTACAGGGCGCGACGATGTTTGCCGATGCGCCGGACGGCGAGACGCAGAAGCGCACGCTCGAACCGGATGACGAGCTCGGCTACTGCAAGCTCGACTTGCCCGAGTTCACCTGCCCCGATGCGGCCTGCCAGTGCCCGGCGCCGGAGATCTATCCCTCGAAGCGGACGGTAAAGAGCTGCGCCTGCACGACCGCCGGAGCGGGTGGCAGCGCGCCGGTGATGGGCCTTGGGCTGCTTGTTGGGCTCGTTGGAATCGCGTTCGCCCGCGGCCTGCGCAGACGCAAGCGCAGCTGATCTCAGCGCACGCTTCTGCGCTCGCCGGGTGGTCAGAGCGGACGACGAGGCGGTATGCTCTGAGCCGCATGACGAGCCCCGCAGTCGCGCGTGAACCCATCGGCAGCTACGTGATCGAGCGCAGCGACGCAGGTAGCCCGCACCGGGATCCCGCACCATGAGTGATTGGCGCAGCTGGGGCCTGCCGTTCGACCGCGAGCATCTCTGGCATCCGTACACCTCGATGCGTGACCCGCTGCCCGTCTACCCTGTGCGCAGTGCGCACGGCGTCGTGCTCGTGCTGGAAGACGGTCGCGAGCTGATCGATGGCATGGCGTCGTGGTGGTCCGCCATTCATGGCTACAACCACCCCGCGCTGAATGCGGCGCTGCGCGAGCAGAGCGAACGGATGGCGCACGTGATGTTCGGCGGCTTGACGCACGAGCCTGCGGTCACGCTCGGCAAGCAGCTCGTGGAGCTCACGCCCGCAGCGCTCACGAAGGTGTTTTTCTGCGACTCGGGCTCGGTGGCGGTCGAAGTCGCGATCAAGCTCGCCACGCAATATTGGAACGCGCTGGGCAAGCCTGAGAAGCGACGCCTACTCAGCGTGCGCGGCGGCTACCACGGGGACACGCTCGGCGCGATGAGCGTGTGCGATCCGGTGACCGGCATGCACGGGATGTTCCGCGGCGTGATCAGCGAGCAGCTGTTTGCACCGCAACCAGGACCTTCGTTCGATGCGCCGTGGGACGAGACCTCGATCGAGGCCTTCGAACAGCTGCTCGTGCAGCACGCGCACGAGCTGGCCGCGGTCGTGCTCGAGCCGATCGTGCAGGGTGCAGGCGGTATGCGCTTTTACCATGCGCGCTACCTCGCGCGCGTGCGCGAGCTGTGCGACGCGCACGAGCTGCTCCTGGTGTGCGACGAGATCGCCACCGGCTTCGGACGCAGCGGCAAGCTGTTCGCGTGCGAGCACGCTGGCGTCGTGGCCGACATCCTGTGCCTCGGCAAGGCGCTCACCGGCGGTTACATGACGTTAGCTGCAACGATGACCACCGATCGAGTTGCAGACGTGATCTCGCGGGGCCCTGTCGGTGGTGCCTTCATGCACGGCCCGACGTTCATGGCGAACCCGCTGGCCTGCTCCGTGGCTTCGGCGA
This sequence comes from Sandaracinaceae bacterium, assembly GCA_017881055.1. Lineage (GTDB taxonomy): Bacteria > Myxococcota_A > Polyangia > Polyangiales > JAFGIB01 > JADGRF01. Next base: position 31,138 of record JADGRF010000267.1, read on the forward strand.
GCATCCGCACGTTGCTCGCGAGCGACTGGCAGACGGGTGTCGCAACCATCGAACGTGAGCTGCGCGCAGGCCTTGCGCCCTGTCGGAACGCGCCCCGCGTCGCGGACGTACGTGTGCTCGGCGCGATCGGCGTGGTGGAGATGAAGCAGGCCGTGGACGTGGCGCGCGTACAGGAGCGTTTCGTCGAGCGCGGCGTATGGATTCGTCCGTTCGGCAAGCTCGTGTACGTGATGCCGCCGTTCGTGATCGAGAGCGCGCAGCTGACGCAGCTGACGGATGCGATCGTCGAGCTGGCGTGCGGCTGAGCGCGTCTTTGTGAGTCAAGGCTTCGGCGAGCTTTCGTGTCGCAGGACGCCTGCGTGCTCCAGCGCGCGCTGACGTTGCTCGAACGCCGGGCCCGAGCGGGACCAGACCTGGGCGAGCGGACCTTCGAGCAAGAGCTGCCAGTGCGAGCTCGGGCGCATGCGGCCGCGCCGCCAGATCAAGAGATCGGTGCCGAAGCGGTCGTAGGCGACCTCGGCCAACACGGCGACTTCATAGCGATCGATGCGGCGAATGATCTCTGCCACGTCGCGATCGAACGTGATCCGGCCATCGGTGAGCATGCGCGCCTCCGGATGCAGCTGATAGAGCAGAAACCCGCCCCAGGCCATCTCGTTGAAGACCGCACCGCCGATGCCCGCTTTGCGCAACGCAGCCGCTTCGGCGACAGGAAAGGCACGCGGTTGGATGGTCTTGGTCCACGGCAGCATGTGAAACGCGAAGTAGCGCGGAGTCACGTGGGCGAAGAGCACGAGCAGGATTGCCGCAGACAGCACAAAGCCCGCGCGGCGCAGCGGCACGCGCACGTTTTCGCGAAGCCAGCTGGCGCGCGAGAGCTCGGGCCAGACCAGCAGCAGCACGAACGCGGCGTAGTAGCAGAGGCGGCACAGCCAGACCGATGCGAAGGCCAGGCCCGCAGCCACGAGCAGCGTCGGGTAGCGCTCACGCGCCGGCTTCTCGCGCAGCGCGAGCACGACCGCTACGCACGCAATCAGCGGCAGCAGCGTGAGCAGAACACCGTACGGCCCACCCAGCACCGAGATGAACACGAAGCTCGTACCCAGCTCGGGCACGAATTCTTTCCATTGATCCTGAATCAGCAGCACGTGCTGCATGCCCGCGAAGTTGGTCGGCGTGACGAAGATGCCAGCGAACGCCGCGAGCGTGCTGTAGAGCGCATGCTTGCGCACCTGCGGCTCCGGGCTCCCCACCACGAACGCACCGAGCGTGGCGCACAGCCAGAGCGCGCCCATCGAGTGGAAGAAGCCCCAGACCGCGCCGGCGACGAAGTATGAGAGCACATGGCGTGGCCGCCTCGGCACGAGCTCCTGCGCGGCCAGCGGCAAGAGCACGAACGCCTCGAACAGCAGGTTGAACACGTGCGGTCGCGGCCGCACACGCTCGTCGAAGAGCAGAAGAAACAACGACAGCAGCAACCAGGTCGCGCTGCGACTGCCGGTTTGGCGCGAGAAGAGCTGGACGAGACCCGCGGCGGCAATGGCAATCACCAGCGCATGCAGCGCGTTCGCGCCGTACAGGCCCGCGACGCGCTCGACCAGCGCAAGCACCAGCTCGTAGCCCAGCTGGAACGGCACCCAGGGCGCGTTCGGTGTGGCCGACGAGAACACGTCGCGCGTGGGCAGGCCGTGCGCGAGCACTTCGCGCCCTACGGCGATGTGCATGAAGATGTCGTCGTCCCAGATCGGACGCAGCGTCCACGCGAAGACGCAGATACCGGTGAAGAAGCTGGCTACGCGCGCTCGAAGGTCAGTCGCCATGCGGGTGCGAGGAATGCGAGCGTCTTCTGTAGCTCGCTCACGCCATCGTCTCACGGTTCGAAGCGCGCTTCGATCGGCAATGCCATACCGAAGATCACCTTCATGTAGTCCGCCGCGGGCAAGATCACGGTCTGGCCTACCGCGGGCGGCGTGAACGGACGGTAGCGCGTGTCGATCCACTGCTCGAACACGTAACCCGGCTCGTCAAGCGAGCGATCGAAGCGCACGTCGACCTCGAGCGGCCGACGATCCGGGGTCACGCTGCGCACGGTGAACACCGTCTCGCCCACCGGAATGCGCTCGCCGGCGGTGAACGGACGCTTTGGGCTCCACATCAGCTTCGAGGCGGGGTTCTGCAAGAACCCGCCGCGCGGGGCAAGGTGCAGCGTGTTGGCGTCGAGACGCGTGATGGTCATCTCGGTCGTCGACGTGCCGAGGATGCGCTGCGTACGCGCGCGCGGAATGTGCAGCGCCGCGCGCGTGATCGGCGTGTAGGCAGCGAGCGGGACCGCTGGCGGGTTCACGTATACGAGCAGCTTGTCTTCGATGCTCTTGTCCGCGGGCACGCCGAGCTCAGCGCGTGCGAGCACGTCGCGCAGCGCCACGTTGCCGCGCGCCCGCGACGGAATGAGCATGGGCGCGAACACCAGGTTGCAGAGCACGAGCGTCAGCGCGATCGGCTGCACGAAGCGCGCGACGCCGGTGTTGGGCAAGCCGCTGGGCTCGCCCTTCAAGATCGGGGCAAGCAACGTGGCCAGCACGAGACAGGCCCCGATCGCGATCCAGTTGAGCAGGCGATCGGCAGGAAAGACAGCGCTCGCCGGCAGCGTGGAGAGCAGCGCGCCGAACAGGCCGAAGCGCACCAGGGGATCGCGACGCGCAAGCGGCGCGCACAACGCACCGACACAGCCGAGCGCCGCGAGCGCACCGACGTACAAGAGCGCACGCACTCGCGGGAACACGAACAGCGACGACCACGCATCCGACCACGGGCCGCCGATCTGCGCGAACAGCAATACGGGGCCGCGCTCCAGCCAGCGCAGCGCGTAGGTGAGCGGCTCGGCCGTCGGATCGACGTACAAGCTCGAACCGGAGACGCCATAACCCTGCAGTCGATAGCCGACGCGCCAAGCCACGAGCAGCACCGCGTACGGCCACAGTCGCACAAGGCGCGCGCGCAGCGGGCCTTGTTCCAGGAACAACGCGTGCCCGAGGATGAACGCGCAGATCGAGATCGCGCCTTCGCCTGCCAGAAGGCCCAGCGCGAGCAACAGCAGCGCCAGCCACGAATGCGAGCGCGCCTTCTGTAAGTCGGCACGCTCGCGGCAGTACGCGAGCAGCGCCCACACCGAGAACGCTGCGGCAATCACGCCGTTGCGCGAAGCCACCCACGACACGAACCAAGCGCGCGCGTCGTCCAGCGCGTACAGCGCGAAGGCGAGCGTGCCGATGAAGCGATCGGGAACCAGCTGACGGTACAACGCCCGCACGCCGAGCAGCAGCACGGCACCCCACAGCAGGCAGTGCAAGTGCATCAGCCACGGGCTGTCGGGCCAGAACATGAAGTCGACATAGTGAGTGAGTGCCGAGACCGGGCGAAAGAACGCCAGGCGTGTGTTCGGGTCGTCCCACCACGTGAAGATGCCCGCACGCAGAAAGCCTGGCGACAGCTGCGGATCGCAGAAGCGGAAGATGTCGAGGCGCGGGCGATCGAAGCCGTCGAGCGGGTGCGAGCCCTGCAAGATCAGCTGGTGCAGGTAGTCGTCGGCTGCGAGCCCGGTGTCGAGCGACGGCAGCATGAGCGCAAGGCTCATGAGCAAGATCGTGCGCTCGGCGTTGGGAGCGGAGAGGCGCGCGACCAAGAACCCATAGAAACGAGCCACCCGACCCTGCACTGCCGCCGTCACTTGGTCGCTCCGCGCGTGATCACCTGAAAGAAGTCCTCGGCTGGGAACCGCTCGCTCGCGCCCATGCTGGGCGGACGCCACGGCACGAGCCGACCGTCGCGATAACACATGAACAGGTAGCGCGTGGAGTCGATCGCATGCGCGAACGTGAATTCCACGGTCTGCGGACGCTGATCCGCGGTCACGGCACGCACGCGCGCGTCGAGTTCGGCGAGCGCCACGCGGCTGCCCACGGGCAAGCTCGCGCCGTTGCTCTGGTAATGCGTCTCTTCGGGCCTGCGCAGAAAGCCGCGCGCCAACGTGACCTCGAGCGAGCGCGCCCCGGTGCGCGTGACTGTCAGCTCCGAGCTCGCGGACGCCAGCCAGTGTACGTGCGCGGGTCGCGGCGCCGAGCGAACCGCGCGCATCAGCTGCAGGTAGCTGAGCGCAATGCTGAATGGCGCGTTCACCACCACGACGGTCTGGTTTTCGATCGACGCATCGGCAGGCACGCTCTGATCAATGCGCGAGGCCAGCTGACCGACCAGGCCCATCGCGCGCGCGCGCAACGGCAGCGCGATTGGCGCGACCACGAGATGCGCGAGCGCCAGCGCCGGTACCATGAGCACGGTCAATGGGCGCCGGAGCCCGCCGCCATCAGCTGCAGGCGGTACAGTAGCCAGCAGCCGCGCGACCAGCTGCGACCCGCCGATACCGGCACACAGGAGCAGCCGCTCTCCAGGCAACGACGCGCTCAGCGGAATCGCGGAGAGCAACATGCCCAGCGTCCAGAACCGCGCATGCGCGTCGCGCAGAAGGAGCGGTCGCGCAAACCAGCCGATCAGCAGGAGCGTCACGGCCGAGAGCGCGAACAGCAACGGCCGCACGCTCGGGTCGCTCCAAAACGCCAAGTCCGCGACGCGCGCACCGAGCTGCGCCGAGAGCAGCACCGGCAAGTTGTACGCGAGCGCAGCCGCAAACGCAGCCGGCTCGCGCAGCGGGTCGTGGTACGCCGATGAACCGAACGAGCCGAGCCCGAGCGCATGGTAGATGCCGCGATGCGCAGCCATCACGAGCAAGTACGGTAGGAGTGACCACGCGCGCGCACGCAGCGGCGCACGGTCGAGGCAGAGCGCGTATGCAAGCACATAGCCGAACAGGGACAGCGCGGTCTCACCCGCACACAGGCCGAGCGCGAAGCACAGTGTCGCGAGCCAGGTGCCTGCACGAAGACCTTCCGCGCGCGCTCGATGGTGGAACACGAGCGCAGGCAGTGCGAGCGTAGCCGCTACCAGTGCGTTGCGATTCGCGATCCAGCCAACCGTCGCGCCGTGCGCGTCGTCGATTGCGAAGATCAAGAGCGCGAGGCCGGCGAGCGCGCTCGGCGCATGTCGAAGCTCGTCCGCGGGCGCGATGCGCCGGTACGCCGCCGCAACACACAGCAACAGCAGCGCGTACCAAAGCAGCGAGTGTGCGTGCATCAGCCACGGCGTGTTCGGCCAGAGCGTGAAATCCAGCACGTGCGTCAGCGAAGAGAGCGGCCGAAAGAACGCGTTCAAGTGCTTGGGCTCGGTCCACCAGGGCAGGAGCACGCCGCCGTCCATGAGCTCGCGGTTCTGCGTCACGCGACCGGTGGTGAACGTGAACAGCGAGAGCGGCTCGGCGTCGAGGCCGAGCACGGTCGTGCTTGCACGCGCTTTCAGCGCGAGTACGTAGTCGTCGAGCAGAAGGCCCGTGAAGAGCGACGGGGTGAGCAGTGCAACCGCGAGCGCGATGCTCGCGAGCTGCGCGCGCGGTCCGGCGAGCACACGGATCAAGCGTGAGAGAAACGGAAGCGGCGCCGAGTCGTCGAGCAAGCAGGGCATCGTACAACGTCGCGCGCGGCCTTGCGATTGCGCGGCAAAGCCGATTAGAACCAACGCATGACGAGCCGAATTGCCGACGCGCAGCGCCGTTCGCTACACGAGCCCGAAGCCTTCTGGGGCGAAGCCGCACGTGAAATCGACTGGTACGAAGCACCCGAGCAGGTGCTGGATGCCTCGAACGCGCCGTTTTACCGCTGGTTTCGCGGCGGCAAGCTCAACACCTGTCACAACGCGCTCGATCGCCACGCGGACGGACCGCGCGGCGAGCAGGCCGCGTTGATCTACGACAGCCCCGTCACGAACCAGGTGCGCAAGTACAGCTTCCGCGAGCTGCGCGACCTGACCGCGCGCTTCGCCGGTGTGCTCGCCGCGCACGGCGTGGGCCGAGGCGACCGCGTGATCGTGTACATGCCGATGATCCCCGAGGCCGTGATCGCGATGCTCGCCTGCGCGCGCCTCGGCGCCGTGCACTCGGTCGTGTTCGGTGGCTTCGCGGCGCCCGAGCTGGCGACCCGCATCGACGACGCACAGCCCACGCTGATCGTGTCCGCATCGTGCGGCATCGAGTCGACGCGCGTGATCCCGTACAAGCCGCTGCTCGACGAAGCGCTCTCGCTCGCCAAGCACCGGCCGCGCGCGTGCATCATCAAGCAGCGCCCTCAGATATCGGCTGAGCTCGCGATGGGCCGCGACTTCGACTGGGACTCGGAGACCGCGCGCGTTGCAGCGCAGCCGTGCGTTCCAGTGGACGCAACCGACCCGCTCTACATCCTGTACACGTCCGGCACGACCGGTCAGCCGAAAGGCGTGGTGCGCGACAACGGCGGGCACGCGGTCGCGATGCAGTGGACCATGCGCCACTTCTACAACGTCGCGCCCGGCGAAGTGTTCTGGGCCGCAAGCGACGTGGGCTGGGTCGTCGGCCACAGCTACATCGTGTATGCGCCGCTGATCAACGGAAACACCACCGTGCTCTATGAAGGTAAGCCGGTCGGTACGCCGGACGCCGGCGCGTTCTGGCGCGTGATTGCGCAGCATCGCGTGTGCTCGCTGTTCACCGCGCCGACGGCGTTTCGCGCGATCAAGAAAGAGGATCCCGAAGGCAAGCTGCTGCGGGGCCACGATCTGTCGTGCTTGCGCGCGCTGTTTCTGGCGGGTGAGCGCTCCGATCCCGCGACGCTCGCGTGGGCCGAGACGCAGCTGAAGGTGCCCGTGGTCGATCACTGGTGGCAGACCGAGACCGGCTGGGCAATCGTCGGCAACTGCCTCGGCATCGAGCCGCTGCCCGTGAAGCACGGCTCGCCCACGGTCGCGGTGCCGGGCTGGGACGTGCGGGTGCTCGACGACGCAGGCCACGAAGTCCCCGCGGGCACGACGGGCTCGCTGGTCGCAAAGCTGCCCTTGCCGCCCGGCACGCTGTCCACGTTGTGGAACGCCGACGAGCGCTTCCTCGACGCGTACCTGCGCGAGTTCCCTGGCTTCTACAAGACCGCAGACGCCGGTTACATCGACGCCGACGGCTACGTCTACGTGATGGCGCGAACCGACGACATCATCAACGTCGCCGGGCACCGCCTATCGACCGGCGCGATGGAAGAAGTGCTCGCAGGTCATCCCGATGTGGCCGAGTGCGCGGTGTTCGGCATGGCCGACGACCTCAAGGGCGAAGTCCCGCTCGGCTTACTCGTGCTGCGCGACGGCGCAAGGCACGGCGCCGAGCGCGTAGTGAGCGAGGTCGTGCAGCGCGTGCGCGATACCATCGGCCCGGTCGCTGCGTTCAAGCACGCACTCGTCGTGAAGCGCCTACCGAAAACGCGCTCCGGCAAGATTCTGCGCGGCACGATGAAGAAGATCGCGGACGGCCAGCCCTACAAGTTGCCCGCCACGATCGACGACCCGAGCGTGCTCGACGAGATCGCCGTCGCCCTGCGCCCGCTTACAGATGCTCTAAAGCCGCGGGCGTGAAGTCGGTGTCGGCCATGTCGTTCTTCTTGTCGATCGAGTCGATGTAGAAGTCGGTGGCGTGCTTGCTGGTGCCGCTCTGCATGCGCGCCTCGACGACGACGGGCTTGCCCTCGAGATCGCGCACGCGACGGGTGTAGAGCGTCTTCACGAGCTTCGCCTGCTTGTCGTAGAACTTGGTACGCAGCGCGACGTAGTCGGTCTTGCGGACCCAGGTCATGACCTTGCTGTAGTTGGACGGTGCGTCCGCCGCGATCGTGGACTCGAGCACGTAGACTGCGTCCTTGCCGAGCAGCTCGTCGGGCAAGCGCTTGTGCGTCGCGTAGTGCGCATCGACGCGCTGCATGTCGGCGTACGTGAAGTCGCTACCCATGAACGACCCTTCGCGCTCACGGCCCACGATGCGGCGCGTGCGCTTGAGGCCGGGCAGATACACGTACTGCTCAGAGGCTTCTTTGGTGCGCTCCAGCATGAGAAACGCCGTGCCGGCGATGTCCTGCGGCGCTAGAAACCGCACCATGGTCTGAAACAAACCGTCCTTGCGACGACCGGTGATGTCCATCGTGCGCTCGCGCTGCCCGCCGCCTTCGTCGATCAACATCATGCGCACGCGCGTGCGCGCTCCCTCCCACGAGAAGGCGTCGCCGCGGACCATGCGCTTTGCGATCTCGTCGGCGGTCGGGCTCGCGTCGTCTGCACGCGCGGGCGCGGGGGCCACACCGCAGAATGCACACCCAATGGCGAGGATCCCAGCGAGCTGCAGCGAGAGCGTTGGTGCGCGGCGCTTTGCACCTCTGCCGGCAGCCGTACGCATCCGTCCCACATGACCCACTTCGTGCTCCCGCGAAATCACTTGTCGGTACACCATTCTTGTTGCGGACGTGCGTTCAGTGTTGCGGATTCAGCGGCGGCACGCTGCAATGCAAAAGGAGGTGCATGCCTCCGTTGACACCATTCTACACGCACTGCTAGCAAGTGGCTTCGGGGAATGGTGTAAGTGAGGCGTATCCGTGATGAAATTCCCAGCTGACTGGCCTGCGCCCGGGCCGGTCGACCTTGGTGTCCACGACCTTCCCCACGCATCGTCGACGACCGAGTGGTGGTACTTGAACGGCCACTGCGTCGTGCGATCAGCCGGAGCAGCCTCTGGCTCTCCGGTGGGTCCAGACGCGCGGCGCTATTCGTTCTTCGCCGCGTTCTTCCGCAAGGCGAAAGGCAAAGATCCCAAGACGCACGAGACGCTGTATGCGCACTCGCTGACCTGGGCGATCTGCGACGTCGACGGCGAGAGCTTCCCGCACATCTCCCGCGTGGACGACAAGGCCGCGGAAGAAGGCTTGAAGCGCATGAAGCGCGGCGTCGGCTCGAAAGACGAGCGCCTGAACCGTGCGCTGCGCGAGATTCTCGAGCGCGACTCCGTGCCCACACCCGACCGCGTCTTCGGCGGCCGAGTGTTCGTGAACCAAGAGCGGCTCGAGCTGGACTTCGCGGGCGACTGCTTCCGTAAGAACCACGACGGCACGTACACCCTAGAGCTCTTCGATGAGCAGAAGAGTCTGGGCTGCGAGCTGACGTTCACGCCGCAGAAGCCCGCAACGCGCCACGGCGAAGACGGCGTGGTGCGTGGCTCCGACGACGAGTCGATGTTCTACTACTTCATTCCGCGCAACGGCGTGGAAGGCACCATCACGCACCGCGGCGTGGAGATGGAAGTCGCAGAGGGCCAGGGCTGGTACGACCACGAGTTCGGCTTCGGCAACAACGAGATCCACGACGTCGACGACGAAGCGGAAGCCAAGCTCGCGCCCGAAGTACGCGCGCGCGTGCAGGCCGAGCGCAAGAAGCGCGCCGACGAGCGCCAGGTCGGCTGGAGCTGGGTAACCGGCCAGCTCGACGACGGCACCGAGTTCAGCGTGTACCCCGAGACGTACGTGCACACCGGCAAGAGCGCCGGCAATCACACGATCACGATCGACGAAAAGGGCGAGCGCAAGCACTTCGAAGACGCGACGGTCGAGGCGCTGGAGATCTGGCAGAGCACGCAGACGTTCTTCGACTATCCGATCCGCTGGCGCGTGAAGGTGCCCGGCGCCGGCCTCGACGTCGAAGTCAAAGCGGCGTTCGAAGACCAAGAGTTCATCACGTTGATCACGAAGGCCTCGTTCTGGGAAGGTCGCGTCGAGATCTCGGGTACGCGTCAGGGTAAGCCGGTCACGGGCCTCGGCTACGTCGAGCGCAGCGGTTTCGCTCCGTTCGAAGATCTCGACGGCTTCTTCGAGCAAGTCGGCAAGACCGTGCGCAAGTCGGTCAACGACGTGATCCCAAAGCACCCGACGTACAAGCAGGCGCGCGACCTGCTCGCGTCGAAAGAAAAAGAACACTACATGGATGGCGTCGACATCGAGCAATACGCTCGCACGCACATCCATCCGATCCGCGAGATCGTGGATCGCGGCGGCAAAGGCTGGCGTTCGTACGCCGCCATCACCTGCTGCGACATCGTGGGCGGTGACTCGCGCGAGTTCGTGCAGTGGCTGGCCATGCCCGAGCTCATGCACGTGGGCTCGCTGATCGTCGACGACGTGCAGGACAAATCGATCACGCGCCGCGGCGGCAAGACCGCGCACATGATCTACGGCGAGGCGCAGGCCATCAATTCGGGCACGGCCGCGTACTTCATCGGCCATCGCTTGCTGAAGAGCGACCGCGTCTCGGATCGCGATCAGCTGAAGCTCTACGAGCTGTACTTCGACGCGCTGCGCGCCGGTCACGCCGGCCAAGCGCTCGATCTCGATGGCTTCGAGGCGCTGATGCCTGGCGTCGTGAAGAGCGGCGACAGCGCGGTGCTCGAGAGCCGCGTGCTCGCAGTGCATCGCTTGAAGACGGCGGCGCCCGCGGGCTGCTTGGCGCGCATGGGCGCGATCGGCGGCGGCGGCAGCGAAGAGCAGGTGGAAGGCCTGGGTCGCTTCTTCGAAGACGTAGGTCTTGCGTTCCAAATCGTCGACGACGTGCTCAACCTGCGCGGCTTCCGCGGCAACCTCAAGGCCAAGGCCGAAGACATCGTGCAGGGCAAGATCACCTTGCCGGTGGCGAAAGCCATGTCGCGCCTCGATGCCAAGGATCGCGCGTGGCTCCACGACACGCTGCGTAGCAAGCCTGAAGACCAAGTGCTCGTGGGCAAGGTCGTCGACCTGCTCGAGAAGTGTGGCGCGATCGAGGCCTGCGCCGCGGAAGCTCGCGATCTGGTCGAGAGCGGCTGGAAGAAGATCGAGCCGCTGATCGACGACTCGCTGGCGAAGATGATGCTGCGCGCCTTCGGATGGTACGTCCTGGAGCGTCACTACTGACCTGCAGCGCGCCGCGCTTTGGGGCACATCCGCGGCTTACGTCCTCGCTTGGCGCGGTCACGTACATGAGTACGCTCCCTTGCCGCGCTGCGGGCGCGCTCGCGGCTGTACCCCAAATCACGACGCTTGGTTGTTGGGGGACGAGAAGCGAGAAGACTCGTCAGCTGGAACTCTGACGACAGCGGTCTTTCTGAGGGGGTTGGGGACGGCGGGTGTTGGGGTGCAGCTGGCGGGGTGGGTTGCGCGCACAGGCCGAGGGCGGTCACTGCGAGCACGGGCGCGCGATGCGGTGTGCGCCCACGGGATTGGCATATCGGATTTGTGCTTCAGCTGCGAAGGCCCGACCGACGGCCGGCAGGTCGCGCGGCCGCGGCCCCGCGACGTCCATGCAGTTCATCACAGCGTCGCGGAGCCGCGAGGGGTGACGTCTGGACGAAGTGAGTGCGGGCCTTCGTCAGCTGCAAGCACTAGTTAGGCCGTACTTAGCGTCGTTATGTGTATACTGACGCGATGCTTCGCGTGTGCGTGTTCATTTTTCTCTTCGCCTTGACGTCAGCTTGCTCAGAATCAGAGTCAGAATCAGAGCGGTCGTCAGGAAATGTCCCACAATCTGCGCCTCCGACGCAGCCGATTCAACTGGCGCAACCGGAGCCTGTGCGGACACCGGTATCGGAACCTGCGCTGCCGGAGGCTCCAGCGGTTGAGGCCTCGGTCGCGCCGGCCATACCCTCCGCAACGATGCGAAGATGCTTTTGTACGGACGCTCGGCGAACTGGAACAGCGTCGTTCCAGCGCCATTGCCAGGTATCGCGCGAGCCGCACAATGTTCGCACGGGATTCGGTCAGCGCCGATCTCAGCTGGGACCGTTGGCGGGCTACGTTCAACACCGATCTCCTGAGTCTGCGCGACGGGTGGGATCGTACGCTCACCGACTGGGGCGTTGATCCCTCGAAACCCACCACAGCAGAGCCACGCGCCGCATTCTACATCGGGGTTGCGTTCGGAGATCTTCTCCAGCTCGTATCGGAATGCAACGGCGACTTGCGCGCTCGCGAGGGAGCCGACGTGGGCTTCTTCGTCAACGCCACTAGCGACGACATCAAGTCGGCAAAACATGAACTGCGAGAAGCACAAATCCGTTAGGCCCGGACTTGCGCGACCGCGCGGCAGAGTGATTGACCGCCCGAAAGGCGAGCACGTAACCCACCCCGCCGGCGTTCAGCGCTACGGAGACTTCTTCTCTGCGCCGAGGCTCGACCGATACACCACCATGACGTCGCTTTCGGGGGCGAAGAAGTAGCCGAAGAGGGCGTAGAAGAGGGTGAGGGGGGTCCAGAGCTTCCAGCTCTTGGGGTTGATCGGCTCGATGGCGAGATCGACGGTGTCGTCGTGACACTTGAAGTAGTGGTTCACGAAGCACGAGTTCACGAACGGTAGCAGCGTGTTCGCGTACATCGTTCGGTAGTAACGGTCGAGCTTCCAGCCCAGGTCCTTCCCGAACGAGAGCAGCATGCGCTTGCTGAAGATGTGCCGGTGATACGGCTGGTGGAGCGTGTGCACGCGCTCCTCCGGGTGCGCGAGATCGATCGCCTCCGCGTTCGGCGTGCCGAGCGCCACGACACCGCCGGGCTTCACGAGGCCTTGCATCTGGCGTAGGAAATCCCATGGCTCCGGAACGTGCTCGAGCACGTCCTGCGAGAGGATCACGTCGTAACGCTGCGCGAGCACGCTGCGATCCGAGAAGCCCTCGGAGTACTCGTCGAAGCCGCGCGCGCGGCTGTAGCCATGGCTCAACAGAAAGCGCACGAAGGCGCCACCGCCGCAGCCGAAGTCGAGCACGTCGTGCTCGGGGCGCAGGCCGGCGGCACGCAGACGTGCCAGCTGGCGGCCGTACATGGCGCGCAGCATCCAGTCCTGGTCGGCTTCACGCAGATGGTGAAACGGGTAGTCGTGGTAGTAGTGCGCAAGGTCGACCTCGTCGCGGGCGTGCAGCGAGCGGCAGCTCGGACAGCGCCACACGCGAAACTGCTCGGAGCGGAACTTCCGCACGTTGCTGCGGACCTGGGCCTCTTCGACGACGCCGGTGGCCTCGGCTTGGCAGATGTTGCAGCGCAGCACGGGCCAGGAGCCTACGCGATTGCAGGCGCCCGCGAGCGCGCAAAACGCTGCGCACGATGACGGATCAGGCTCGCAGGCGCATTGATCACGTGGAGCGAGTCTCACCTACAGGACACTACGTAGTCGCCCGCGGGTGAGCATGACTGCGCGTGATCCGGCGCGAATCGACGCACGCAGGAACACGAATGAAGGTGCCGCGGCTTGTCAATGCGTATACTTGATCCGCTGGACGGAGGTTGTCGGTGAACGAGAAAGTCTTTTCCGCGCAAATAGTTTTCCTCGCGTGTGTCTTGGCGAGCGCAGGTTGCCCCAAGAGTTCGAGCGGCAACAGCAACGACGGCGGTGCAGCCGGCAGTGGCGCCGTGGCCAAGTGCAAGGGCGGGGTCACCGTCACGGGCGTGGTGAAAGGTTTCGCGCCGAAGATCGAGCGCCAGCAATTCAAGACGGTGCCGGGCGTGAAGGTGTGCCTGTACGAACACCCCGAGGTGCCGTGCTCGACGACCGACGCGGGCGGCACGTTCTCACTGTGTGGCGTTCCAGCTGACTCGGAAGTATTGCTTTCGTTCGAGAAGAAAGAATACGTCAAGGCGCTGCGCATGCTGATCACGCGCCAGTCGGACTACGACATCCTCGCCGAGACCGCGATCGGCACGCTCGACTTGGGCATCGCCGAAGCCAACAAGAACAGCGTGGACTTGACCAGCCTCAAGGGCGGCGTCATTCAGTTCTTCGCGGCCGAGCCTGCCAACGGTGTCTTGCAGGTGTCGCTCTTGGGTGACTACAGCGCGGAGCTGCTCGACTTGGCCGGCAAGCCGGCGCAGTGCTACGGCGCGAACGGCGACGAGCCGTGCAAGGCGCTCTATCTCGACGAGTCCGGCGAGCCCGACATGACGCTCACGCACGCCTCGAAGAAGGGCGTCGGCGCGTTCGGCAACGTGAAGGCGGGCAAGTACCTGCTGCGCATCACGCACCCTACCCTCGACTGCAGCCAGCACCTACCCGAGGCCGGCTGGAAAGCCACGTCCACCGACGAAGTCGTGGTCGAAGTGATCGACGCCTGGATCACTTCGCAGGTCGGCGTGTTCTGTCAGCCGCCGCCATGAACGTGATGAGGCGAAAAGTCATGCAGTACCGTCAGTCGATTCGAAACGCGCTCTTGCCCTGCCTGGGCGCCCTCACCTGCCTTCTGGCCATCCCGCTCACGGGTTGCCCTAGCGACAACAGCGCGAATGCCAGTGACGGCGGAACCGCCGACGGCGGCAACTTCTGCGGCTCGGGTCAAGCCAATCCCGGCAGCAGCTGCATCAACC
>JADGRF010000037.1 GCA_017881055.1 Sandaracinaceae bacterium
CCCGCCCATCCATGCGTTTGAAATCAGCTCGGCGACGCGCCCAGGGCGCCGCAAAAACCGCTGCGTTTCAAGCCTCGAACCCTGACCGAGACGCGCTCATCCACCCACTCACGCATGAGGAGAGCCTCTTTTCGCTCGTAACCGCGCGAGATTCTTCGGATGGCTTGGTGCTTCTAAGCAGAGGGTCGCAGGTTCGAGTCCTGCCGGGGACGCTACATTTACGGTGGGTTGTGCCTGCGTCGCGCACACGTCCCCGTACTCCGCGTTGCCAGCAAACGGCGTCAGGCAAACCGTTCCGAAGCCGGTCACCGCAACGTTGCTGTCAGCTGGGACATTCAAACAGCGCGAGCGTCCGAGCGCGCAGACGGCTCACGCTGCATGAACCAGACCCGCAGCTTGCGCCCCGTCAGCGTGGCTTCGTTCGTCACGGAGTAACCGTGGTTCGAGTACAGGCGGACGCTCGATTCCTTGTCGGTCTCGAGGTGGCAGGGCATGCCGTCGTGGTCGGCGTGCTCGGCGAGCGCGCGCAAGAGCCGTCCGCCGTGGCCGTGGCCTTGGCGCTCGGGGTCGACACCGAGCATGAACAGGTAGTGATGCGGCGCGTGCGGGTGCCGGCGCTTCAAAATCTCGTCTGCGACGCCGAGGCGAATGCCAATCCAAGGCGGCATGTGGCGGATCACGCCGAGTGTCAGCTGCAGCTGCAGCGCGAACGAAGGCGGGTGACGCGGCAGGATCAGCGCCACACCCGCGAGCTGGTCGCCTGCGCGCACGGCCCACGCCAGGCCATGCTTGGCGTAGCTCTGGACGAACACCGGCATCAGCCGGCCGAGCAGGTTCGCGCGATGCTCCGCGTCGTCGCTGTCGAGCAACGCGACCATGCCCGGGTTATCGCGGAACGCACGCGCGAGCAGCGCGGCAGCCTCCGGCTGGTCTGCTCGGCGAAGCGGTTCGGGCATGCGCGTATCGTGCGGTGGCGGCGGCTGGCTTGTCTACCGAGGCCGAGGCGCGTCGCCTCGCGCACGCGTGTTCGCACCGATTCCGGTGCGGGCGCGCGTGCTACTCTTTCTGGCGTGTGCGGACGCTTCGTCGTTGCGGTTCCTGACTTGTCCGGCGTGTGCACGCGCTTCTTCGTCAAGCGTGGGCGCATCAGCGACTGGAAACCTCGTTACAACGTGGCGCCGACGCAGCTGGCGCCCGTGATCACGAACGAGCCTGAGCGTCGGATCGCGCTGTTCAGCTTTGGTCTCGTCCCGAGCTGGGCCAAGCAGCGCTCGATCGCCAGTCGGCTGATCAACGCGCGCAGCGAAACGGTGGCGCAGAAGCCGAGCTTTCGCGACGCGTTCGTGCGACGCCGCTGCATCGTGCCGGTCACGGGCTACTACGAATGGCAGAAGCTGCCCGGCGCCGAGCGCAGCACGCCGATTCTCTTGCAACGCAAGGACGGCGAGGTCATGCCACTCGCCGGCGTCTGGGAATCGTGGGTGTCGCCGGACGGCGAAGTGCTCGAGTCGTTCGCGCTCCTGACGCGCGACGCGGCGGGCTTTGTGCGCGACATCCACGATCGCATGCCGCTCGCGCTGCGGCCTGCCGACGTGGACGCGTGGCTCGCACCCGAGCCGCGCGCGCGCGACGGACACGAAGTCCCCGAGGCCGCGAGCGTCGACGAGCTCACGGCTACGCCGGTCTCGACGCTCGTCAACTCGCCCGCCAACGACGTACCGGAGTGCATCGCGCCTGCTGCAGCCCAGGAGCCGCGCGACGCGCCGCAGCTGGCGCTCGCGTTCGGTGCGCCGTCGCGTCGTTAGTCAGCCGCTCGCGTTACTCGCGCGCGAGCTTCTCGCACTCATGCAGGTACGCGCCGTGGGCTCGTGCTGCGCAGGCGCGGAACGCGAGCTTCGCGCTGGCGTGATCATGCATCGCGTCGTAGGCCGAGCCGAGCACGAGCCAGGCGTCGGCGCGCGTCGGCGTCGAGTCGAGCACGCGTCGGGCTTGCCGGATCGCACCTTCGAGTCGACCCGCATTCAGATCACGATACGCTTGGCGCAGCACGCCATCTTCCGCGCTCGCGAGCGTGCCGACCGCGCGCGCTTTCGTGCTCACCGGCGCGCTCGTGCGCACGCGCACGTTCTGCATCGTGTTCGTCGCCGCACTGGCAACCGTCGAAGTCAGCACGGCCGGCAGGACGGCTGGCCGTGCGCCCAGCTCCTGCGGCGGTACCGGCGCTTGGATCTCGCGCTCGCGCTCACGAGGCGGCTCCGCTGCCGCGATCGGCGCTAGCACGGGCACGCTGATCGCACCGCCCACTCCGAGCTCCGCTGGCGTCGGCATCAACACCTTCGTGTAGAAGAGGAAGCTGCCGAGCGCGACCACCGAAGTGCCGAGGATCACGAGCGTCGCGTGCATCGCGCGGCGTGAGCCGTGTGAGAGCTGCGGCTGGTCAGTGTAGTCCTGGTCAGCGTGCTCCCGGTCCGCGTGGCGGTCGCTCTCGTGCGCATCGATTTCGATCGGTGCGAGCGAAGATTGACGGAAGAAAGCATCCGCGACCGCGTCGATTTCGTGCCGAAAAACGGGCTTCGGGTTCATCTCCTCGTTGTTGGAGCGGAGGTCCTGTTTCGGTCGGGATTTTTTTTCGGTCAGCGCGCCGGTCGAGCTGTCATTTCACGGTAATTCCCGGCGGTTCTCGTCACTTGCGGCTGGTCACTCCCAAGCGCACACGGTGGCCGCCAGGAGCGCGCCGCCGCAGCGCATCGGCGTCGGGCACGTGCTCAGCGCTGGGCAGGTGAGCGCGCAGTGCCCGTTGTCACAGGCGACCACGATGCCGGTGCCGCCAGTCGGAGCCGCGGGGCACGTGGCCGCGGTCGAGCACGGCGCTGCGCAGAAGCTCGTGGCCGGCGTGCTCGCGACCTTCACGCACGTGTCAGGTCCAGCGCACTGCGTGTCGTCGGTGCAGGGTCCCGCGTAGGGCTTCACGGTGATGCCGGCATCCGCGCCGCCCGCGCCCGCCATGCCGCCGTCGGCTGCATGGCCGCCAACGCCGCCGGTTCCCGCCATCGAAGTTCCGGCGCCGCCCGCGCTGCCGCCGCTGCCTGCACCGCCCGCACCGCTGGACCCGCCGGTTCCTGCGCCGCTCATCGTGCCTGCGCTGCCCGCATCGGTGCCGCCGTCAGTCTTCTGTCCGCAGGCACACTCGTTCAGTCGCTGGTTCGCGCCGCACGTCTGCATGCTGCTCTGACCACCCGGGCAGACGCATGCCCGGGTATCCCCGGCCGCGCACACGATCGGCTCATGGCCCGTTCCCGGACAGCCCAGAAGAGCGGACCCGAAGAAGCCGAGAGCAACGCCGAAAGACCAACGAAAACAATGACTTGCCATGCATACTCTCCGCTTCGTTCTGGGCTTGCTGGAACGAAGCGTGTGGGGGATCCCTGCAGCTCCCCAGCCCGTGAGCGCGGCGGACGCTATCACGCTTGTTTGGGCACGGCCACCGGACGCGTTCCGCCAATGGTCAGCACGGCTCGTCCGGGTACACTCGCGCGCCCGGCATCGAAAGCGCGGCTTGATTAGGAGCACTCCGGCTCGTGTTCGTGCACCGCAGCAATCGTATGGAGCGACTCACCGACGTGCTGGCGGCGGTCGTCGCGCGGCCGCTGTCGGATCCGTTCGCGCCGGAGTGGATCGGCGTCTCGAGCCCGGGCATGGAGCGCTGGCTGTCGATGCAGCTATGTCAGCGCCTGGGCATCTGGGCGAACCCCGCATTTCCGTTTCCACGCAAATTGATCGAACAGCTGTTCGCGGTGGTGCTCGGCGAGTCGTCAGCTGAAACGGCGTACGATCCGACGACCATGGCGCTCTCGCTCGCGACGCTGCTGCGCGAGCAAGAGGGCCGTCCCGAGCTGGAGCTCGTCGCGCACTATCTCGAGGGCGACGAGCTCGCGCGTCGGCGTGTGCCGCTCGCAGGAAGGCTCGCGAACCTGTTCGACCAATACGCGACGTATCGCCCGGAGCTCGTGCTCGGCTGGGAGCGCGGCAAAGAAGCGCACTTTCAGGCGCTCCTCTTGCGCGCGCTCAGCCAGAAGCACGGCTCGGGCCACATCGCGGCGCGAGCCCATGCGTTTGTGCACGCGCTCGCGCAAGGGGACGCGCGTCGTCACGCACTGCCCGAGCGTGTGAGCCTGTTCGGGGTTTCCACCTTACCGCCGCTCTACCTGGACGTGCTCTCCGCGCTCGGTCAGCACGTCGAAGTGCACCTGTTTCTGTTGTCGCCGACGCGCGAGTACTACGGGGACCTCACGGGCAGGGCGCCGCGCGCTGCAACGCCGGAGCTCGACGCGCAGGTCACGCAGCCTCTTTTGGCCTCACTCGGGCGCCACGGCCGAGAGTTGATCGACGTGCTCCAGGAGCGCACGAGCTATCAGGAGCTTGCTGCGGACCTCTACGAGGAGCCGGGCCAGGACACGCTCTTGCACCGGCTGCAGTCGGACATGCTGGCGCTGCGCGATCGCGGTGGTCGCGCTGGCGACGCGCCGCGTGTGCGGCTGTCCGAGACCGACCACTCGATCGCGATTCACGCCTGCCACGGACCGATGCGCGAGGTCGAAGTGCTGCACGACCAGCTGCTGGCGCTCTTTCAGGACCGTGCGCTCGGGCCGCACGACGTGATCGTGATGACGCCCGACATCGAAGCGTACGCGCCCATGATCGACGCGGTGTTCTCGGCTGGCGACGAGCGCCAACGCATTCCGTTTCGCATCGCCGACCGGGGCGCCCAAGTCAGCTTCGACGTCGTCAACGCGCTCGACGCCGTGCTCGATGTGCTCTCGGGGCGCATGGGCCAGAGTCAGGTGCTCGACCTGCTCGGGATCGAGCCGATTCGTGCGCGCTTCGGCATCACCGCGCACGAGGTCGAGACCGCACGCACGCTCTGCATCGACAGCGGTGTGCGTTGGGGCATCGACGCCGACCATCGCGTTTCCGTCGGACAACCCGCACGCGACGAGAACACGTGGCGCTTCGGGCTCTCGCGCCTGGCACTGGGCTACGCACTGCCTGCGCTCGCCACGGGTGGCGACAACGGCGATGACGGCGGCGGCTTGTGCTTGGGCCGCGCGCCTCGCACGATCACCGCGGACGAAGCCGACTTGTTCGGGCGCCTGTCCGAGTTCTGCGCGACCCTGTTCTCCCAACACACTAGGTTCCGGACGCCGTGCACGCTCGGGGAGTGGCAGACACGCATTTTGGCCGTGCTACGCGACGTGATCGTGAGCGACGCCCGCACCGAAGGCGAACACAAGCTGTGTCAGCGCGCGCTCGATGCGCTAGCCGACGCTGCCCGTGCCTCTGGCTTCGACGAAGCGATCGAGCTGGGCACGGTGCGCCCGCTGCTCGCCGAGGCGCTTTCGGCGCGCGCGCCGGCGCAGGCGTTTCTCTCGGGAGCTGTCACGTTCTGTCAGCTGGTACCCATGCGCAGCATCCCGTTTCACACGGTCTGTCTGATCGGCATGAACGACGGCGCGTTCCCCGCCAGCGATACGCCGCTGAGCTTCGATAAGATGGCCGAGGCCCCGCGGCCGGGTGATCGCTCGCGTCGCAACGACGACCGTCAGCTGTTTCTCGAGGCAATTTTGTCGGCCCGGCACACGCTCTACGTCAGCTACGTGGGCCAGAGTCTGCGCGATGGCCAGCCGCTCTTGCCATCCGTGCTCGTGACCGAGTTGGTGGATCAGCTCGCGTGCGGGTCGCTCTTGGGCGACGACGCGAGTGAGCCGAGCGCGCAGAAGCAAGCACGGCAGATGTCGGAACGACTCACGCTGCGGCATCCACTGACTGCGTTCAGTCCGCGTTACTTCGGCGCCGATGCCGATCCTCGTCTGTTCTCGTACGCGCGCTCGCGCTTTCGCGGCGCTTGCGCCTTGCAGCGCGAACACACTGCGCCTCGGGGATTTTTCCTGGGTACGCAACCGACGGAGCTGGAAGCCCTGCCCGCGGCCAGCGAGGTTGCGCTCGATGAGCTCGAGGGCTTTCTCGAGCGACCCCTGCGCACGTTCATTCGTCGCACGCTGGGCGTGCCGCTCGGTGAAGACGCCGCGGCGGTCTCGGATCGGGAGCCGTTCGATCTCGACAATCTGGCCAAGTGGAAGGTGGGCGCCGAGCTGCTCGCCCGCGCACGTCGCGGCGACGCAGACGACGCCGGCTTTCCGCTGCTGCGCGCGCGCGGCGAGCTGCCTCTCGGAACTCCGGGCAAGCTGGACTACGACGAGATTTCCGAGCGCGCACGGGCGCTGACCGAGCGCGCGCGCTCCTATTGCGGCCACGAGAAGCTCGCGCCCGTGAGTTTCCAGCTGTCGATCGCGGGCACCACGCTCCGCTGCACGCTGAACGACGTCTGGCGCGACGCGCACGTACGCGTGCAGTACTCGAAGCTCGGCCGTCGCCATGAGCTGCGGCAGTGGCTGCGTCACCTCGCGCTCTCGCTCCTACGTCTGCGCGAGCCGGAGCGTGGCTTGCCTGCGGTGAGCATCCTGGTCGGTCGCGGTTCGAAGAACAACGAAGAAGTCGCCGCGGTTCGTTTCTGCGACGTGGCGGACCCCGAAGGCCAGCTCGCGGCGCTGCTGGCGTTCTACCACGCGGGCAAGCGCGCGCCGCTGCCGCTGTTCGAGCACGCCTCGCGCAAGTACGCGGAGGTGCTCGCGAAGCGGAGCTCACCCGAAGCGGCGCTCTCGTCCGCCGAGGACAAGTTCGTGCTGAGCCTGGGCTCGTCGTTCGGCATGGAACACGATCAGTTCGACGCGTACGTGAGCCAAGCGTATCCGAGCTGGCAAGCCGTGCGTGCGCAGCGAGAGCCGTTCGATTTCGAGCAGCTGGCAACGGCAGTGTACGGCGCGATGCTAGCGCATCAGGTGCCCGCATGACCGAGCCACGGAAGCTCGATGTGCTGAAAGCGCCGCTCCGTGAAACGACGCTGATCGAGGCCAGCGCTGGCACCGGCAAGACGCACACGATCGCGACTCTCTACGTGCGCCTCTTGCTGGGGAAGGGCTTGGCTGTCTCCGAGATTCTCGTCGTCACGTACACCAAAGCGGCCACGGCCGAGCTGCGTCAACGTGTTCGCGAGCGCGTCGCGCAGGCCCTCGAAGCGCTCGAACACGCGCTGGCTGCCGCTGACGGCGGCAGGTCGAGCGCGCTCCAAGACCACCCCCATGACCCGACGCTGATCGCCCTGGCCGAGTGGTCGATCGCGCGGGGTCGGGCAGCCGAGGATCGCGTGCGTTTGCTGAATGCGCTGCGCTCGTTCGACGAAGCTGCGATCTTCACGATCCACGGCTTCTGCCAGCGCGTGCTCACCCAGCTAGCGTTCGAGACGCGCGCCGCCTGGGACACCGAGCTCGTGACCGACCAGCGCGTTCTGATCGACGAAGTCGTTTACGA
>JADGRF010000038.1 GCA_017881055.1 Sandaracinaceae bacterium
CAGGCCGTGCGCTTCGTCGTCGGGCGTCTCCAGGATCACGCAGGCCAAGTGGTTGGCGCGCGCGCTGCCGAGCACGACGCGTTCCAAGCGTAGGTGACGGTTCGAGACGTTGGTCACGAGCACACCGCCCTGGGCAAGATGGTTCGCGTAGAGCGCGAAGGCTTCGACGGTGAGCAGGTGCGGCGGCACGGCGTCGCTCGAGAACACGTCGAGCACGAGCACGTCGAAGTGCCTGTGCTCGCGTTCGAGCAAGAGGCGCCCGTCCCCGGTTGCGATCGTGATGTTGGTGGCGCCGCTCTTGCCGATGAAATCAAAGTAGCGGCGCGCGAGCGTGATCACGTCGCTGTTGATCTCGTAGAAGCGGAGCGTGTCTGCGTGCTCGGCGTACGCGGCGAGCGCGCCGATGCCGAGGCCGACCACGCCGAGTGAGCGCGGCGTTCCGCGTAGGTGCAGCGTGAGCGCGCGGCCCACACCCGTGTCGGGACCCACGTAGCCGATCGGGTCGCGGCTGTGGCCGGGTGCGCGCAACGCCTGGCCTTGATCCGTGCGCCCGTGGATCAGGATGCGTGTGCGCGTAGTATCGAGCACCTGCAGCGGCCCGAAGAAGTTGCGCGTGCGCGCGAGCACGTGGCCTGGCCGACCTAGCGCGTGGGTCTGCACCCAGAGCGTGGCGAGCAGCACGGGCACGGCGAGCCCAAAGCCGAGCCAGGAGAGACGCTCGCGTCCCGTCGGGGCTTGTGTGCGATCGGCGCGGCGCGAGAACGTGAACTGCAGCGCGTAGATCGCCAAGAGCGAAAGCACGAGCTCGTAGCGGTCGAGAAAGATCAGCGGCGCTACGAACGCGGCGAAGCCTCCGCCGAGCGCGCCGCCTGCTGCGATCATCACGTAGTACGTGGTGAGATCCGCGGGTTCCGGACGCAACTCGGCGAGCTTGCGATGACACACCATCGCGCCGGCGAACAGCGTCGCGAGCGGTACGAACAAGAGCAGTGGCAAGCGCGCTTGGTTGCCGGGCATGAGCAGCACGGGCAGCGCGACGGTGCCGGCGATCAACAGCCCGGACCACAGCTCCACGCTCTGCGGGCGTAGGCGCGCGAACGCATCGATGAACGTTGCGAGGTACAGTGCGAGCGGCACGACCCAGAGCAAGGGCGTTGGTGCCACGTCGACCGTGATGTGGTTGCTGGTTGCGACCAGGAGTGCGCTCGGAGCCGCAGCGAGCGCGATCCAGGCGAGTGCGCGGCGGCGACGAGCTGCGCAGCTCACGGTGCTGGCGTTCAGCGTGGCGACGCGCTGCGCAGGCCGCGCACGCAGCGAAAGCACGCCCGAGAGCACCAGCAAGAACGCGTAGCCGTAGAACAGCCACGACCACGCGCGCGCCTGCGTGCTCAAGTCCAGGCGCGGCTCGATCACGAACGGATACGCCAGCAGGCCCAGCATCGAGCCCGCGTTCGACAGCGCGTAGAGCACGTACGGCTCGCGTTCGCTGGCGAGCGCGTACCAGCGCTGCACCAGAGGCGCCGTCATGGCTAGCGCCAGGTAGCCGAGCGCGATCTGCGTCAGCAGGAAACTGCAGACGGCGGTTACCGGCGTGAGCGCGGCGTCTTCGGCGACGGGAGCGAGCACGAGCGGCCCGCGCACGATCACGGCGATCAGCACGAGCGTGAGCGTGAGCAGCTGGGACCGCAGCGACAGGCGCCTGGTCAGCACGTGCACGGCGAGGTACCCGACGAACAGCGCCACTTGAAAGAACGCAAGGCAGCTGACCCACACGCCGGGCGCACCGCCGAGCTGTGGCAGCAGATAGCGCCCGACCAGCGGCTGCAGATCGAACGACAGCGCGGCTCCGAGGAAGGTCGTGAGCGCACAGACCGCGAGCAGCACCGAGCGTTCTGCGCGCGAGCGACCGGTCATGACGGGCTAGTGCTGGCGCTTTCGAACGAGCTGCATGAACTGACGCAGCAGGATCGTGCCGTCGGCTGTGTCGGTCGCGGCATCCGACAGCGCCTGCGCATCGAGGCCTTCGGCCGCGAGCTGTTCGCGCCGCGCGTCGATATAGCCGCGCACGATGCGCGCGTCGAACTCCGGGTGAAACTGCACGCCCCAGGCGTTGTCGGCGAAGCGCGCGACGTGGTTCGGATCGTGCGCGGCTTGGCCGAGCAACGTGGCGCCCTCGGGCAAGCGCACCACGACTTGCCGATGCGACACCGGCACGTGCAGCGTGGGCCCTAGGCCGGCGAACAACGCGTCGGTCTCGGCCGCCTGTGAGAGTGTGACGTCGATCGTGCCCATCTGCCGGCCGCTCGGGTTGTCCTGCACTTCGCCGCCTAGGGCCTGCGCGATCAGCTGATGCCCGTAGCAGATGCCGAGCACGGGCACGCCGCGCGCGATCACCTCGCGGAGCCAGGCGCCCGTGCGTTCGCTCCAGGGCTCGCGGTCGGTGACCATGGCGGGCGAGCCGCTCACGATCACCCCGGGCACGTCTTCGGGCGGCGGCAGCTCCGCGCCCAGGTACACGTCGACGACCTGCGCGTCGTGTTGCGAGAGGCCGGCGCCCGTGGTGATCCAGATCTCGCAGTCGCGCCGCGTCGCCACCACCGCCGGTACGCCCGAACCTGTCTTGATGACGACCAGCGCGCTCACGTTCCACTTCCGTAACGCGGGCGGCAGCTGTCCGCAATGGGTGCGCCGTGATCACGTCTGGGATCGCGGCTTTCGCCCCCACCTAGCGGCGTTGTACAAGCGGAGCGTGATTCAAGCGGTCGCCGCATGCGCGAACCACCCGGAACGCGAGGCCATCGGCATTTGCGTGCAATGCCGGACGCGGGTTTGCGCCGAGTGCGCCACCAAGATCGACGGCATCAACTACTGCGTCTCGTGCTTGGCCAGCCGCGCGGTCGACAAAGCCGACAAGCCTCGACGCCCCGCGCTGCTCACCCGCTCGCCACGGCTGTCGGCGCTCGCGCACCTCGGCGTACTCTGGTTGCTGTGCTTTCTGCTGCTCGAAGCGCTGCTTCCGGGAGGCTTCTGAGTGAGCACGCTCGACGCTCCCGGCTGGACCGCGCAGACCCCGATCGAGATCCTCGATCGCGCGCTCTTGCTGGTGCGCCGGGCGCCGCTCGGTCGGCTGGCTCGGGCGTGGTTCTCGGCGCTGCCGCTATCGGCGGCAGTCTTGCTGCTTTACGACTTCGAGCGTGTCGAGGGTGTCCGTGAGCTGCGCGCGGTGCTCTCCTTCTTGCTCGTGCTGGGGTTTGCGTACCGCTCGGCCGCTCTCAGCCAGCTGGCGCGCACGTTTGCGCTGCAGCTGCGGCCTGCGTTGCCGGTCACGGAGACCGCGAGCACGTTCGTGCAGCTCGTGCCGACCGTCGCCGTGGTTGGCGCGGGCTTGTGGCTGTGGCTTTGGCCGCTCGGGCTCGCGGCCAAGGTCTCGCCGTTCGCTGCGGCGCTGGTGTTTCCTTTGCTGTCCGCGCGTGGCTCGGTGGCGCCGTCGTGGCTGGCACGTGCCAGCTGCGCACCGGAGCGCGGCTTTGCGGCACTCGGTCGCGCCCTGGACGACAACGCGGGCGTGCGCGGCGTGATGGCGAGCGTGGAGCTGCTGTTGATCCTGGGCAACCTGTGCCTGATCGCGAACCTGTACGCGCTCTTGGCGCTTGGGCTCTCCGTGACGAATTCGCTGCTCGGGCTGCAGACCGCGTTCGTGTCGGCGTTTCTCTCGCCCGACAACGAAGTCGTGCCGCTGGCGATCGCGACGCTGGCGCTCGTGCTGTTCGAGCCGCTACGCGCCGCGGTCTCGGCGTGTGCCTTCGCCGACGCGCGCAGTCGGCGGGACGGCGCCGACTTGCACGCCGCCATCGATCACGTCATCGAAGCCACCGCGCCTGCCACCACGGCTTCTGCTGCGAAGAAGAGCCTCGGTGCCGTTGCCGCGCTGCTCTTGTGTCTGGCGTCGGCCATTGCACCCGCACATGTCTCTGCGCAGCCGAGCGCGGCGCACGATCGGGTCGCACAGCACGATGCCGAGGTCCGCACGCGCGTGCAGCGCATTCTTCGTCAGAGCGAGTTCGGCGAGGTCGCCGAGACCGACGCCCACGGCTTTTGGCAGTGGCTGACCGATCAGTTGAAGAAGCTGTTCGACGACAAGCCCGATCACGAGAAGTCCAAGGACGACTCGTTCCGCATCGACTTCCCCAAGATCTCGCCGTGGGTCGTGATGTTGGTCGCGCTGCTCTTGCTCTTGCTCGTGATCTGGCAGGTGCGCGGCGACCTGAGCCGCGCCGCGCACAAACGCAGTACGACCGCCCGCGAGAGCACGGCGCTGCACCCGAACGAGCAGGAGCCGCAGCAGCTGCTCGACGACGCCGCGCGCTTGGCCGAGCAAGGCAGGTTTCGCGAGGCGCTACGTTCGCTGTATGTCGCCACGCTCGCCGCGCTCGATCGCGCGCACCTGATTCGCTTCGCGCCGGACAAGACCAACGGCCAGTACTTGCGCTCGATGCCCGCGAGCGACTTGCGCAAGCTGTTTGGTGCCTTCACGCGCGTGTTCGATCACACGTGGTACGGGCGGCAGCCCGCAAGCCGGGACGACTACGAGCACTGCCGCGAGCTCGCGGCGCGCATCTGCTCGGTCGAGGAGCAGCCGTGAGCACGCGCCGCCTGCCCATGGCGCTGCTGGTGCTGGGTTTCCTAGCGCTATCGTGGTTCGTGTTCGGTCGCGTGGCGCAGCGTGGGCGCTTCACCGGTGAGTTCTCCACGTACGGCTCCGGCCCGCTCGGAACGCGGGCGCTATATCTGCTGGCGGCGCAGCTGGGCGCGCATCCGGCACGCCACGCGCAGGATCTCGCCGCGCTGCCGCAGCCGGGCATGCTGGTCGCGCTCGGGGGCTGCGAGACCACGCTCGAACGCCCCGTGTCTCGCTACGAAGGCGAGGAGCTGGAGCACTGGCTCGCCGCGGGTGGCGTGCTCGTGGTCGCCGGCACACGCGACTACCTGCCGGATACGCTCGGTGTGCATCTCGATCGCAACGGTGACAGCTGCAAACGAGCGTTCTCGTTGTGGTCCAAGCGCGCGCGGAATCACGACACGGCGCAGCCACCGCTGCCGCTTCCGTCAACTGCACCTGACGCGGGTGGTCTCGACGCCGGGCCCAGCGTCGATGCCGGCAGCGCTGACAGCGGCACGCGCGTGATCCACGGCACGCTCCCATCGCCTTCGTTGCCAGTGTCGTCCGCCGGGCCCTCTGCCACGCGTTGGGCGGTGGCCGCTTCCGACCTCCTACGCGGCCTTGCCGTGATGCCGATGGAACAGCCGGGGCGCATTCGCCTCGACACGCATCAAGAGCACGAGCTCCTGCTGCGCACGCTCACGGGACGCGACCGCCCAGAGGACGTGCTCGGTGTCGCGGTGCCTCACGGACACGGGACGTTGATCGTGCTCGCCTCGGCCAGCATGTTCCAGAACCGAACGCTGCGTGAGAGCGAGGGCGCTCCGCTCTTCATGCGCTTGGTTCGCCGCTACGCACCGCATGGTCCTGTGCTGTTCGACGAGTACCACGGCGGCGTCGGTGAGCGGCGCTCCGTGATGCAGTACCTGCGGCAAGCCGGCGTCATGCCTGCGGTGTTCGCGCTCTTCGTCTGCGTTGGCCTGTGGTTGGCGCGTGCCGGTGCGCGCTTTGGTGCCGTGCGCCGTGACCGGGCGAAGGCACCGCGCGGCAGCGCGTCGTTCGTCGCGGCGATGGGGCAGCTCTATTCCGGCTCCCGCGATCAGGACGGCGCCGTCGATGCCATCGTGCGTCGCGCGCTCGCGCGCGTCGCGCGCCACCACCACCTGCCGGTTTCGTCGGCCGACCGCCTGGCCCGCGTGCTCACGGACCGCGGCACCCACGTGGCTGCCGAGGCCGTGCAGGAGCTCGCGTCGTTGCAACGAACGGCGCACAGCGAACCCGGAAAATTGCCCGCGCTGATCGCTCGCATCGACCTGGTCCTGGCGCGCGCGCTCGTCTAAACGCCGATGGAGCAGTCCCCGGAACTACGGTACCCTGCCGGCACGATGGACGAACGAACCTTCGCGGAGCTCGACGCGTGGAAGCGCGGCCTGCTCGATCAGATCGCGCAGGTGATCGTCGGTCAGGAAGACGCGCTCGAGGCGCTGTTGATCGCGTTGCTCGCGCAAGGCCACGTACTGCTCGAGGGCGTGCCCGGCACCGCGAAGACGCTGATGGTGCGCGCGCTCGCGGCGGCGGTGGGCCTCGACTTCGGCCGCATCCAGTTCACGCCGGACTTGATGCCGAGCGACATCGTAGGCACCCACGTCTACGACCTCAAGGGTGGGGCGTTTCAGCTAACCAAGGGTCCGATCTTCACTGAGATCCTGCTCGCCGACGAGATCAACCGCGCGCCCGCCAAGACCCAGAGCGCCCTGCTCGAAGCGATGCAGGAACGTCAGGTCTCGATCGACGGGCAGCGGCACGCGCTGTCCGAGTACTTCACCGTGTTCGCAACGCAAAACCCCGTCGAGCACGAAGGCACGTATCCGCTGCCCGAAGCGCAGCTCGATCGATTTCTGCTCAAGGTGCAGGTCGGCTACCCCACGCCCGCGGAAGAAGATCTGATCCTGTCGCGCGTCAGCGCGGATGCAGGCACAGTCTCGTTGGCCAGCGTTCGCCCCGTGATCTCGCGCGAAGAGATTGCCGCGGTGCGTGCGCTCGCCTCGCGTGTGCAGGTCGAAGACAACGTGCGTGCGTACATTCGCGACTTGATGCGCGCTACGCGTAGCTCGCCGATGGTCATGCTCGGCGCAGGCCCTCGTGCCGGTGTGCACTTGGTCGTGGCGGCGCGCTGGGCGGCTCTGCTGTCGGGTCGCTCGTTCGTGACGCCGGACGACGTGCGCCGCATGCTCAACCCGGTCGCGTGTCATCGCCTGGTGCTGTCGCCGGAGGTCGAGCTCGACGGACTGCGCGCGTTCGAGGTGATGGATCGGATCGCGACCACGGTCGAAGTTCCGCGATGAGTGACGGAGTTCGGGAATGAACCGGGCGCGCTTCATGTGGGTTTTGGAATGAACCGGGCGCGCTTCATTCCGGGCTCTCGTCTTCCGTGGGCATTCGCGCTCACGGTGCCGCTCTTTCTCTTCGGGAACGATCTGCGCATGGCAGGGCTTGCGCTGGATCTGTGGTTGCTCGCGCTGGCGTACTTCGAGGCGCGACGCGTTGCGGCGGTCGTGCCGAGCGTCGAGCGGGAGCTGCCTACGCGCTTTCTGCTCGGTGTGAGCAACACGATCACGCTGGTCGTGCGCAACGAACATGCGCGTGTCTTACGCGGCGCCCTGCGTGACGACAGCCCGGATGGCTTTGCAGCGGAACCCGACGAGCTCGCTCTCGACCTGCCGGGTCACGCGCGCACGAAGCTCGAATACCAGGTGGTTCCGTCTCGGCGCGGACGCTTTCAGTTTGGCGATCTGCATCTTCGCCTCGAAGGATCGCTCGGTCTTGGCAGCGCTCTTTTGCGCATCTCGGCGCCCTGCGAGGCGCGCGTCTATCCGAACTTGCGCGGCCCGAAGCGCTACGAGCTGGCTGCGCGACTCGGCGCGCTGCACAGCGTCGGCGTGCGCAGCGTGCGACGCGTGGGCGGCGGCGGCGAGTTCGAGCAGCTGCGCGAGTACGTGCCGGGTGACTCGTTTCACGACCTCGATTGGAAGGCCACCGCCAAGCGCGGCCGGCCGATCACGCGCTTGTCGGGACAGGAGCAGAGCCAGACCGTGATCGTCGCGCTCGATGCCGGTCGCATGATGGCGCTGCAGTCGGGCGACCTCACCAAGCTCGATCACGCGATCAATGCGGCGCTTTTGCTGGTGTGGGTGGCGCTGCGTTCCGGCGACCGCGTGGGCTTGGTCGTGTTTGCGGAGCGCGTCCTCGCGTTCGTGCCGCCCGCGCGTGGTCTTGCGCAATATCGGCGCATTCTGGATGGCCTGTACGCCATCGAAGCCAGCCCAACGTACGTGGATTTTCGTCGGCTCACGGAGTTTCTGCGCACGCGCTTGCCGCGGCGCGCGCTCTTGGTGATGTTCAGCGACCTACTCGACGAATCGCAGGCCATGCCGCTGGCCGCGGAGGCGGCGCGGCTGCGCAGCAAGCACCTGCCGGTGTGCGTGACCATGAACGACCCGGTGGCCGTAGCGCTGGCCGACGCGGCTGCGGACTCGCCCGAGGCGGTGTACCGAAGGGCCGCGGCCGCGGACATTCTCTCCGATCGTGAGCTGGTCAAGACGCACCTGATGAAAGCCGGCGTGGGTCTGGTCGAGGCGCCTGCCGGGGAGCTGGCGGTGGCCACCGTCAATCGCTATCTCGAGATCAAGACACGCCAGGCGCTGTGAGGACCTATGCGCAGCCCTGCGCCGACCTTGCGTTTTTAGGCTCGCGAGCGCGTGCAACGCGACCGGCCTGCATGGTATGGAAGCACCAGTCTTTAGCCCTCCGGCGTAGGGCGGAAGCGGAGTCCCTGTATGGCGCGTTTTGTCTTCGTGTTCGCGTGCGTGATCAGCGGCATGCTCGGCGCATGCACCAAGTCGCACGATGTCCTGGCGGCCGACCAGTCGTTGGCGGCTACACCAGGCAATACAGCGGGCAGCGGCGCCTCCGGCAGCGGTGCCGGTGGTAGCGGGCTCGGCACGGGCAGCGCGGGCACTACGGGCAGCGCGGGCACTACGGGCAGCGCGGGCAGTAAGGGCAGCGCGGGCAGTAAGGGCAGCGCGGGCAGTGCATCCGCTGCGTGCGACAGCTGCCAAGCGGGCGGCATCTCCGGCATTGTCACGTTGCCGGCCTGCTGCGCGAAGAACGCCGCGGGCGCCGACGTGTGCGGCCTCGACGTCTCGCAGGTCCTTAAGAGCGCCAGCTGCTTGGAGCGCAACGCGCCGGGTACGGCCGATAAGACCTGCCCGACATCCATGCAGATGATGGGCATCACGCTGCAAGGTTGTTGCCGCCCGGACGGTACGTGCGGCTCGATGGACACGTTCCTCGGCTTGGGCTGCACGCCCAACGCCGACGGCACCAAGAAGGCGTGCGGCACGGGTCCGGGCTGAGCGCTCGGCACGCCATGCGCGGGTGTCATCGGCCCGCTATTCTTCCGTAGATGAGTCGCTGGCGCAGCTCGCTTGCCTTGGGTCGCGTGGGGCTGGGCTGCGGTCTGCTGCTGCTCGCAGCGGCACACGTGCACGCGCAGGAGCTTGCGAGCGCAGAGCAGGAGCTTGCTCGTGGCGACTACGCCGTGGCCGAAGCGGCGCTGCGCGCGCTCGCGGCGGGCTCTTCGAGCGCAGCTGACGTCGCGCACGTGGTGCTCGCCAAGCTGCTCTACGAGACCGGGCGCTACGGCGAAGCCGCCGACACCGCGCAGCAGGTCGAGCACGCCCCTGTGCTCGCGAGCGCTGCGCGCACCCAGCATGCCGAGGCGCTCGAAGCCGTGGGCAAGCTGGATGAAGCCGAAGCGCTCTACCGCGCTGCGCTCGCCGACCCGCATGCGTTGCGCGCGCGCGCGTTGCTGGGGCGCTTGCTGCTCGCACGCGGTCGGGAGCGCGCCGCCAAGCCTTTTCTCGACGCGTTGATCGACGCCTACAACGACGATGCGCTCGGCCCCGATCGCGCCGCCGATCTCGCGTACGTCGCCATGGCCGCGCGCGCGCTCGGTGCCTTGCATGACGCGAACGACACCTTTCGCGAGTCCGCTGAAGCTGATCACGGCCGGGTCGAGACTCAGCTCGAGTGGGCGGAGCTGCTCCTGCAGAAGTACGACGCCAAGCACGCGGCGGAGAGCGTGCTCGACGCGCTAGCGCACAACAAGCACAGCGCCCGCGCGCAGACGTTGATGGCGCGCATCACGCTTTCGCAGACGCTCGACTTCACCACCGCCGGTGAGGCGCTGGATCGTGCGCTGGCCGTGAACCCCAACTTCGTCGCCGCGCACGTTGCGCGTGCGGGCATGGCGCTGCACACGATGGAGTTGGCCCAAGCCGACGCCGAGCTGGAACGTGCGCTGGCGGTGAACCCGAACGATCTCGAAGCGCTCAGCGTGCGTGCCGCCGTGCGGTTTCTAGCTGACGACCACGCAGGCTTCGCGCGCGCGAAGACGGCCGTGCTGGCGCAGAACCCGCACTTCAGCCGCTTCTACGCGATCGTGGCCGAGTACGCCGACTGGGAGCATCGGTACGAAGATCTCGTCGCGATGTCGCGCGCAGCGCTCGTGCTCGACAAGAACGACGCCGTCGCGCGCGCCACCCTCGGCCTCAACCTGCTGCGCATCGGCGAGGAGCCCGAAGGCCTCACGCAGCTCGAGGCGGCCTTCAGGCTCGACCCGTTCAACGCTCAGGTCTGGAACACGCTGAACCTCTACGAAAAAGCGATCGGCCCGCACTACGAGACCTGGCCCCTGGGCCCGTTTCGGCTCCGCCTGCACCACGACGAGCGCGCGATCTTGGAGCCGTATCTCGTGCCGCTGCTGCAGCGCGCGTATGCCGACATGCAGCAGCGCTACGCGTTCACGCCGGAGGGCCCGTTGTCGATCGAGCTCTACGCCGACGCGCAGCAGTTCTCGGTGCGCACCACGGGCTTACCGAATGTCGGCGTGCAGGGCGTGTGTTTCGGCAAGGTGGTGACGGGCCTGTCACCGCGCGGCGGACCGTTCAACTGGGGGCAGATCGTGTGGCACGAGCTGTCCCACGTGTTTCACCTGCAGCTCAGCAAGAACCACGTGCCGCGCTGGTTCACCGAGGGCCTGGCCGAATACGAGACCACGATCGCGCGCCCCGAATGGAAGCGCGAAGACGATCACGCGCTGTGGCAGGCGCTGCACGCAGGTACGCTGCCCGCGCTGTTCGACTTCAATCGCGCGTTCACGCATGCGCGCAAGCCGGAAGACCTCACGGTGGCGTACTATGCTGCGTACAAGACCGTCGCCTACATCGTCGGGCGCTTTGGCTTTGCGCGCGTGCGGCCGATGCTCGTGCAATGGGGCGAAGGCAAGGCCACCGCCGAGATCGTGCAAAGCGTGCTTGGCGTGTCCATCGACCAGTTGGATCGCGATTTTCGGGCGCGGATCAAGACCGAGCTCGCGCGCTACGACGCCGAGTTCCAAGTCGACTTCTCGGCCTACGCGGATGTGCCGGCGCTTTCGCGTGCGAGCGATACAGCTCCGCAGAGCGCAGATGCCTGGGCCGCGCTGGCGATGGGGCTGGTGCTGCACGACCAGTTCGCGTTGGCCGAGCCCGCGGCACAGCATGCGCTGGCGCTAGCACCCAAGCACGAGCTCGCGCACTTCGCGCTGGCACGCATCGCGCTGCAGCAGCAGAAGCTGCGCAAGGCCGAGCGTTGCCTGCGGCGCATCGTGGACGGTGGTCATGATGGCTACGTGTTGCGCATGATGCTGGCGCGCGCGGCGCTCACACGTGACGATCCCGCCGAAGCGCACCTGCAGCTGGAGGCGGCAATCAAGCTCGACCCCGAGCGTCAAGACGCGTGGAAAGCGCTGCTCGCCGTGGCGGAGCGTCTGCACGACACGGCGCTCGCCGGCCGCGTGCTCGGGCAGATCGCCGCGCTCGACCAGCACGATCACACCCTGCAC
Organism: Sandaracinaceae bacterium; assembly: GCA_017881055.1. Lineage (GTDB taxonomy): Bacteria > Myxococcota_A > Polyangia > Polyangiales > JAFGIB01 > JADGRF01. The sequence continues at coordinate 11,607 of JADGRF010000038.1, forward strand.
GAGGCGTACACGCTGCTGCTCGCGCAGCAGCAGCGCTGGCCCGAGGTCGTACGCGAAGGCGAGAGCGCGCTGTACGTCGCAACCGCAAGCGCGGGTCTGCACCATGCGCTCGGGCGCGCCTACGTGGAAACCGGCGATCCGAAGCGCGGCCTGGTCGAGCTCGATCGTGCGCTCATGCTGGGACCTGCGCGGCCCGCGGAGATCCAGCACGCACGGGCGCACGCGCTCACGCTGCTCGGCGATGCGCAGGCGGCGCAGGCAGCAGAAGCAAACGCCCGCACGCTCGAGGGCACGCCTTGGCTGAGTACCGCTCCGGCGCCCCCGTGATTCGCGCTGCCAGCGCTTTCGCTGCTACGCTCTGGCTGCGATGCGCGTCCCCGTTCGGCTCTCCATACCGCGGCGAATCGTCCTTGGTTTTGCGCTGGTCTTGAGCGCCAGCGGCCTCGTGTCCGTGGTCAGCTTCGTGCAGCACCAGCGCACGGCGGCTGCGCTCTCGCTGCTCGACGAAGGCTACCTGCCGCTTGCGCTCACGGTCAGTGAAGCGCGCGCCACGCACTCGGTGATCAACAACCTGCTCGATCGCGTGCTGAGCGAGCGCGACACCACGGCCTCGCGCATTTGGCTCAACGCCGCGCGCAAGGCTCGCCCGCTGGCGCTCGAGCAAGCACGCAGCAAGATCGCGCAGATCCACGCGATGGGGCCGTGGGAGAGCGACGGCGCGGCTCTGGTGCGCATGCGTCGCGAGCTGCGTCGCGTGCAGTCGATGACCGACAAGGGCGAGAAGCGCTACGTCGAGCTCTACAGCGCGCTCGACTCGGGCGACCGTGCTGGGGCCGAGCGCATCCTCGCCGACCTGCGTGCACGCGAGCGCGCGATCGAAAACGAGTGGCGCAGGATGTGGGACGAGATCGTGGCCAGCATCGGCAAGACCAGCCAGCGCGTGTCGGCCCAACAAGCTCAGGCGATCACCGTGCTCTGGAGCCTCGGAGCGCTGGCGCTGCTGGTGGGCCTGGTGATCGCGTGGTGGGCGCAGCGCGTGCTCTCACCGTTGCCGCGCTTGCAAGAGCGTGTCGAAGCCGTCGCGCGCGGTGAGCTGATTCAAAAGCTCGGCCCGAGCACCGACGACGAGATCGGTCGGCTCGCGCAAGAGTTCGAGCGCATGGTCGAGGCGCTGCGCGCCCGCGAAGAAAGCCTGCGCGACGCGCAGACCCGCTTGATTCAAACCGAGCGCTTGGCTGCGATCGGCCGCATGGCCGCGCACGTCAGCCACGAGGTACGCAACCCGCTCTCGAGCATCGGCTTGAACGTCGAGCTACTCGAGGAAGAACTAGCGACTGCTGCGCCGGAGACCAAAGAGCTGCTCGGCGCGATCCATCGCGAGATCGATCGCTTAGGTGCGGTCACCGAGGAATACCTGCGCGTCGCGCGCTTGCCCAACCCGCACCTTCTGCCCGAGCACATCGGCGACGTCGTGCAGAGCGCCGTCGCGTTGCTCTTGCCGGAGCTGAGGCGCGCCGGTGTGACGCTCGAGCTGCACGTCGAAGATGAGCTGCCGCTGGTCGCGATGGACGAGGCGCAGATGCGCCAGGTGCTGATCAACTTGATCAAGAATGCACGCGAAGCCATGCCGAGCGGCGGCGTCTTGCGCGTGTCCGCGGCGCGCGTGGGCGGGGCGGTCGAGCTGTCCGTGCGCGACGAAGGCGTGGGCATGGATGCCGAGCAAAAGGCACGAATTTTCGACCTGTTTTACACCACCAAGCAGCGCGGCAGCGGGCTGGGTCTTCCCCTGACCCAACAGATCGTGGTAGCGCACCGCGGCCAAATACGCTGCGAGAGCGAGCCGGGCCATGGCACCGCGTTCACGCTCTCGTTTCCAGCTGGCGAGATCAGACTCGCAGAACAGCGCCCCGCAGAAAGCTGAGAGCCCGTGCCCGTTCGAACGAGACTCGATGGAAGAAACGCCGATGCGCTGCGCCCCGTGAGCATCGAGACCCGCGTGCAGAAGAACCCCGAGGGCTCGGTGCTGTACAGCTCGGGCAACACCAAGGTGTTGATCTCCGCGTCGGTCGAAGACGGCGTGCAGGACTTTCTGAAGAATTCCGGCAAGGGCTGGGTCACGGCAGAATATGCCATGCATCCGCGCGCCAATCCCGAGCGCCAGCGTCGCGAAGGCACGCGCGGTCCGGTCAGCGGCCGCAGCCAGGAGATTCAACGCCTGGTCGGTCGCGCGCTGCGTGCGGCGATTCGCCCCGAGAAGCTGGGCGAGCGCACGATCACGATCGACTGCGACGTGCTCGATGCCGATGGCGGCACGCGCACCGCGGCCATCACCGGCGGCTACGTTGCGCTCGTGATGGCGCTCGATTCGTTGCGTAAGCGCGGCCTGGTTCAGCCCGGCGTGCTGCGCGAGCCCGTGGCGGCTGTGAGCGTCGGCCTGTTCGATGGCGTGGCGCTGCTCGACCTTTGCTACGTCGAGGACCGCGACGCGCAAGTCGACCTCAACATGGTGGCCACGGCATCGGGTGCGATCGTCGAAGTCCAAGGCACCGCCGAAGGCGCCCCGATGAAGCGCGACGAGCACGATGCGTTGGTCGAGCGCGCGCTGGCGGGCGTGGTGCAGCTGACAGTGACGCAGAACGAAGCGCTGAAGAAGCTCGACATCGATCTCGGACGCTTGCTCGGGTAGGGCGCCGTGGCCGAGCCTCACATCACCCTCGTGGTCGCTACGCGCAACGTCGGCAAGGTGCGCGAGTTCGCGACACTGCTCGCGGACCTCCGCACGCTCGAGCTGCGCATGCTCAGCGACTTTCCGGGCCTGCCCGACGTGGTCGAAGACCGGCCGACGTTCGAAGCCAATGCGCGCAAGAAGGCGAGCGAGATGGCGCATGCGCTGCGTGCGACGCGAGCAACCTCCGGTTTGGTTGACGCGCGTGCGAGCGCGCGCGGTTGCCTCGTGCTCGCCGACGACAGCGGCCTCGAAGTGGACGCGCTCGGCGGTCAGCCCGGCGTCTTTTCCGCGCGCTACGCCGGCACCCACGGCGCCGATGAAGCCAACAACGACAAGCTGCTCCGCGAATTGCACGGCGTGCCCGACGAGCGTCGCACCGCGCGCTACCGCGTCGTGCTCGCGCTCGCCGATCTCGAAGGCCCGCTCGGCGAGCAGGTGCAGCTCGCCGACGGCGCCTGCGAAGGCACGATCCGCCACCAGCGCCGCGGCGAGCACGGATTCGGCTACGACCCGCTGTTTCAGCCGCGCGGCTACAGCCTGACCATGGCCGAGCTCGCGCACGACGAGAAGAATCGCATCAGCCACCGCGCGCTCGCGACCCAGAAAATAAAGCAATTTCTCACATCGTATCTGCCATCTCGCGCCGCGCGGCCTTGAGCCCACAGCAAGCGTCCGCTACATTGGCGCGCGCCTTCGGGGCGTAGCACAGCCTGGTAGTGCGCCTGCTTTGGGAGCAGGAGGTCGCATGTTCGAATCATGTCGCCCCGACC
>JADGRF010000268.1 GCA_017881055.1 Sandaracinaceae bacterium
ACACTGCGCAAGCCAGCGCCGAACGAGCCCGCGAGCGCGATGCCGAGCGGGATCGGGATGCAGAGCCGCGCACTACGCGGCACCGGTTTGCCTTCGGTGGCGTGGCGTTTGAGATTCTCGCGGATGAGGCGGTGAAGTGGGAGTTGCCTGAGGCGTATGCGCGGTACGTGCAGCGCGTCTCGGATGCGAGCGTGATCGCGGATGTGTTTTGCTCGGTGGCGGTTGAGAGGGTTGCGCCTGTCGCGGCGGACGGCCCCCAGAATCTCTTGCGGCTGGAAGCGCAGCCGCAAGGTGTCCGAGCACACTCAGCGCACTTCCGTGCAGACGTGACGCGTGTCGGGCAGTTCCGCTACGCAGTCACGGCGCGCCTTGCGCAGGATCCGATCGCTGCAGCTTCGTTGCTGCTGGCACTGACTTGCTGCGTCGTGCAGCTCGCCGGCGGCGTCACCATGCATGCCACGTGCATCGAGCTCGACGGGCGCGCGGTACTCCTCGTTGGGCCGAGTGGCGCAGGCAAGACAACTGCCGCGGAGCTGTCTCGCGACGCGCGCCACATCGCGTTCGATCGCGTCGCAGTGGTCCGGACGGCGTTGGGCTGGGCGGCGTATGGCCTGCCTGGTGGTAGTCCAGCTCGGCTCGAAGCGAGCCAGCATGTGGCGCTGCCGCTCGCCGCTCTCCTTCGGGTGAAGCGCAATCGCCCGACAACAACGATTGAGCCAGCGCTCGGCGCAGACGCACTTTTTCTCGTCCGCGAAGCGATCGAGACTGGTGACGGTCTTGAGACGTTCGAAGCACAACGGTTGGACGTGGCTTCCCAGCTGTCGGCAGCAGTTCCAGTCGGGACATTACACACGGTGTTGGGTGCCTCCACCCATGTCGTGCTGCGCGAGTTCATCGCGACCCACGGGCCGGGAGGCCACGACGCATGATTTCTGCCAGCAGCGTCCCGCGCAAAGTGGAGCGTCACGCCTCGCGTGTTCTCGCGGGCGAAGCGCTCGTCGTGGTCATGGACCAACGCGCATTGCACCGCTTGAACGAAGTCGGCACGCGCGTCTGGGAGCTTTGCGACGGGCGCAGCGTGGATGCGATCGTCGATAGTATCGTTGAAGAGTTCGATGTTGTCCGCGACACGGCGCAGCAAGACGTCCTGCATTTCTTGGGCGAATTGCTGGCCGCCGGCGCGCTCACTCTCGGTGACGCGCCATGAGCGAGGCTCCCACCAGTAGCGCGGAGGCGATGCTTTCTCGTCTGGAGACGAGTCTGAACACGCCGCTGCGCGCGATGCTCGAGATCAGCGACCGGTGTAACGAGGTCTGCGTTCATTGCTACCAGGTGCAGGGCCAGAAGGGCGAGATGAGCACCGAGCAGCTGAAACGCTTGCTCGATGATCTTGCCCGCATGGGAGTGTTGCTGCTGACAGTGTCGGGTGGCGAGCCGACCTTGCGCAAAGATTTCCTCGAGATCCTCGAGTACGCGAAAGATCTCGGGTTCATCGTGCGCTTGTTTACCAACGGCCTCACGATGACTCCCGAGCTTGCGAAGAGCCTGCGTCAGCTGAGCGTGATGGAAGTCGAGATCAGTCTCTACTCGCCGCGCGCGGACGTGCACGACTTTGTGACTGGAGTCTCGCGTTCGTTCGAGCGCACCGTGCGCGCGATCGAGCTCTTGGTCGAGAACGGTCTGAGCGTTTGCGCGAAGACGCCGGTTATGTCGGTCAATGAGAACGACATTTCGCAGTACATCGCGTTCGTGAACGGCTTGGGCGCGACACATCGCTTCGACATTGAAGGGCTCCTGCCCGAAGAGGGTGGCAACCGGGCTCCGGAGGCTTGGAACCCAAGTCATCAGGCGGCGTTGGCGATTCAACGAGAGCATGGGGCGGCCCCGACGGGATTGGCTCCGCGACCGCGGGCAGCCACCGACATGCTGTGCGGCGCCGGCGAAGGTCTGCACATCGAGGCCAACGGTGAGATTCGCCCTTGCACCATGCTCAGCCTCAATCTTGGAAGCGCACTCGACGAAGGCGTCGCACGCGCACACCATGGGAACGAAAACGCGGCGTCGTTGCGTGTCTTGCGCTGGGAGCACGTGCACGGGTGCAGAGACTGTGATCTCGGGGTCTATTGCGGCCGCTGCTATGCCTCTGCGCTGGCGGAGGTAGGCGATGCCCTGGCGCCGTACCCGACAGCCTGTGCTCGGGCTCGGCGTCGGTACGAGCATGCGCTGGGTGCTGCACCGCAAATAGCCGCGTCTGGCGACCGCGACCCCAACCTTGGCCCATACCGCCAGCTCGCACCCGGGCTGTTTGAGCCATTCGCTGACACGGTGACCCTCGAGGACGACGCCCGGGCAGCGCGTTTCGCGTGGTTGCGCCAGGCGAGCGGCGGAAGCGCATCCCCCGACCTGGCGGTTACCCCCGGAAAGCTGGTACAAATCCGCAGGCCTGGCCGCAAAACGCTCAAGCTCGAGCGCGTGCCTGGCGAAGAACAAAAAGGCGGGGTTGTAAGTGCGCGTGACGCCTCGGGTGCGTCGCGCGGGCCCGCGTTGACTGGTCCTGGTTCGTCGCGCGGGCCCGCGTTGACTGGTCTTGGTTCGTCGGAGGAACTTGTATGATTTGGAACCTTGGTGTGTCGCGGTCTTCGCTCAGCGCGTTGTTTGCGCTGCTCCTGGCGCTCGGCGTGTCCGCGTGCGGCGCGACCACCAACAGCGCGGCCTCCATCGAGCTGACCAAGCCCGCAGATGGCTACATCATCGTGGAATCGGACGACGTCGACACCAGCACCGCGGGGCTGCAGTACGACGTGACTGCTGCGTCGGCCGGCGTTGCTCCCGGCACAGTGGTGCTCTTGGTCATCGAGGGCCAGACCAGCCAGCAGACCTCCACGGTTGGCGATGGCGGGGCGATCACCTTCACCAGCGCTACGTTGCCGCCCGGCACGCACAAGATCTACGTGATGACCGCGACCGGGTCGGTGAGTTCGAAGCAAGACCAGACCTACACGTACAAGGCGCTCGTCATCACGTCTCCCGCAGACGGCAGCGCGCTCACCGTGGACAAGGACAGCGATCCGAAGACAGATGGCTTTCAGACCGACGTGAGCGTGCAAGCGTACGCCGTCGATCCGAGCGAGAGCGTGACGCTGCTCGTGGACGACAAGGCGGCCGGTACGCCGGCGATGCCCGATGCCATGGGCAACGTGGTGTTCCCGAACATCACGCTCACGGCAGGCTCGCACAAGCTGCAGGCCGAAGCCGGTGCCACGAAGTCTGCTGTTGCCACCGTGACGGTCTCCGACACCTGCGCGACCGTGACCTTCGTGCAGCCAGCGATGCCCACCGGGCCCACGACGAACATCACCTTGGGCGGTCCCGACAGCTGTCCCGCGCAGGGCAAGAGCTTCACGACGACGGTGCAGGTCTCCACCGATGCAGGTGACGGCCGCCCGGTCGACCTCATGGTGAACGGCACCACTGTCGCCACCACCAAGATCAAGGGCTCGCTCGCCACCTTCGACAACGTCGTGCTCAGCCGCCGCACCTCGGCGAACACCTTGGCGGTGACGGTGCAGGGCCCCAAGGGCGTGACCTGCAAGAGCGCGGCGTTCCCGGCTGGCTTGCTCGTGGACTGCGGCGGCCCGACCTGCACGCTCGCGAGCCCGAACCCGGTCTCGGGCGTGGATGCCAACGGCGACCCTGCGCTGTACGCGAACGCATCGCTGCTCGCGACTGGCGGTGGTTTCAACTTCGTGGTCGACAGCGACGCGATGGCCCTCGGCCAGAAGGTGCAGCTCATCGTCGACGGCGACTCGCGCCACGCGAAGACCGCGACCCCGAAGCAAGCCAGCGGCAAGGTGAGCGCCACCATCGCCGGCGTGAAACTGAGCGAAGGCAAGCACACCGTGGAAGCGCTGTGCACCGACGCCAGCGGCAACCAGACGTCCTCGGGCGAGTCGAGCTGGATCGTGGATACCCAGGCGTGTGGTGTGGCGATTACCTCGCCGGCCCGTGCGTATGAATACGTGCCGGCGGATGACACCGACAGCAACAGCGCGAACGGCGTGCAGGTCGACGTGACTGCGACAGTGACTGGCAACGATTGCTCGCAGTCGCGCGCTAAGACCTGCGACCCGACCAAGGGGATCAGCAACCTGGCGTTTGCCGCCTATAACAGGGTCTCGCCGCTCGTGTCGCCCGTGACGCTGCAGGGCGTTGCGACCCAGACGTTGTGCGTCGAGGTCGGCGACCGCGCGGGCAACGTGGCGCGTGACAGTGTGGATGTGGGCTACTTGTCTGTGCCCGTGAGCTTGCAGATTGAGTCGCCAGTGGACGGGACCAAATACAACGTGCTCGGTGGCGGCGGGTACACGCAGGATACCGACACGTCGTCGGTGGCATGCAACGCAGCGTTCACTGTGTTGTGCGGTCAGTTGGGGGCGACCATCGAGTTGCGCCATGCGGTCACGGACCCCAACCCGATCAACCTGGGCACTGCCACTTGCGACCCGCCGAAAACCGGCGAACCGGCGCTACCTGCAGGCTTCGTCGGGCGCGCACACATGGACAAGGCGGTCGTTATCGCGACGGGCACGTCCGCTACTGTGCTTGCGACTCACATTACCACGGGCACGTCCGGCAAGGCGCTGCTCGGACAATCCGATCCGATTTCGCTCACCGGAGACTGCCAGGCTCCGACGCTGACGTTCATACCCAGCCCTTGTGCGGGGGGGCCGATTTCGGTCCCGGACACCAGTACGCACGCGACACGCACCGTGAAGGTCGTCGAAAGCAACGACACCGTGGACGTGATCCTGCACGTCACGAATGCGGGTGGCTCCATCGCCAGCATGACGACGCAGCCCATCGCGGCGAGCAGCGCAACGTTCTCTGCCGTCGACCTCGGCACGGCCGGCAGCGGCGTGAGCACCGCGACCATCGAAGCGTCTGCGACCGACGGCTTCCAGAACACCGCCACGACGAGCTGCAACGTCGACCTCGCGCTCGACGCGCCAAGCCTTACCCTGAGCGCGCCGGTAGACATGCAAGCGTTCACCATCGGGGGCGGCTGCAATTCGGGCGTCGCCGGGGTCTATGGTGTGCAGCTAACGGCGACAGCCGACAAGTCCACCAACCGTACCGCGAGTGCAACGATCGGTAGCTTCACCAAGCAGCTCACGGTCTCGGGTACTGCGATCACGGATTGCCTGCCTGCCTCGGAAGGCGCGAACACCGTCTCGGTTACGCTGACGAGCACCCAGAGTGGCGCTGCTGCAACACAGATGGCGAGCTTCACGGTCGACACGCTCGACATCACGACACCAGCCATCAATCAGGGCGTCGGCGTCGCCAACACCTGCGCTACCGGCATGGCCGGCGAGACAGGTGTGCCCGTGACGGCGACGCTGGATGCGATTCACAACGGTCGCACTGCGACGGTCCACATCGGCACGAACCGCACCGTGACCACGACAGTTGCGGCCGGCGCCATCTCCGTTTGCGCGCCCGCGACCCAGGGCACGAACACCGTGACGGTGAGCGTTCTCGATAGTACCAACGCTGTACTCGCCAGCGAGTCTCACACGTTCTTCGTGGTCTCGATGCCGCCATCGACCGGTATTTCCATCACAACCGTCACTCTGCCGGGGAGCGCGACCTACCGCACCGGGGACGTTACGCTCGCGTGGGCGACGCCTCACGAGGACTTCTCCGGTCAACTGCAGAGTTACCGGCTACGTTGTGCCAACAGCGCGCTCGACGTTGGTACCGCGACCCCTACGCAGCAAGACGCTTGGTGGGCGGCGGCTGACAACGTGACTTTGCCGAACGGCTTTGTTCCCCTTAGCACGAGCGTGGGTCTGCGGTTCCGCATTGGCGAAGCTCGTTACTGCGAGCTGCGTGGCGCGGATCCTGTCGGCCAGCTCACCCCGCTGGTGAACACGAAGCAAGTCGATTATCCCTTCCGCAAACACCTGTTTGCGCCGAGCACCGCCGGCCAGAAGATGGGCTTGTCCGTTGCGGCTGTTGGTGACGTCAATGGTGACGGGCTCGACGACGCCTTGGTGGGTGGACACGGTGAGGCGTACCTCGTCTTCGGCAAGGTTGGCGGTTGGTCGAGCGCGTCGCCGGACGTCGTGTTCGCAGGCGATCCCGCCTCGCGCTTCGGGCATGCGGTCGCTGGTCTCGGTGACTTCAACGGTGACGGCATGAACGACTTTGCCATCGGCTACCCGTGGTGGACGAACCCCAACGGCAGTCTGGCCTACGCGGGCCGGCTCTTTGTCTTCTACGGCCGGGCTCGAGTCGCCAACGCGAGCGACTGGCCGAGCGCGATCGATCTGACCGGCGCGACCTGCGGTGCCGACATTTGCTTCGATAACGTCGTCGCCGGCACCGGGGTGGGCTGGGCCGTTGCTGGGGTCGGAGACTTCAACGCTGACACCCTGAAAGACTTGATCGTCGGGGCTCCGTACTATCCAGACGCGTCGAGCTCCGCCGGCCGCGTCTATGTGATCCTCGGCAAGCCCTACGAATCCGGCAAGACGAAGGGCGCGAGCCAACGGTTCTGGAATATCACGGTGAACGTGCCGACCGACGCTCAGCTGCAAGGCTTCTCAGTCGCCGCAAACGCCGCAAGTGCAGAATACTTCGGC
>JADGRF010000269.1 GCA_017881055.1 Sandaracinaceae bacterium
ACTGACCCGGCGCGACGCTACCCACCCCGACGACCGGAACAGACGATGCGAAGCTGTTCGAGTTGTCATCCATCCTGAAGCCGGTCATGTCGACGGCTGCGCCGCCGATGTTGGTGACCTCGAACCAATCCGCGTTGTACGGGCTGTTGCTGCTGGCCCAGGGCGCGACCTCGGTGACGATCAGCCTGCCGACGTTGCCGATGCCCGGTGACCCGACCTCGTTCGCGTCTGCTGCCGCGACGAAGGCGCCGAGACCTTGACGCTGACGCTTTCCGACACAGGCAGCTACGACGTTGGCCCCAATGCCAGCGCGACCGTGACCATCCAGGACAACGACGCCGCCAACCTGGCGCCGACCGCGGTCACGCTGCAGAACACGGTGCCGTCGATCTCGGAGGCGGCCAACGTATCGAGCCACGTGCGCCTGGCGGACATCTCCGTGACGGACGACGGCGTGGGCACGAACAACCTGAGCGTGAGCGGAACCGATGCCGTGTCCTTCGAGATTGTCGGCAGCTCGCTCTACCTAAGAGCTGGCACGTCGCTCAGTCACGCGTCTTCGCCCACGCTGAGCGTCACCGTCGCAGTCGACGACCCAACCGTGGGCGCCACGCCTGACGCGACCGCCGCCTTCACCCTCACCGTTCCCGCGGCCGTGGCCCCCGGCACCATCGTGATCTCGGAGGTCGCCCCGTGGTCCAGCGCCAACAGCCCACTCGCTGCCGACTGGTTCGAGGTAACCAACACGGGTAGCTCCACCGTCGACATCACGGGTTGGAAAATGGACGACAACTCGCACTCCATCGCCAACGCGATTGCCCTGAACGGCATCACGTCCATCGCCCCCGGTGAAGCCGTCATCTTCATCGAGACCGCGAACCTGTCGACCGCGGCCGCTGCGTTCCGTAGCCTCTGGCTCGGAGCGAACCCGCAGCGCGTGACGCAGATTGGAAGCTACTCGGGCACCGGCGTGGGCCTCAGCAGCAGCGGCGACGAGGTCACCCTCTTCGACGGCTCCGGCAACATGGTGGCGGGCGTGGGCTTCGGCGCCTCGCCCACCGGAACGTTCGCGACCTTCGACAACCACACTGGCGTCAACGGCACCACGCTTCCGTTGACGGTCATCTCGACGCTCAGCGCGTTCGGCGTCAACGGCGCCTTCGTCGCGGCCGGGGACGCGAACGAGGCAGGGTCGCCGGGCATCGGCAACGTCGGCAGGCTGATCGTCACTGAAGTCGCGCCCTGGGCCAGCGGCAACAGCCCGTACGCCGCGGATTGGTTCGAGGTCACGAACGTCGGCGGTGCAGCTGTCGACATGACTGGCTGGAGAATGGACGACAACTCGAACAACTTCGCAGTGTCCGTCCCGGTCGTCGGCGTTGGCAGCGTCGCGCCTGGTCAGTCGGTGATTCTCATCGAGGGCACCAGCACGACCGCGTCCAACTTCGTCGCGGCCTGGTTCGGCGGCGTCCCGCCCGCAGGCTTCGTGATCGGCAGCTACACCGGTTCGGGTGTGGGACTCAGCTCCACCGCCGACGCGGTCAACCTGTTCAACTCGTCAGGCACGCTTATCACCGGTGTGCAGTTCGGTGCCGCAACCACCGGCTTCACGTTCGACAACACCGCTGGTCTCGGCACCGTGACGACGTTGAGCGTCGCGGGAACCAACGGCGCGTTCCTATCTCCAGACAACATCGAAGTCGGCTCCCCGGGTACGATCCACTAGCATCAACGAAACGCTGAGCGCCACATCACGAGTGTGCCCGCGGCTCGTGTGATCGGGTCGCGTGTGGCGCCTTCACTTGCTCTTCAAGGTCGCGGGCGGGATGTCGAGCGAGTCGAGTCGCACGACGGCGGCGGCGCTGCCCCCCCGCCCGAGCGATTGCGCGCTCGGGCGGTGTCGGTGTGGCTCCTAGCGTTTCCTGCACGCCGGAGGCATGGTACGCGGAGGCCGCATCGTCAGTGCCGCAGGCGCACCCTGCCCGTGGCCACGTAGCGCTGCACCGTGCGTGGACTCACCTTCAAGCGCGCCGCCGCCGCGAGCTTGTCGCCCGCTTCGAGCTCGAGCGCAGCCTCCACGATGTTGCGGACCAGCGCGGGCATGCCGTCGTCGAGGTCGAGCGTGATCGACGAGCTCGTGCCTCGCGACAGCGCGGCCAAGTCGGCGACACTGTGCGTTCGCAGCATCTCCGGTAGATCGCCGACGCGCACTTGCCGCCCATCACGCAACAAGCAGAGCATCTCGACCACGTTGCGTAGCTCGCGCACGTTGCCGGGCCACTCGTAGCGCAGCAGCGCCGCCTTGGCCTTGCGCGTGAAGCGCGGGGCACGCACGCCGTGACGCAGGGACAGCTGCTCGGTAAAGTGCCGCAAGAGCGGCAGGATGTCCGCAGCTCGCTCGCGCAGCGCCGGTACCTGCAGTGTGATGCCCTGGATGCGAAAGTAGAGATCGGCGCGGAAGCGCCCGGAGCGCACGTCCTGCTCGAGCGGTCTGAGCGTCGCGCACATCAAGCGCACGTCGGCTTCGATCTTGCGCGCGCCACCGACCCGCATGTAGCGCCGATTCTCGATGAAGCGCAGCACCTTCGCTTGCATAGGCATGGGCATGTCGCCAATTTCGTCGAGGAAGAGCGTGCCGCCTTCCCCGGCTTCGATCTTGCCCTTCACCCGCTCGCTCGCGCCGGTGAACGCGCCGCGCTCGTGACCAAAGAGCTCACTCTCGAACAGCGCCTCGGGGATCGCGGCGCAGTTGATCGGCACGAACGGCCCGCGACGCCGCGCCGACAGCTCGTGTGCGCGACGGGCGAGCACTTCTTTTCCGGAGCCGCTCTCGCCGATCAGCGTCAGCGTCACGTCTTTGTCTGCGACCGCGCGCAGGATCTGGGCAGCCTTCGACATGGCGGCCGAACGAGTCACGGGCTCAAAAGCGGCGTCAATCTGTCGTTTCTTGCTGCGCATACTACCAAGTTAGACGGCAATCGGCGGATTTCCAGATCGAATCGTGGCCAGATTGTCGTTTTTCGCCAGGACGCGCGGCGGCATGCTTCCTGCTCAGGGGGCACCATGTCGTTTTCCGAGTCGTCGCCCAGTCTCTGTTCTTCCATCCAAAACGAAACGCTGCGCGCGTGGATCGAGCGCGTCGCAAGCCACACGCAGCCAGCACGGATCCAGCTCTGTGACGGCAGCGACGCCGAGCGTGACGTC
>JADGRF010000039.1 GCA_017881055.1 Sandaracinaceae bacterium
CTGACGTTCGTTTCCGGAGGCAAGTAAGCCATGTCCGCCAATGTAGAAGCCCGTCCGCTGTTCGAGGGCGCCATCGTGCGACGCGCCATCGTCGATTCGTTCACCAAGCTCGACCCGCGGCGCATGGTGCGCAACCCGGTGATGTTCGTGGTCGAGGTCGGCAGCGCGTTCACGACCGTGCTGTTCGTGCACGCCGTGACGACGGGCCACGGTGAAGCGCCTCCGAGCTTCATTCTGGCGGTCTCGCTGTGGCTGTGGTTCACGGTGCTGTTCGCGAACTTCGCCGAAGCCATGGCCGAGGGCCGCGGCAAGGCGCAGGCCGATACGCTGCGCAAGGCACGCAAGGATGTGAACGCCAAGCGGCTGCGCGAGGTTCGTCGCGACGCGGCGTTCGACGAGGTGCCAGCGTCCGCGCTGCGCAAGGACGACCACGTGATCGTCGTGGCCGGAGAGCTCATCCCCGGCGATGGCGAGATCGTGCAGGGCGTCGCGTCGGTCGACGAGAGCGCCATCACTGGCGAGAGCGCCCCCGTGATCCGCGAGAGCGGCGGCGATCGCAGCGCGGTCACCGGCGGCACGCGCGTGCTCTCGGACTGGATCTTGGTGCGCATCACCGCGAGCGCGGGCGAGAGCTTTCTCGATCGCATGATCGCGCTGGTGGAAGGCGCCAAGCGTCAGAAGACGCCGAACGAGATCGCGCTCGACATTCTGCTCGCGGGTTTGTCGGTCGTGCTGCTGCTGGCCACCATCACCCTGTTTCCGTTCTCGAAGTACGGCGTCACCAGCGCCGGCGGCACCTCGGTGGTCACGCTCACCTCCCTGGTCGCGCTCTTGGTGTGTCTGATCCCGACCACGATCGGCGGCCTGCTCTCTGCGATTGGCATCGCCGGCATGGACCGGATGATTCAAGCCAACGTGATCGCGACCTCGGGTCGCGCGGTCGAAGCTGCCGGTGACGTGGACGTGCTCTTGCTCGACAAGACCGGCACGATCACGCTCGGCAATCGTCAGGCGACCGCGTTCATTCCCGCCAATGGCGTGACCGAGCGCGAGCTCGCCGACGCCGCCCAGCTCGCCTCGCTGGCCGACGAGACGCCCGAAGGCCGGAGCATCGTCGTGCTCGCCAAGGCGAAGTTCGACCTGCAGACGCGCGACGTCGAGACGCTCGGCGCGGTGTTCGTGCCGTTCACTGCGCAGACGCGCATGAGCGGTGTCGACGTCGAGGGCCGGCGCGTGCGCAAGGGCGCGGGCGACGCGATCGCGCGCTTCGTGCAAGAGCAGGGCGCAGAGCTGCCGAAGGACGTGCAGCGCGCCGTGGAAGAAGTCGCCAAGCTCGGCGCGACGCCGCTCGTCGTCACCGACGGCGGGCGCGTGCTGGGCGTGGTGCAGCTCAAAGACATCGTGAAGGGTGGCATCAAGGAGCGCTTCGCCGAGCTGCGTCGCATCGGCATTCGTACCGTGATGATCACGGGCGACAACCCGCTCACGGCGGCTGCGATCGCAGCCGAAGCCGGCGTCGACGACTTCCTCGCCGAAGCCACACCGGAAGCCAAGCTTGCGATGATCCGCAAGTACCAGAAGGAAGGTCACCTGGTCGCCATGAGCGGCGACGGAACCAACGATGCACCCGCGCTGGCGCAAGCCGATGTGGCCGTGGCCATGAACAGTGGAACGCAGGCTGCCAAAGAGGCCGGCAACATGGTCGATCTGGACTCCAACCCAACCAAGCTCCTCCAGATCGTCCAGATCGGTAAGCAAATGCTGATGACCCGCGGCTCGCTCACCACGTTCAGCATCGCAAACGACATCTCGAAGTACTTCGCGATCATTCCGGCGGCGTTCGTGAGCACCTATCCGGCGCTCGCGGCGCTCAACATCATGGGCTTGCACTCGCCGGCCACGGCGGTGCTGTCCGCGGTGATCTTCAACGCCTTGATCATCGTGGCGCTCATCCCGCTCGCGCTGCGCGGCATCAAGTACCGGCCCGCGCCGGCCTCGGTGTTGCTCTCGCGCAACGTGTTCGTCTACGGCGTCGGCGGCATCATCTTGCCGTTCCCCTGCATCAAGATCATCGACGTCATGCTCACCGCGATGGGCGTCAGCTGAGAAAGACGAGAGGCACAAGTCATGACTTCGATCACGCATACCGCAAACGATACAGCTGACATTCGCCCGGCGACTGCGACGCGCAGCGCGACCGGCATCGTCCGGCCCGCGCTGGTGCTGCTCGGCCTGTTCACCGTGCTCACGGGCATCGTGTATCCGGTGCTCGTCACGGGCATCGCGCAGGTCGTGTTCCCGCACCAGGCCAACGGCAGCCTGATCCGCGAGGGCGGTCAGGTCGTCGGCTCCGAGCTGATCGGCCAACCGTTCGACCAGCCGCGCTACTTCTGGAGCCGGCCGTCGGCAACCGCGCCGTATCAGTACAACGCAGGTGCGTCCACGGGCAGCAACCTGGGCCCGAACAATCCTGCGTTGAAAGATGCCATCGTGGCGCGCGTCGCGGCGCTGCGTGCAGCTGACCCCGGCAATACCACGCCGGTTCCCGTCGACTTGATCACGACCTCGGGCAGCGGCCTCGACCCGCACATCTCGCCCGCTGCGGCGTACTACCAGGCCGCACGCGTCGCCAAGGCCCGCGGCCTTGCGCCGGAGGCGGTGCAGAAGCTCGTGGATGAGCACGTCGAGGGGCGCACCTTCGGCATTCTGGGCGAGCCGCGCGTCAACGTGCTGCTGCTCAATCGTGCACTCGATGCGTCGGGCCATTAGGCGGTAGACTTCGCCCGCCATGAACGAAGTGCGGGATAGACCGGACCCCGACGCGCTGCTGCGTCGGGTGTCGGCCGAGGAGGCGCGGGAGAAGCGCGCCAAGCTGAAGATCTTCTTCGGCTTCGCGCCC
>JADGRF010000270.1 GCA_017881055.1 Sandaracinaceae bacterium
AAGACACACGGCGGTCACGTAGCGCTGCGCGAGCTCGCGGAAATACGCAAACGCTGGCGGCAGCACGCCGTCGACCTCCGCCGCTCCCAGCTGCACGAGGCCGTGGCCAGCGTTGCGCGCGAACGCACTCGTGATGCGCTGCGCGAGCGCAGGATCGAGCGGCGCCGCGTCGTTCGTGGGGACGACGTGCAGAACACCGTGGCGTGTCAGTGCGGGAGAGAGGGAAGCCATCATGGGCAGCAGGGCAGAACTTGGCGCTGCCCGGCGCTGAACGCTAGCTGGAATTTGCCCGCGCGGGTACCGGAAGATCAGGGGCGCTCGAGCGCGCGTTCGATGAGGTTGGCGACTACGCGTTCGCGCCCACTGGCCGGCAGCGGGCTTCCCCTGCGCGCCGACCGCTGGCAGCCTCCCCGGCCATGGATGAAGCCAAGCTCTTGCAGAAGCTGCGAGACCTCGAGGCCCTGTTTGCGGGCGCGACCACGGCGGGTGAGCGTGTCGCCGCCGGCAGCGCGCGCGAGCGCATCGTGGCGCGACTGCACGAAACCGAGCGGGCCGATCCACCGGTCGAGTATCGCTTCACGGTGCGCGACATGTGGAGCAAGCGACTCTTGCTCGCGCTGCTGCGGCGCTATGGCCTGGCACCGTATCGCTACCGTGGCCAGCGCCACACGACGGTGATGGTGCGCGTGTCCAAGCGGTTCGTGAGCGAAACCTTTCGGTGTCGGTCGGAAACAACCATGCGTGTGCCGTGATGCAGGACGCCCACGTAGAATGCTTTGGCAATGGTACCGCCAGCCCCCCGTCGTCGATGACGTTTCGTGAGGTCTCTTCAGGCACCGACTACAACTGCGCCATCGACACCGGCGGCCTGGTGTGGTGTTGGACTTGGTCCGACCCGTCCCCAAAGCAAATGTTGGACACGGCCGGGACTCCGCTCAAGGCGAAGGGCCCGTGATCGACACACTCAGCTAGGTGAAGCATGGGCAAGCACTCACGAGATCTGCAGAAGCGCAACGTGTTCCCGGTCGTGCTCACGCTCGCCGCCCTGGCCGGCCTCGCTGTGTTCAGCCTCCGGTACGTGCCTGCAGTGCTGCGCGCGCGCCTCGGGCGGCAAGCGGGTCCGAACGTCGCGGACGAGCACCGCGCACCTGAGCCTGCAACCGCGTCGCACGACCGTCGCTACCGCGTCGGCGATGTTCTGGTGTACGCGCTCGCGCACGAGGCGGCGATCGATGCCACGGACGGTGGACGGTTCTACCAGTTGGCCGCTTCGGGCGACTGGACGCTGCACGTGCTGTCGCTCGAGCACGGAGAGACACTGCTCGCGGTCAGTTTGCGCAACGCCCAGCTCAAGAGCACCAACGGGCGCCCTGGGCAGGACGAAGAGTACCGTCGCGTCGAACGTGCGCTGAGCGAACCGACCTTCGTTAGCTTGAACGCCCGCGGCGCGGTGGTCGCGCTCCGAGTCGATCCGAGCATGCCGCGCGCGGCAACGGATCTGCTGCGTTCCGTGATCGCGTTGAGCCAGAACGTCGCCACGGACGGGGTGGGCGACGCGGACGGCCATTGGACCACCACGGAAGCCGATGCCACCGGCAAGTACCTGGCGCAGTATCAGAAGCTCGCCGACCACACGGGCGTGAGCAAACGCAAGTTGAGCTATACCGAAGTGCAGGCGGGCGTCGATCCTGGAGCGTCGCAGCTGCAGGTCGAGGTGCTGGCATCCGAGGGCACGCTGGCGCTCGATGACCGCGGCTTGGTCGAGAAGTCGCACGTGCGCGATGTCGTACGCTCGCACATGCAGCTGGTGCCAGAGATGACCGCCACCACGATGCTTGCGTTGACCCGCAAGTCGCTTGCGCAGGACATGGCGGCCGTGAGTGCCTTGCGCGATCGAGCCGCGAAGCTGCAAGCGGTCGCGCTCTACGACACGCCGCCCTCGAACGACGAGCAACTCGCCATCGATCGCGCGAAGGTCGCCGGCCGTTCACTCGGAGACTTCCTTCACGCGCTGGCCGAGGTTCCGAAGTCGGAGAAGGAGTCGGAGGATCAGCGCAATCGGCGCCGCCGCTTGTTCATCGAGTTCGCGGCCCTCTTGCGCCTGGACGACAAGGCGGTCGACCAGGTCATGGCCCGCATCCTGTCAGGCGAAGAAGAAGAATCCGGCGAATCCTTTCGGGGGTCGCCGGCTTCGTGGTTTGCGCTCACAACAACCCGCGTGTCCGGCCTTGCTCGTCCAAGTGAATGCGATGTGCGGCGGGCTCCGCGGGCATGCCCGGCATGCGCGTGACTGCACCGGTGAGCGCGACGACGAAGCCGGCGCCTGCGGAAACCTCGAGGCCACGCACGCGCAGGCGATGCCCTTGCGGCACGCCGACGAGCTTTGCGTCGTCGGAGAGTGAGTGCTGCGTCTTCGCCACGCACACCGGCAGCTCACCGAAGCCTTGCTCGTGCAGGCGCGCGAGATCTTCGAGCGCCGCAGGGTCGAAGTCGACGCCGTCGGCGCGGTAGATCTCCGTCGCCAGGCACTCGAGCTTTTCGGCAAGGGGCAGCGACAGCTCGTAGAGGAAGCGGGGCGTTGCTCGACTCGCATCGGCAGCGCGCTGGACCTTCTGCGCGAGGTCCAGGCAGCCTTCGCCACCACGCGCATAGGCTTCGCTGAGCGCGAACGCTAGGCCGAGCGTGTCGCACGCACTGCGCAGCGCAGCGATCTCGGCCGGGCTGTCGGTCGGGAAGGCGTTGAGCGCGACGACGACCGGCATGCCGAGCTTCTGCAAGTTCTCCGCGTGCACGCGCACTTGCGGTAGGCCGGCAGTCACGGCCGAGAGGTTCGGCTCGTCGAGCAGATCGTCAGCTGCGCCACCGTGACGCCGCAGCGCTGCGAGCGTCACCACGAGCACGGCGAGCGCAGGCGAGAGCCCAGCTTGTCGACACTTGATGTGCACGAACTTCTCCGCGCCGAGATCCGCGCCAAACCCGGCTTCGGTCACCACGTAGTCGCTCAGCGATAGGGCAGCGCGCGTGGCGATGACGCTGCTGCAGCCGTGCGCGATGTTGGCAAAGGGCCC